>JBBIKA010000102.1:0-14706 GCA_037445695.1 Chloroflexota bacterium
GGCTTCCAGTGCCAGATGGGGATGCTGCGCGGCAAGCTGATCGTCGAGGCGTGAGGGCGGGGGTGACAACCATGGACGGGATGGTCAGGCAGACCGCGGTCACACGGGCGCGCTACAATCGCATCGCGCCGCTGTACGACATCCTGGAGGCGGTTGTCGAGCGCGCGGCCTTCGGCGCCTGGCGGCGCCGGCTGTGGGCGGCCGTGCCGGCCGGCCGCGTGTTGGAGGTGGGCGTGGGGACCGGCAAGAACCTGCCCTACTACCCGCCGACCGCCCAGGTCACGGCGATTGACCTGAGCGAGCGGATGTTGGCGCGCGCCCGGCGCCGCGCGGCCGATTTGGGGGTGCGGGTAGATCTGCGGCTGATGGACGCCCAACACCTGGCGTTCTCCGCCGGCGCCTTCGATGCGGCCGTGGCGACCTTCGTCTTCTGCTCCGTTCCCGACCCGGTCGCGGGCCTGCGCGAGCTGGGCCGCGTCGTCCGGCCGGGCGGCGACATCTGGCTGCTCGAACACATGCGGGTGGACCGGCCGGTGATCGGGCCCCTGATGGACCTCCTCAACCCGCTGGTGGTGCGGGTGATGGGGGCCAACATCAACCGGCGGACCGTGGCAAACGTGCGGCGGGCCGGACTGACGATCGTTGAAGTCGAGCCTCTGCGTGGCGAGCTGGTCCGGCTGATCCACGCGCGGCCGTAAGGCTGGCCGCCGCAGGTGCGCGAGTTAAGCAAAGGAAGGGAAAAAAACCTCGGGAACCCCAACGGCATATCTCAACGATCAACAGTCTGGTCGGGGGCCGGCGGGGGGCCGAAGACGTCATCGAAGAACTGCTGAGGGTCGAGTTGTTCTTGCCATCGGCGATGCCACTGCACATAGTCTGCGTAGCGAGAGCGAGGCAGGCTGAGGAAGCGCGCTGTCTCCACCGGGCCCAGCGCCGCCATAAGCGCTTCCAGCCCGCGACGCACGACGGTATCTTCCGGGAGGTAAGTTTGTGTACTCATCGAAGATCTTCCTTATCACAATAAGCAGTTGGAGTGCCGAACCAAACCTTGAGACCGATCCGTCGCAACCGGCGCAGCAGACGATCGTCTACGCTGACAAAATCGCAACCGGCAAGCTCGGCAAAGGCCACGTGGGCCGCATCAGCCGCACCAAGGCCATGCCGAAAGAGGTCTTCTGCCTGCTCCCGCGCTTGCATCAGATTCACAGTTGCTTCTGTACCGATCTCTTCGAGCAACACCCGCACGTGCTCACGTCGTGCCAGGTCAGGGTTGGCTGAAGCTTCTCTGCGGTGAATCGGCGAGACCACCATCTGCAAGGTGTGCGCCCGTACATGACTGAGGATCAGCAAGACTGCATCTGTTTCCAGTCGAATGCGCATCTGGCTCTGATCATCAAGCGGCCGGTTGAGAGCGCATACATCCAAATAGACGCGCTTGGGTGGCTGCGATGAGCTCGGCTGTTGCACAGTCATGCGGGTGTCTCCTGAATTTTGATTGTACCATTGATGAACGGTTGACGCAAGGAAGTCGCGAAGAGATCCGCGACCGCGCCAAATAGCCTATGATCATCCCCGCCATTTGGCGCTTGACTTCTGTGGCTTATCTGAATAACATAGCCGTACAAGTATAAGACAAAGAATTTGCGTTCTCTGAGCGCAATGATTGTATAGTCTAAGAAGGATTTGGATGGGTTCCCACATGTTTGTCAACACCGTGCCTTTGCAGTGCATCTGTCCGGGCGGGGGCGATAGCACCTCGTCCGGCTGATATTTGCTATGTAGCAATAAAAGACCAACCGACGAGTTAGTGCGATCTGCCCCCGTCAGGAATTCAGGAGGGGAGAGCGCCGGCGTCGGGTGCACATGAGTAAGCCCAGGGGCTGGCCCCTGGGCTTTTGTGTATCCAGACCTGCCGGTCGCGAGCAGCTGCTGCCTTCGGCAGCGGCTGCGGGCAGAAGACGCCAATGCCGACGTCGTCGCGTTGGTCTTTTTTTGTTTTCGGAAGAATTGCTCTACGGTTTCGAGGAAGCGGAATGCCAAAGCTCATCCTCACTCGGACGCATTATGATGACATTGTTGCTCACGCGCGAGAAGGGTATCCTGAGGAGGTCTGTGGGTTGCTCTCAGGTCGGGTAGGGAGAGTGGACGCCGTCTGGCGGGCGCGTAATGTGGCCGCTAATGCCCGGCTGGACTATGAGATGGATCCCCAGACGCTCCTCAAGCAGTTCGAGTTCGAGGCGCAAGGCCAAGAACTGGTGGCCATCTATCACTCTCACCCGGCATCGCCGGCCTATCCATCGGCCACCGACGCGCTGCGCGCCTACTACCCTGAGAGCCTGTACGTGATCTGTTCATTGGCCGATCAGGACCGGCCCACAATGCGGGCTTTTCGTATGGTTCAGGGAGAGACAGAGCCGGTGCCCCAACTGCCTTCAGAGGCCGAACGGGTGCGAGGGCAATCCGATTTGCTTGTACGCTATGTGCCTACGGCAGACAAACGTCTGGCCCGCTACGAGCTGTATTTCATCACGCAGGATCAGGAGGTCCGCCGCCAGGTCGTTGAGGTCGAGGAAGCGGAAATAGAAGTCGTGTAAATACGCTCGTGGCCCAGACGGACAATTTGGAGACATCACTTTTGCTGTGAGGGAGGACGACATGGTAACGGTAAATATCCCAACCCCTCTCCGCCGGCTTACCGGTGGCCAATCGAGGGTGCAAGCTTCGGGCGCGACCGTTTTGGCCGTGATCGAGGACCTGGAGGTCAGGTTCCCGGGCATCCGGGATCGCCTGCTGGACGAAAACGGCGAGCTCAAGCGGTTTATCAACATCTACGTGAACGAGGACGAGATCCGCACCCTGCAAGGCAAGGAGACGCCAGTGATGGCAGGGGACCGTATCTCCATCGTGCCCGCGATGGCGGGAGGTTGAGGGGGTTATCATGGCTGTGTCCATAGGCCTTGAAAGGAAATCGCCGACGCGAAGTCAGGTCACCGGCGTGATGCTCTTGCTCGTGGCGCTGTTCGTCGCTACCGCGGTAAGCTACGTGGACCGGGCCTTTGCGGTCTTCTGGCTGTTCGGCCTGGGGTTTGGAGTAGTTCTGCAGCGCAGCCGTTTCTGCTTCGCGTCGGCCTTCCGTGACCTGTTCCTCCTGCAGCAGGGGCGGGTGATGCGGGCCATCCTGGCCGGCATGGCCGTAGCGACGCTGGGTTTCGCTCTTGTGATGTCCAACCTGGTCCCGAATCCCGCCTTGGGCATCCTGCCGCCCGATGCGCACGCGGTGCCGCTGGGCTGGCATATCGTGGTGGGAGGCGTGCTCTTCGGGCTGGGGATGGTGTTGGCCGGCGGGTGCGTCTCAGGCTCCCTGTACCGTATGGGCGAGGGGTATGTGGCGTCCTGGGTGGCGATGGGCGGGATCCTGGTCGGGTTATGGGGGGCGAGCCGAACCTGGAACTGGTGGTGGCAGGTCCACATCTCCAGGCAGCCGGTCGTGTGGCTCCCACGCTATCTGGGATACGGCGGCGCTGTCAGCCTGACGTTGCTGGCGTTGGGGGCGCTGTACCTGCTGGTGCTGTGGTGGGAGGCGCGCAGTGGGATCGTGTTTCCGGAGCCGCCTGCGCCGACAGCCGGTTTTACGTTCAGGGAACGGCTGAACAGCCTCTATCACACGATCTTTGTCCGGGCCTGGCCGGTGGCGTTGGCAGGACTGGGGCTGGGCGCGCTCAACGTGTTCGAATATGCCTATCGCCATCCGTGGGGCCTGACCGGTGAGCTGGCCCGCTGGGCGGATGCGCTGGCCGGGCTGGTCGGGCTGTCGGCCGGGCCTCTGCTGGGGGTGGACCAGATCGCAGGGTGCTCGCTGGCGGCGGAGAGCGGCCTGCTGACCCATGGTCTGATGCTGGACATTGGCCTGATCGTGGGCTCTCTGCTCGCGGCGGTGTTGGCCGGCGAGTTCAAGATCCGCCTGCCTGCCGACCGCCGGCGATACGCCCAGTCGCTGGGAGGCGGCGTTTTGATGGGCTATGGCGCGGGGATCGCGGTCGGCTGCACCATCGGCGCGTTTTTCTCGGCGATCCCGTCACTGGCCCTGAACGGCTGGGTGTTCGGGGGATCGCTGGCGATTGGCGCTTTCCTGGGTGTACAGGTGATCCGACGGTTGATGTAGTAACCATTGAGGAGGGTTGCAAAATGAGATTTAGCAGGATCTGGTTGCTCGTAGTTGCCGTGTTGTTGACGGCTTGCGCGGTGCCGGCCACGCCGGCTGCTGTCGAACAGGCGCCTGCCGGCCCGGCCGTCGCCGAGAAGGCGATGGCTGCTGCCGAGATGGCTCACCCGGAGGTGTTGGTAGATACGAACTGGGTGGCGGAGAACCTGCACAAAGAGGGCATCCGGTTGGTGGACGTGAGCAGCAAACCCGAGGTGTACGCGGAGGGGCACATCCCCGGCGCCGTGTACGTTAACTGGCAGACCGATCTCACCAACCCAGATGATCCGGTCAAAGGGCAGATCCTCACCGCCCAGCAGCTCGAGGCCTTGCTGGGCCGGCTGGGCATTGACAATCAGACCACCGTGGTCTTCTACGACGACTCGAACAGCCTGTTCGCCACGCGCGCGTTTTGGACCCTGAAATACTACGGCCATCAGGATGTGCGCGTCCTCGACGGAGGCCGCAAGAAGTGGGTGGCCGAGGGACGAGAGCGGAGCCAGGAAGTGCCGAACGTGACGCCGACCACCTATAAAGCCGGCGAGCCAAACCAGGCGATCCGCGCCACCTGGGAACAGGTCTTGGCGAGCCTGGAGCAGTCGGACAAGGTGATCCTGGACGCGCGCAGCCCCAAGGAGTACACCGGCCAGGATGTCCGCTCCGCTCGCGGTGGGCATATCCCCGGCGCGATCAACCTGGAGTGGACGAGCCAGGTAAACCCAGACGGCACCTTCAAGTCGGTGGACGAGCTGCGGAAGCTATACGAGCAGGTAGGCACCCGGCCCGATCAACAGGTGTTCACGTACTGCCAGACCGGCGTGCGCGCCGCGCATTCCTGGTTCGTGTTGACGCAGTTGCTGGGCTTTGAGAACGTGGTCAACTACGATGGCTCCTGGGAGGAGTGGGGCAACCGCACCGATCTGCCGATCGAACGGTGATCATAAATCATAAATCGTAGGGGCGAGGCAACGCCTCGCCCCGCAAGACGTGGAGGTTTGCTGATGAAGCTCGATGTCCGGGGCGAAATCTGCCCGTATCCGATGCTGAAAGCGGTGGAGGCGATGAAACGTTTGCCCAAGGGTGAGATCCTGGAGGTCATCACCGATCACGCGCCTGCCCTGGAGACGATCCCTGCGCAGGCGAAACGCCTGGGGTTCCAATGGCAGATCCGGGAGACCGGCTCTCCAGAGTGGGTGATCACACTGAGCCGGCCGAACGAAGGAGCAAAGTCATGAGCGAGAGGCAGGGCTTGGCTTTTCTGGTGGATGCTGAGTGGCTTCAGGAGCATCTGAGCGATCCCGGCTTGCGCGTGGTGGACGTCCGCCCGACCCTGGAGCAGTTCCAATCCGGTTACCCGTGGGGACATATCCCAGGGGCCGTTTCCCTGGATGTCCGGCGGCTGTTCACCGTCGTGGACGGGATCCCGGGCAAACTGGTCCCGCAGGCTGCGGGCGAGGCCGTCCTCGGCGAGCTGGGGCTGTCGCGCGAGGACTTCGTCGTCGTCTACGACGAGGCGGGCGGTCCCCTAGCGGCCTTGTTCGCCTGGCTGCTGGACTACTGGGGACAGGCGCACGTCTCCCTGCTCGATGGGGGTTGGCAGGCGTGGCTGGAGGCCGGCGGCGAGGTCACCACTGAAGAGCCGGTCGTGCGGCCAACGGCATATCGGGCTCAACCCGACGAGAGCAAGCTGGCCACCATCGAATGGATCACCGCTCACCTGGGCCATCCGGCGGTCGTCCTGGTGGACACGCGCACGCCTCCGGAGTACCGTCGCGGCCATCTGCCCGGTGCCATCAACCTGCCGTGGGAGGAGAATGTGGTCCTGGGCGATAGCCAGCGTTATCGGGCTCCGGCGGCATTGCGCCACCGATTTGTGGAGGCGGGGATCACTCCGGATAAAGAGGTGGTCGTCTACTGTGAGACCGGCGCTCGCTCGGCGCACACCTACTGGGCACTGCGGCTGGCCGGGTACGAGCGGGTGCGCAACTACGAGGGATCCTGGGCTGAGTGGAGCCGGCGCGCTCCGCAAAAGCCGGAGGTGGCCGCCGGCGCCGCTCAGGCGGCCGTGGGGCCGTGTGGGCTGCCCGCCGTCGCGGCTGAGCCGGCCCCGGCGAGTGAGCCAGCAGCTCCCCCAACAGGCCGGGTCACCCGCGATCAGCTCCTGGCCCAGGCGCGCGCTCGCGTTCCCGAACTGGATGTTCACGAGGTGCAGCGGCGGCTGGACGCGGGCGAGAAACTGACCATCGTGGACATCCGGGAGCGTGACGAGTGGGTTCAGGGGCATGTGCCGGGGGCGCGCTTCGTGCCACGCGGCTTCCTGGAGCTGCGCATCGAGGAGATCCAACCCGATCGGGATGCCCCCATCGTGGTCTACTGCGCCGGCGGCGTGCGCTCGCTGCTGGGGGCGCGTGACCTGAAGGCGATGGGATACACCAATGTCTTCTCGATGCGCGGCGGGTTCAACCAATGGAAGAACAGCGGGCTTCCCTTCGTGGTCCCGCGCGTGCTCAGCGACGAGCAGCGAACTCGCTATAGCCGGCACATTCTCATCCCGGAGGTGGGCGAGGCTGGGCAGCTCAAACTGCTGGAGTCCAAGGTGCTGCTGATCGGCGCGGGCGGGCTGGGATCGCCGGCCGCGCTCTACCTGGCGGCTGCCGGCGTTGGCACCATCGGCATCGTGGACTTCGACGCGGTGGACCTATCCAACCTGCAGCGGCAGATCCTGCATGGCCACAGTGACATCGGCCGGCCCAAGGTGGAGTCGGCCGTGGACCGACTGCGCGAGATCAACCCCGATGTGAAAGTGGTGCCCCATCGGGTGTTGCTCGATTCCAGCAACGCGCTTGACATCATCGGGCAGTATGACATCGTGCTCAACGGTTCGGACAACTTCCCGACGCGCTACCTGGTCAACGATGCCTGTGTCCTGTTGAAGAAGCCGTTGGTGGACGCCAGCATCTTCATCTTCGAGGGGCAGGTGGCCGTGTACGATCCGGCGCGAGGGGGGCCCTGCTATCGCTGTTTGTATCCCGATCCGCCGCCGCCAGGCGAGGTGCCCTCGTGCGCGGAGGCGGGCGTCCTGGGCGTCTTACCCGGCATCATCGGATCCATCCAGGCGATAGAGGCGATCAAGTATATCCTGCAGATCGGCGAGCCGCTGGTGGGCCGGCTGCTCATGTTCGACGCGCTGGAGATGACGTTTCGCACGTTGAGGATACAGCGCGATCGCGATTGCCCCGTCTGCGGGGATCAACCCACCGTCATGGAGCTGATAGACTACGAGCAGTTCTGCGGGCTTCCGCCGCGACAGTCTGCGGTGGCGGGGAACGGGCATCGGGTTGAGGAGCTGGTACGTTGAGCGGAAGGGCGGGAACGGGTGCTGGGGCTGGCGATTTCAGGAGGCACAGCGTGAGTGTCTCCATGGAGGAATGTGGCATGTTGAACGTTCGTGAGGCGGATAGGCCGGCCCCCCGCGATGGGCGGCCGGCTCGTCATGGGTTGGTCCAGGCCATTGTGGCCGAAGCACGATCCCAGAATGTCCTGGCGCGCATCGGCCATACGCCGCTGTTTCGGCTCGCCCGCGTCGTTGAGGGCCTGCCGGCCGGTGTCGAGCTATACGTCAAGGCGGAGTGGTTCAACCCCGGCGGATCGGTGAAGGATCGGCCGGCGCTGCGCATGATCGAAGAAGCGGAGCGGGACGGCCGGTTGACGCCGGATAAGATCATCATTGACTCCACCAGTGGCAACACGGGGATCGCTTATGCGCTGATCGGCGCGGTGAAAGGGTATCGCGTCGAGCTGGTGATGCCGGCCAACGTCAGCCGCGAGCGACGGCAACTGGCGCGAGCGTACGGGGCGCGCATCATCGAGAGCGATCCGCTCGAGGGATCGGATGGGGCGATCCGGTTGGTCCGGAAGATCGTGGCGGAAGCGCCGGAGAAGTACTTTTACCCGGACCAGTACAACAACCCGGCGAACTGGCTGGCCCACTACGAGACGACCGGCCCGGAGATCTGGGAGCAGACGCAGGGGCGCATCACCCACTTTGTGGCCGGCGTGGGGACCTCGGGCACGTTGATGGGGGTGGGACGGCGATTGCGGGAGTACAATCCGCGGGTGCAGTTAATCGCCGTGGAGCCGGCGGACGAGTTCCAGGTGATCGAGGGACTGAAGCACATGGCCACGGCGATCGTCCCCGGCATTTACGACCCCACCCTGCCCGACCGCACCATGCGCGCGGACGCAGACCGGGCGCTGGCGATGGTTCAACGGCTGGCGAGGGAAGAGGGGCTGTTCGTCGGTTTCTCAGCCGCGGCGGCGGTAGATGCCGCCCTGCAGATCGCCCGCGAGCTGAGGGAAGGGGTCGTGGTGGCGCTTTTGCCCGATAGCGGGGTAAAGTATCTAAGCTTAGGGCTGTTCGATGAGCCGGTTGGAACAGAGATTCGCGCGTTAGGCGAAACGCCACAGGAAAAACAACGAGGAAGGAGGACATAGAGATGGCTGAACGGACGCTAGTCGAGGAGTTTCACGCGGACCACGCGAAAGTGGTGAAGGCCTTGATGAACCTGCGAACCGCTGCTATTCAAGCACGGGATGCGGGGAAAGTCCGAGCCACGCTGGATGAGGCCAATCAGCTGGTGGGGCCGCACTTCAAGTTTGAGGAGAAGCATCTGTATCCGAGCCTGATCGAATTCCTCGGGGAGGCCGGCCTGCACCGATTGCTCACCGAGCATGACGGCGTGTTACGAGGCGTGGCCTCTCTGGTGGACCTGGCCGCGAAGGACACCTGGACCGAGGCCGATGCCGAATCGGCTGCCGCAAACCTCAGCCTGATCTGGGAGCATCCGATCACCTGCGATGGGCTGTCTCTTTACATCGAGCAGTTGCCGGAGAGCACCCAGGCGAGGCTTTTGAACCAGATGGACGAGTTGCGGCGCGAGGGGACGACGCTCCTGGAGTATCGAAAGGAACGGCTTTGAGAAAATTGCCCTTTGGGCTGTGTTTGCCGGGTATGAATGAGTGCAGCGTTTCGCCTAATGCGATGTGATGGACCTCAGGACCTTGCCGCTCAAGGGGCGTGTTTCTTTCGCATGGAGTCAGGACATGACGATTCGTACGGTAGACCATACGGCATTGCGGTTCAACCAGGCCGCCATTATCGCCTTGCTGATCCTGAGCTTCCTCGCCGACCGGCCCTGGCTGGTGACAGCGGTCGGGCTGATCATGCTCGTGGGCACGATCTGGCCCGGCGCGGGGTTGTTCAAGCTGATATATGTCCATGTGGTGCGACCGGCGGGGCTGCTCAAGCCGGATCCGCAGCCGGACGAGCCAGAGCCGCACCTTTTCGCCCAGGGCGTCGGCGGTTTATTCCTCATGGCGGCCACAATTGGCTTCGCTTTGAATGCGGCCGTCCTCGGCTGGATGCTGGCCGCCGTCGTAGTGGTGTTGGCCGCGATCAACCTCTTCTGGGGCTTCTGCCTGGGCTGCTTCTTCTACTATCAGCTCGCTCGCCTGGGCGTGCGGGCGGAGCTGCCCTGGTGGCGTGGCTCACAGGGAAGGGTCGGCCGATGATCGAGCGCGTCCTGATCCTGGCCGCCTTCGCGTTGGTCATGGCGGCGATGGCGCTCGCCTGGCGGGTGGCCCAGCGGCGACACCTGACCGCGCTGGCCGAGAGAACCGCCGCAGACGTGAGCCATCCAGGCGGAGAAGGGCTCCCCACGATCTTGTGCTTCACCACCCCGGATTGCGTGCAGTGCTGCCTGCGACAGATGCCCATCCTGGAGCAACTGCTGTCCGAGCTGGGCCATCCGGTCGTGCTGCGCAAGGTGGATGCCCTGGAGCATGAGGACCTGGCGCGCCGGTATGGGGTTCTCACCGTGCCCACCACGGTGATCCTGGACGCGACCGGCCGGCCGCGGGCCATCAACCACGGCCTGGCGACGGCCGATCGGCTGCGCGGCCAGCTCGGAGGCTTGTTCTGAGCGGGTGCGCGGCGGCTTGTGCTTTCTCATCACGGAGGTCATTCAATGGCTCGTTCTTTACCCCAAGGGGCCGGCTTTGCGACTCGCGCCGTGCATGCAGGTGAGCGCGCGCCTTACCTGCACGCAACACCCGTAGCCTCTCCAATTACTCCCAGTGTCAGCTATCTGTATGACGAGGCAGCCGATCTCGATGCGGTGCTGGCCGGCGAGCGCCCCGGCCCGGTCTACGCCCGCTACGGCACGCCGACCGTGAGTGCTTTGGAGGCTGCTATCGCATCGCTGGAAGGCGCGAGCGCGGCCATCGCGGCCTCCTCTGGAATGGCGGCCATCCATCTGGCCCTTCTCAACGCCGGCATCCGTCATGAAGCAACAGTAGTTGCCGCTCAGGATTGCTACGGGCACACCTATACGCTTCTGAGTTCCGTCCTGGCCGACCGTGGGGTGCGCGTCTGCTTCGCGGACATGAACGACCTAGACGCTCTGGAGCAGATACTGGCTCGCGAACGCCCGATCGCGATGATCTTGGAGACCATCTCCAATCCGCTGCTCAAAGTCGCCGACCTGCCGGCCGTGATCGAACGCGGCCACGCAGTCGGCGCCGAGGTCATCGTAGACAGCACCTTCACGACCCCCTGGCTATGTCGTCCTTTGGAGCATGGCGCGGATTATGTGGTACACAGCGCCACCAAGTATCTGGGCGGGCATGGAGACGTGATGGGAGGCGTGATCGCCACCAACCGGCCCCGGCGTCAGTCCCTGCACGAGCTGCTGAAGCTGGTCGGGAGCGTATTGGGGCCGCACGAAGCCTGGTTGATTCTGCGTGGCCTGAAAACATTGCCATTGCGTGTACAGCGCCAGTGCGAGAACGCGCTCGCCATCGCGCAGTGGTTGGAAAAACACCCGGCGGTCGCCCATGTGAACTACCCCGGCCTGCCATCGCATCCCCAGCACGAACTGGCGACCAGGTTGTTTGCCGGCCGAGGTTATGGAGGCGTGGTCAGTTTTGAACTGGCCGGCGGGGGCGCCCAGGCCGTCTTTCGTTTTCTCGAATCGCTGCGGGTCGTTCTGCCTGCGACCAGCCTGGGCGATGTCTATTCCCTCGCCTTGTATCCGGCCATGTCCTCTCATCGCTCATTGCCGCCCCAGGAACGTATTCGCCTGGGTATCAGTGACAACTTGGTGCGTCTCTCCTTGGGCATTGAGGACCTGGCCGATATCCAGGAGGACCTGGATCAGGCGCTGCGCGCGGCCCAAGTGAACCGGACCGTCCCTCCTCCCACCGATTGAACCGGGTACGGGGCGGCCGGCCAAACGCCTTCGGAAGCTGCGATTCCCCCGGCATGCCGATCAGCGCAGTGGCGCCCGCCAGCGCGAAGCCGGGCCGCCGGCGCGCGACCAGGCCCCTGTGGCCGGCGGCTGCATAAAATCGGCCGCGCCTGGCACACGGGCACGATCGAAGCGCGGCAGTCGGCGCGCCCTCCGGCGCGCCGACTGCCGCGCGACGGCGCGCCAAATAGCCTGCTGCACTCTGCGCCAAAGCGCCCTTGGCAGGCGGCCCTCCTTGCGCGATGATAGTCGCAAGCTGATCGGCGACGCCGGACGTCTCGTCTGGTGTCGCCGCTGCTGCAGAAAGGGAGGGTGCAATGATGATGAACGGTTGGGGTTGGGGCATGGGCCTGCTGGGCGGCCTGGGTATGCTCCTCTTTTGGGGCCTGATCATCGGCCTGGTGATCTGGGCCATTGTGGCGCTGACGCGGCTGAGCCAGGCCGGTCCGAACCGGAGCTCCGCGGCCGAGTCCGCGCTCGATATCCTGCGTCGCCGGCTGGCGGCCGGCGAGATCACGCCGCAGGAATATGACGAGCTGCGCCGCAAGCTGGGCGCGTGAGCGATTGGTCAGGGGTCCGTGGTCGGCTGCGCTGGCCACGGACCCCGTGCTGCCCACACCGCGCTGGCGCAGATCTCTCAAGCGTGGTATACTGACCGCCGGCGGTGGGAGGGGCGGCCGCGCGGCGGCCCCCAAACCCACTCGCCGTGCTCCATTACAGGATCGCGAACGTGTCCACCAATCCTGCAACACCTGAACCGATCCGGGTCCTCCTGGCCGACGACCACGCCGTGGTGCGTAAGGGCATCCGCGAGTTCCTGGAAGAGGACGGCGGGGTGACGGTCGTGGCCGAGGCGGCCGGCGGCGCCGAGGCCGTGCGCCTGGCCGGCGAGCTGCGGCCGCAGGTGGCCGTGCTCGACGTGCAGATGCCCGGCGTGAACGGCATCGAGGCCACACGGCAGATCAAAGCCGCCTGGCCGGAGATCCGCGTCCTGATCCTCACCGCCTACGACGAGGATCCCTACGTCTTCGCGCTGCTGCGCGCCGGCGCCGACGGCTACATCCTGAAGAACGCCGATCCCGACGACCTGGTGCGGGCGGTGAAGACGGTGGCGACCGGCGGCAAAGTGCTGGCCCCCGACGTCGCGGCCAAGGTGGTCGCTCAGATGACCAGCGGCAAACCCGCGGCCGCGGCCGATCAGGTCGAGCCGCTGAGCGAACGCGAGCTGGAAGTGCTGCGCCTGGCCGCCCGCGGCCTCACCAACAAGCAGATCGCGGCCGAGCTGGGCCTCAGCGATCGCACGGTGCAGGGCCACCTGGCCAACATCTACGGCAAACTGGCCGTGGCCAGCCGCACCGAGGCGGTCACCAAGGCGCTCAAGCTGGGCTGGCTGGTGCTGGATGACGCCTGAAACGAGCCGGGGCCGGCCGCCGCGCGGGGCGCGACTCCTGCGCGGCCTGCAGGCCCAACTGCTGCTCTGGACGATCCTGCCGCTGGCGATCGTGCTGGTGGCGCTCTCGCTGGTCGGCATCGCCCGGCATCGCCAGGCCATGACCCGGCTGGTCGAAGAGCGCGACCGCGGCCTGACGACCGCCGAGGCCAATCGCCTGGCCAGTGCCATCGCGCAGCAGACCGCCGCGCTGACCCGCCTCGCCGCCACGGTGACCGTGCCCCCCGCCTCCCCGACCGCTTTGCTCTCCGCCGACGCGCGCGCGGCCGGCCTGGAGAGCCTGGCGCTGCTGGACGCTCGCGGCGCGCTCGTGACGGCCTCCCCGGCCCCGGCCGGATGGATGGCCGGCGACCTGCCGCGCCTTTTGGCCGTCCGCACCGCTGCGGTCGGCAAGCCGCAATACGAGACCGATCTAAGCGACCCCGCCTCCCCGCGGCTGTTGATTGCCGCGCCCGCGGCCGAGGGACACGTCCTGATCGCCGGCCTATCCATCGAGGCGCTCAGCCTGAGCGACGGCAGCCTCTTGACCGAGGGCGAAACCCACGCCGCGCTCCTGGTGCTGGACCGGACCGGCCGGCGCATCCACCATCACGACCCGGCCGGCCTGATCCAGGACGTGAGCCTCTTCGCCGACCTGCCGGCAGCCCTCCCCGGTTCGACCTACCTGCGCGACCGCGCCGGCCGCGAGCTGCTCGCCTCCTACGCGCCCATCGAGCCGCCCGGCTGGACGCTGATCGCGGCCGAGGACGTGCGCGCCATCACCTCGATGGGCATGAGCGTGGTCGAGATATTGCCGCTGGTCTTGTTGTTTGTCGCGGTCGTGGCGCTGCTGGCCGTCTCGCTGGGGATGCTCAACGTGGTGCGGCCGCTGCAAGAGCTGGCCCGGCGGGCCGCGCGCGTGGCCTGGGGCGACTTCGACGCCATCGAGCAGCCGGTGGGCGGGGTGCAGGAGATTGACGACCTGCGCGTCACCCTGGCCCAGATGGCCGAGCGCATTCGCGCCTATCAGAGCGGGATGCGCGATTACCTGAGCGCGATCACCCAGGGCCAGGAGGCCGAGCGCAACCGCCTGGCGCACGAGCTGCACGACGGCATCATCCAGGGGCTGATTGCCCTGAAACAGCGCGGGCAGATGGCGCTGAAGGCCCTGGCGCACGATCCGGCCCGCGCCGCCGACCGGCTACAAGAGCTGAACAGCCTGATTGACGAAGAGATCGTCGGGTTGCGGCGCATCATCGGCGACCTGCGGCCGATCTACCTGGAAGATCTCGGCTTCGTGCCGGCCCTGGAGATGCTGGCCCGGCAGGCCGAGGCGCGGCACGGCCTGCGCGTCCACCTGACCGTGCGGGGCGAGGTGGTGCGGCTGGCCCACGAGCTGGAGCTGGCCGCCTACCGCATCGTGCAGCAAGCGCTGGACAACGTGGCCCTGCACGCCCGCGCGGCCAACGCCTGGATCGAAGTCACCTTCGCGGCCGACGCCCTCACCCTGGTCGTGCGGGATGACGGCATCGGCTTCACCCCACCCGAACAGCCGGCCGACCTGGCGCGGAAGGGCCACTTCGGGCTGATGGGGATGCGCGAGCGGGCCCTGCTCCACGGCGGCCGGCTCACCATCACCTCGGCCCCGGGCCAGGGCACGACGATCGTGGCCAGGTTGCCGTTGCCCCGCTGAGCCCCCCGCTTTGGCTTGCGGGGGCATGACCTCGCTTTTGGCTTGCGGGGACGTGTCCCCGCTTTGGCTTGCGGGG
>JBBIKA010000103.1:0-14504 GCA_037445695.1 Chloroflexota bacterium
AGCGCGGCTCGATTACCGGAATAAATTCTTAACATTCATAAAGTGCCTGGCACGTAAGCTCTGTTCATTTTCATTGCGCGTTGTGTGCTGCCGCATATGGACAACTGTAGGGCAAGTGCCCCCACTTGCCCTACACCTGTTCAGAAGCGCCGGACACCCCGGCCGACGTCTTCTTGCGCCAACAACTTCAGGAAGTTCTCCGCCTCTGCCCGATCGCGAAATTCCTCTTCCTCGTGTTGGATGACCAACAGGAATCCCTTGCCGCCCAGGTTTTGCACGATGCGCCGCGCGCCTTCGGGCCGCACGAACACCTGGCATAGCTTGCCGCCGTCCCGGATGCGCTTGAGGAGCGGCAGCCACTGATCGGCCGGCGGCTGGCCGTCGCCGGGGATCCATTGGACGCCGCGCAGCCGCGGGAGCGCCAGCAGCAGATCCAGGTGCGGGATCTCCCCCTTGCCGTCCAGATGATAAAAGCCGTGATCCAGGTGTTCGCAGCAGGCGATCAGGTCGGGCAACACGAACCGTTCGAACATGCGCGGGCTGATCATGTAGGAGAAGTCGCACTGGAGCATGTAGGTCTTGCCTGTAGACCAGATCGGCGTCCAGCAGGAGGTGCCGCGACACGTCGGCCGGATGATGGCGTCCAGTTCGTCGTAATAGCGCAGCCAGAGGTCGGTGATGCGCCGGACGAGCCGCGCAACGTGCTCGGGCTGCTCGGTCACGTCGAAGAGGAGGCCGCTGGTGGTGCGCAAGGATGCCAGGATGTCCAGGTTGCCGCCCAGGTCGGTATGGCCCACCTGGAGCAGGCCGGCATAGCGTTCGACGAACGCGGCCGTCAGCGCCTTGACCCGTAACCACCAGAGGTTGTCGGCGTCATACGCCACGTTCAGCTCTGCGATCGGCGTCTCACGGGCTGGCGTGAACCAGACCGTCTCCGAGGGGTCGCTCACGCTGTGGACGTGCGCGCCCAGGAAGCCGGCCATGATCCCCGGCCCGAAGTTGATCCAGAGCATGGGGAACGCGTCGCCGTAGTAGTGGGTGGCGGCCAGCAGCGGCGCGTAGCGCTCCACCACGGCCTCGACCGGCATCTCCAGCGGATAGTTGCTCTGGTAGCCGAACGGCTTGGGGGCCGGCAGCGGATCGGTGGCGGTCAGATAGACGAGCGGCCGTTCCAGCTCGCCGGCCCACCAGGCCATCGTGTCGCGTTCGATGCGCTCCCAGTCCTCGGGCGTGAAACGCAGTTGCATTACTTTTCCCCCTTGGCCTTTGCCTGCAACTGTTGCGCCTGGCGCGGGCTGCCGATGTAGAGGGTGTCGTAGGCTTGTTGCGAGGTCTTGAACGGGCCGACCCCGGCGTGGCCATGCCAGTCCTCCTGGGTGAAGATCGGGTTCGGCAGGCCGGTTTCGGCCTCGCGGCGGGCGATCCACGCGTCCATGCGCGCCTTCAGGGCCGCGACGATCTGCGGTTCGGCCTCGGCCAGGTTGTTGTATTCTTCGGGGTCTTCGACCAGGTTGTACAGCTCGACGGCCGGCTTGAAGTGGAAGTCGGGCTCCAGGGCCTCGATCAGCTTCCATTGCGGCGTGCGCCAGCCGTGCTTGCGCATCCATGTGCATTCGGTGATGTAGAACTCGGGCTGGTGTGAGGGGACCTCGCCGCGCGCCATCGGCAACAGGCTGCGGCCGTCGAAGCGGATCTCGCTCTCGATGCCGGCCAGCTCCAGGATCGTCGGCACCAGGTCGTAGTGCTGGGCATAGCCGCCGACGCGTTTGCCCGCGGGCACGTGGCCGGGATAGCGGATGATGAGTGGAACGTGCAGCGTGCAATCGTACAGGCCGTGGTGGTCGAAGTAGCAGTCGTGGTCGTAGAGGGTCTCGCCGTGGTCAGAGGTGATCACGATGAGGGTCTCGTCCATGATGCCCTTTGCTTCCAGCGCGGCGAAGAGGACGCGGATGGCGGCGTCCATGTACGCGATCTCGCCGTCGTATTGGGCGATCACGTAATCCTTGTCAGTGATCCCCGGCGGCATCCAGCTCAGCAGATAGTCGCGGAACGGCTTGAACGCCTTCATGGCATCAAGCGATCTATTCTTGGGATCGCACTCGTTGCCGCCGTAGAACATGCGCTCGAACGGGCCGGGCGGCAGGTAGGGCGAGTGAGGGTCGAGGTGGCGCAGGAAGAGCAGCCACGGCTGCTTTTGTTTGGTCAGCCGATCTATTTCGGGGATCGTCACCTGGTTGAGGTTCTCGGCCTTCGGCATGCGGCCTTCGCTCCAGGTCTTCCAGCCGGAATCGTAATCTATGTAGGTGTCGAAGCCGCGCGAAGCGGCGTTGCCGCGAAAGCCGACGCAGGTGGTGGTGTAGCCGGCCGCGCGCAGGATCTCCGGCAGCGTCTTGATCTCTTCGCGCATGGGTCCCTTGTGGCGCAGCGCCACCACTTGCGTGCTGAAGACGTCCATGCCGGTGAGCATGTTGGCGTAGCCGCTGGTGGTGGGGATATGGGGGCTGTAGTAGCGCTCGAAGAGGGTGCCCTCCTGGGCGAAGCGATCCATGTGCGGGGTGGTCAGCCGGCCATAGCCGTAGCAGCTCATATGGTCGGCACGCAGCGAATCAATGCCCAACAACAAGATGTTGGGCAACTTCCGTCGTCGAGATGGCATCGAAAGACCTCCTGAGATGGTAGTGGTAAGAGCACGCCCGGCGATGAAGTCGCTGCCGATTTTTCCCCTCACCCCCCTTTGTCCCCCCTCTCTCCCTGGCCCTGCGGCCAGGGAGAGAGAGGGGATGATGGATGAGGGTTTTGCGGCGGGCGGCGCAGCCGCCCGCCGCAAAACCCCTTTTTCCCCTAAGGGGAGGGGCGAGGGTAATGACCGGCAACAGGCCTACTGGCAACTTTAGCTTGATGCCTATGGGCGCCCAGCCCGTTTCGGCGGGCGCAGCCTGGTAGCACGAGCCATTCATGGCCGTGCGGGGCGTCAGTTCGTGATGAGCGGAACCGAAATCCATTTCGGCTTACGGTTCGGCGGTCGCTCGAGCGGCCTGGGCCTCGGCGATGGCCTTGGGCACGTTGACGAACGGCAGCAGAATCAGGCCGACGATGAAGAAAACGATCAGCGAGAGAACTCCCATGCGCAGGCTCCCGAAGAGCTGATTGACCAGGCCGAACAGGAAAGTGCCCAACCACGAGGTGCCGCGTTCGCTCACCTCGTAAAAGCTGTAGAACTCCGCCTCCTGGTCCTGGGGGATCATCTGCGCGAAGAGGCTACGGCTGAGCGCCTGGCTGCCGCCCAACACCAGCGCGATCACGAAGCCGAGCAGCCAGAACTCGAGCTGGCGCTGCTCCATGCCCAGCACCCGCGCCGTGCTCTGCATGCCGGCGTAGGCGTACAGCGACACCGCGCTCCAGATGACCAGGCTGAAGAGGATCGTCTGTTTCGCGCCGAAGCGTTCGGCCAGCCGGCCGAACCCCAACGCGCCCGCGAACGCCACGAACTGGATCATCAGGATCACCAGGATCAGGTTGGTGGAGGACATCTTCAGTTCGTTCACGGCAAAGATGGCCGAGACGGCAATGACCGTTTGTACGCCGTCGTTGTAGAACAGGTAGGCCACCAGGTACTTCATCGCCTCCGGCAAAGTGCGGGCCTTGCGGCCGATGAAGATGGCGAGCACCAAAAGCGGCCCGGCGGCCGGCGCCAGCGCGACGACGATGGGCAGGCGCAACAGAAGCAAAACCGGGATCGCGAGCGGCAACAACATCAGGCCGGTGACCAATGGGGTAGGCACTTCCATGAGCCGCGCGAGCTGCTGGAAGCCGACCGAGAAGTAGGTTTCCCCGCGCGGCAAAGGGCGTACCGCGTGGCGGGAACGCAGGGTGGCGAAGGTAATGAAGGAGAAGCCCAGCCACCAGACGCCGGCCGAGGCCAGGCTGATGCGCGCCACCGTGTCGGAGCCCAATCCAAGCCGATCGGCGAAGAGGTAGAGGACCAGATTGAGCAGCAGCAGCAGTCCACCGCCCAGATAGCCCATCGCCCAGCCGAACGACGACACGCGATCGCGGCGGTCGGCGCTGGCGATGTTCGGCAGGTAAGAGTTATAGAAAACCATGCTGGCGCCGAACGCCAGGTTGGCGACCACGAAGAGGCCGCCGCCGAGCCAGTGGAGGCCCGGCCCTAGCCCGAACATGGCGATGGTCGCCACCGAGCCGAGCACGCAGAAGAGCTGCAGCAGTTGTTTGCGCAGGTGCGAATAGTCGGCCAGCGCGCCGAGGATCGGCAGAAAGGTCACCTGCAACAATACCGACACCGAGATGCAGTAGGTGAAGAAGGAATCATAGCGGATCGGCGTGCCGAACAGATAGACGAGGCCCTGGGCATCGGCCGCGGCCTTGGTGATGGCCGTCAGAAAGGGGCCGAGGAAGACGGTGACGACGGTGGTGCTGAAGGCGCTGTTGGCCCAATCGTACATGGCCCAGCCGAAGATCTCGCGGCGATCATTGATCGGTAGCATGGTAGTGACGGTCATAGTGTCGCATTCCTTGAAAACGAACAGTGTCACGTGCCAGGCACTTTGCAAGTGCCTGGCACGTGACGGGGGTTATTTTCAGATCAGTCGCGTCATGAGGGACGTGGCCCCGGCGTCCGGGATCAGGAGCGTGCCGAGGGGGTCCGCCTGCGCGTGGCCGCCTTCGATCGCGTGCACGCCGGCCACCCCGCGCAAGAGCACGCGCCACTCCTTCGTCTCTCCGGTCGCACGGATCTGCAATGCTTTGCCCCAGCGCGTCGCTTCGACGGTGAGGGCCGTCGCGCCGGCCAGATCGGGCACGCGACAGGTCAGCGTCGCGCCGTCCTGGATCTCGAAGATGTGCAACGTCACGCCGTCCGCGAAGTCGTAGTCGGGCCGATCGGCGACCGCGCCGACCGGGATGATCGAGTTGGGCCGGGCCAACAGCGGCAAGCTCAAGAAGTCATGGCGCTCGCGCACCCAACGGCCCCCTTCCACCACCTCGGCCGTCAGGAAGCGCGTCCAGCGGCCGGCCGGCAGGTAATAGTCCACCGTCCCGTCGGCCGTGAAGACGGGCGCAACGAGCAGGTTGGCGCCGAGCATGTACTGGCGGTCGAGGGTGTCGCATCCCGGATCGTCGGGGAATTCGAGCGGCATAGCGCGCAAAACCGGCACGCCGGTCGTGTGCGCCTCCACGGCCGCCGCGAACAGATAGGGCATCAGCCGACACTTGAGCTTCGTGAAGAAGCGCAGCACGTCCACCGCCTCTTCGTCGAACAGCCACGGCACCCGGTAGGAGCTGGAACCGTGCAGCCGGGAATGCGACGAGAGCAGGCCGAACGCGCACCAGCGCTTGTACACATCGGCCGACGCGGTCTGCTCGAAGCCGCCGATGTCGTGGCTCCAGAAGCCGAAGCCCGACAGGCCGAGCGAGAGGCCCCCGCGCAGGGTCTCGGCCATGGACGCGAAGGTGGCGGTCGAGTCGCCGCCCCAGTGCACGGGGAACTTCTGGCCCCCTGCAGTCGCCGAGCGGGCGAAGACGGTGGCGCGGCCCGGCCCGAACTTCTCCTCCAACACCTCGAACACGGTCTTGTTGTAGAGGTAGGAATAATAGTTGTGCATCTTGACCGGGTCGGAGCCGTCGAACCAGACCACGTCGGTGGGGATGCGCTCGCCGAAGTCGGTCTTGAAGCAATCCACGCCCATGTCCACCAGCGCCCGCAGCTTGTCGCCGAACCAGCGCCGGGCGGCCGGATTGGTGAAGTCCACCAGGCCCATGCCCGCCTGCCAGCGATCCCATTGCCACACGTCGCCATTCGGCCGCTTCACCAGGTAGCCGGCGGCCATCCCTTCGTCGAAGAGGGCCGAGCGCTGCGCGATGTAGGGGTTGATCCAGACGCAGATCTTGAGCCCGCGCGCCTTCAGCCGGGCCAGCAGCGCGGCCGGATCGGGGAAACAACGGCGGTCCCACTCGAAGTTGCACCAGTGGAACTCCTTCATCCAGAAGCAATCGAAGTGGAAGACGTGCAGGGGGATGTCGCGGTCGGCCATGCCCTGGATGAAGCTCGTGACGGTCGCCTCGTCGTAGTCGGTGGTGAACGAGGTGGTGAGCCATAGCCCGAAGGACCACGCCGGCGGCAGCGCGGGCCGGCCGGTGAGCGCGGTGTAACGCTCGAGCACGGCCTTCGGCGTCGGGCCGTAGATCAGGAAGTAGTCCAGGCTTTCGCCCGGCACGCTGAACTGCACCCGCTCGACCTTCTCGGAGGCGATCTCGTAGCTCGCTTTCTCCGGGTGGTTGACGAAGACGCCGTAGCCGCGGTTGGTCAGATAGAATGGAATGTTCTTGTACGCCTGTTCGGAGGCGGTGCCGCCGTCCTCGTTCCAGAGGTCCACGACCTGGCCGTTTTTGACGA
This sequence comes from Chloroflexota bacterium, assembly GCA_037445695.1. GTDB lineage: Bacteria > Chloroflexota > Anaerolineae > CG2-30-64-16 > CG2-30-64-16 > CAKZKT01. Next base: position 6,413 of record JBBIKA010000103.1, read on the forward strand.
AGGGGGTGAAGCGTTCGCCCAGGCCGTAGACGCACTCGCCCACGTCCAGGTCGAGCTGCTCGACCATGAAGCGACCCTCCGGCGTCTCCATGAGCGCCAGTCCGTGCCGACCGCTCGACGTGATGAGGCGGTCGCCGTCCAGGAAGTCGACGCGCCAGTCGGGCCCCTTGGCCACGCGCACGGTCAGCCGGCCCGTGGTGAGGGTGGCGGCTTCGGGGCCGTCGGCGACCTGCACGGCCGGGGCCTGGGGCGGCAGGTTCAGCTCGAAGGCCGGTCCGCGCGGCCGTTGGCCCTTATGATGGACGATCTGCACGCGCACGATGTTTTCCAGCGGCGAGGAGAAGCGGACGGTGAGCAGCGGCAGGTTGATGGTGTCCCCGCGGCCCCGCAGCGGCTTCGTCGCGGCGTAGGCGATCAGGGCCGGCGCGGCAGCCCGTTCTTCAACCTCGACCTCGTGGGTTTGTTCGGCGAAATGCGGCGTGACGCCGGGCCGCATGTGCCAATAGCCGTCGGTGAATTTCATGTGTTTCGCTCCGGTAGGAAGTTGCGCCCGGGGGCGATGGATCAGTTCTTCAGTAGCCGCGCAGTTCGGTGCTGGAGCGCCGCGGCAGGCCCTCCTTGGGGACGCGCTTGAGCACGACGTATTGCAGGCCATGTTGCGCGCAGAATTCGCGCTTCTCCGGCCGATCCCCGTCCTCGTTCACCAGGTAGATGTCGGGCCGCAGGCGCCGGATCTCCGGCTCGGCATCGAGCCAACCCCAGCCGGAGGAAATGAGCGCCAGCTTGACATAGCGGATCGCGCCCACCATGTAGCAGCGCTCCTCCTGCGTTTGCAGCGGGTGGCCTTCCCCCTTCAAGTGGCGCACGTTCGCGTCGTTGCCGACGACGACGATCAGGTCGCCGTAGCCCGCCGCCTCTTCGAAGAAACGCACGTGGCCCGAATGGAGCCAGTCGTAGCAGCCGGTGACGATGACGGAGGGGTGGCCGAGCTCGGCCCGTTCATCCTCGTCGGCCGGGAAACCGGCCAGCTCGGCCGCGGTGAAGACGCGATAGCCGATGCCGCGCGCTGTGCAAAACGCCCGTTTGGCCGGGGTGTCGTCCGCTTCTTCCACCGCCCAAACGATCTCCTGGGGAGGGGCCGTTTGTAAGGCGGCCGCGGGCAAGACATCGGCCGTAGCCAGCTCGGTGACCGGCGTCGTCCGTCCCACGTAACGGATGGCCTCGACCAGGTATTGCCGCTCGGCTTGGGGGAACTTCGGCGGCCGGCCCGTCAGCCGGCGCACGACCTCATCCGACCAGAGGTAGATGTGCAGCGTGCCCAGCCGGCCGGCCTCCTGGAGGAAACGGACATGGCGAGACCGCAGGTCGTCGAAGCTGACGGAAGCCACGATGACGGTCATGGGGCCTTTGTCCACCTTTCTTGAAAATGAACCGCGCTCACGTGCCAGGGACTTTGAAAGTGCCTGGCACGTTTCAGGGCTATTTTCGGATTAGGTTGTTGGTCCACGCCCGGCGGCCACATTCATCTTCGATTTCGAGATAGGCGTAGTCCCAATCGTCCGGCAGGGCAAAGCGCGCGGCCGTGAGCCGCCGGCCGTCGAAGCTGCCCAGGCGTTGGCCCAGATAGGCCGGGCCGACCAGGCGGATGAACTGGACGGGCGAAGTTTCGACCTCGATATGCGAGTTATCGCAATGGATGGTGTGAAATTGCGGGCCGCAGGAGGAGTAGTAGCGGCCCTGGCGGAGCGCCGCCAAGATCTCTGGAGCCGTGCGATCGGCCGCGGCGACCATGATCCAGCCGCCGTTCCAGCCGGGATGTTCGGGCCGCAGGTGTGCGTCGTCTGCTGCGAAGGCCAGCGTGTGGGGCCGGCGGGCCAACATCGCGTTCCAGTAGGCCGCGGCGTCCCCCTTGCCGTTCAGCCAGCGGCAGACGTGATTGTACACCTCGACCCCGTCGAACGGCCAACGGAGCGCGTCGTCGAACGAGTTGCCGGTCCATTGCGGGTGCGCCAGGATGGTCAGCGCGGCCTGGGCGACCGCGGCCCGCAGCGCGGCCGGGAAGCCCATCGCCCGGCCGATGCCGGTGACCTTGCCCAGGCACACCACGTGATAGAGCGCGCCGGCCTCATCGCGGCCGTCGAGCTCGACCCCATCCAGCCATACCAGGTCTGCGGTCCCGGGTTCGTTCGCCACATCGGAAGGGACCCAGTGGTCGGCCGCGACCAGGAAGTCGTAGCCGGCCGCGGCGTAGAGCGCAGTGATCTGCGCGTAGGTCATGCCGCCGTCGGAGCGGGTGGTGTGGATGTGCGTGTTACCCTTCAGCCAGCGGTCGCCGAGATGATAGGCGTTTTGCATCTATCCCTGATCCTGACTTTGATGCGGAAGCCGCCCGGCACCGGTTCGTCGGACACGACGTACAGGTAGCCGCCGCCGGAGCCGGAGTACATCGCTCCCATGTAGCGGCTCTGATAGTACCGCAAAAGCCCCATCAGGTCAACTGTGAGGGTGGGGTGGCGGACAGTATGTGGCAGGATCGCTTCCCAACACGCCATGCATTCGTTCATAGATGCGCCGAGCGCCCGGGCATCCATCGCCAGGATCGCTGCATAGCAATCCTGGCCGCTTTGCCCCAGCCGGCGGATCCAGGCGGGATCGAGGTTCTTGATGCCGAGCGGGTTATAGCCAGGCGGCCGCGGGGCCACCGCCACCATCCAGATGATCTGTTCCAGCCACTGCGCCACGGCCGGGTCGTTGTTCGACTCGATGTGCCTCGGGAAATAACCGCCTTCGTACGCAAAGTCGTAGTCTAGCCGGTTGATGCCGGGGTAGATCAGGCCGATCATATCTTGTGAACCGGACGGCTCGGCCTTGCCCGCGTTTTCGGCCGTGTACAGCTCGCGCACCAGCATTGCGGGATCGCGGTCGGGCAACGTATCGCCCCAGATCCGCGCGGCGACCTTGCGCGTGCTGGTGCCCATGCCGCAGCGATCCATGAAGCGGACGGTGGGCTCCAGGGCCACCACCACCATCGAACCGGGCGGCGATGGGTTGTGTTGGGAGACGAACGGCTGATCAATCCACCCGCCCGCAAACGCCATGCGATAGGGCAGACGGCCGATGATGTCGGTGATGTGCATGTTGTCTATCCGTGAATTCCCGTGCTGGAGGTGCTGGTGACAAACAAAGGGCCGACAACCTCACAACCTCCCATCGCCCCTCCTCGCCTCGTCACTCTGTGGCCTTGTCATCTCGTCATTCTCAACTTACTGTTCGTTTGCCCGCCTTGCGCGCGTAATACTGCTGCTCGATCCAGGCATAGGTCTTTTCCAGGCCCACGCGCAGCGGCGTATTCGGCTCCCAGCCCAGCACTTCTTTGATGAACGTGTTGTCGCTGTTGCGGCCGGCCACCCCGCGCGGCGCGTCGAGCCGATAGCGGCGCACCAGCTTCACGCCGGCAATCTCCTCGATGAGGTCCACGAGCTGATTGATCGAGACCAGTTCGGCCGAGCCAAGGTTGATCGGCGTAGCAATCAGGCGATCGCAATGCATGATCATGTCAATGCCCAGCAGGCAATCATCAATGTACATGAAGCTGCGCGTCTGGGTGCCGTCGCCCCAGATCTCGATTTCGAGCTTGCCGCTATCTTTGGCCGCGATGACCTTGCGGCAGAGTGCGGCCGGTGCCTTCTCGCGGCCGCCATCCCAGGTCCCAAACGGCCCATAGACATTGTGGAAGCGGGCGATGTGTGTTTCCAGTCCCCGCTCGGCCCAATACTCCTGGCAGAACATCTCAGACATGAGCTTCTCCCAGCCGTAGCCGCGCTCGGCCATGGCCGGATACGCATCTGACTCCTTGAGCGCCCGCACATTGGGATCCTGCTGAAGGGTCGTGTTATACGCACACGCGGACGACGAGAAGAAATAGCGCCGCACGCCGGCCCGGTAGGCCGCCTCGATCATGTGAGTGTTGATCAGGATGCTGCGCAGGCATTCGACGCGGAAGCGCTCGATGAAGCCCATGCCGCCCATGTCGGCCGCCAGGTTGTACACTTCGACCGCATCTTCGCAGGCGCGCACACAGTTAGGGTACTCGCTCAGGTCCATGCAGAGCGATTCGACCCCCGGCACGCGCTGATACCATTCAGGCAACGGCTTCTTGTCCACTGCACGGATGCGGGTGAAGCCCTGCGTGTGAAAGTACCGCACCAGCGACCCGCCGATGAAGCCGCCCGCGCCGGTAACGACGATCAAGTCATCTTTTTTTAAGACAGTCGCAGCAGTTGGATTAGCAAGCATCTTCGTTCTCCTGATATGACGCCCTCCCTCTTTGTATAGAAGAGGGAGGGTTAAGAAGAGGTTATGCGATCTTCAGTACAAACGCCGCCTCATGCGGCCTCTGCGCCGGCAGCTTCACCTTCAGGCCGACGTGATCGCGCGTCCACTCGAGCGGCTGTGGCGCGCCGAGCAGCTCGACGCGCTGGATGGGGCCCGGATAGAGGGGTGAGCCGGCGCGCAGCCATGTCACCTGCGCCATGCCGTCGGCGGGCCAGCCCAGGACGATCGCGTAGAGGATATCCCCGCGGGTCGTGAAGCGCACGTCGGCCGGGGTAAAGGCCGCGCGTTTGGTATCGGTGAAGCCGCCCTCATACACCTCGGTCGGTCCTTCGCCGTAGACCTTCCACGGCCGCGTGCCGTAGATCGCCTCGCCGTTGATCGCCAGCCAGCGGCCGATCTCCAGCAGGATCGCCTGTTCCGGCTCCGGGATCGTGCCGTCGGGCCGCGGGCCCACGTTCAGCAGCAGCGCGCCGTTTTTGCTGACGACATCCACCAGATCGTGGATGAGCGCGGTCGGCGTCTTGTAGTCGTGATGCTGGATGTAGCCCCACGAGTTCTTCGAGACGGAGGTGTCGTTCTGCCACAGCAGCGGCCGGATATCCTTGAGCTGGCCGCGCTCGATGTCGAGCACCGCGGTCCCCTCGGGGAAGGCGTCGAGCTTATAGTTGATTGCCACGCCCTGGCCCCATTCCAGGCCGCGATTGTAGTAGTAGGCCGCGAAGCGCTGCAGATAGGGCTGAAAGACGATCTGGCGGATCCACCAGTCGAACCAGAAGAGCTGCGGCCGATATTTGTCCACCAGCTCGCAGCAGCGCGCCAACCAGTCTTCCAGAAAGGCGGCGTCGGGCCGCGGCTCCGCATCGCGTTCGTGGAGGGCATTCGGCGGCTGGGGCATGGCCGGGCCATAGAAGTCCGCGTAGGCCGGGTCTTGCACGTCCGAGTCGAACTCGCGGCCGCCGTTGAAGAACCACCAATGCTCGGCGCGGTGGCTGGAGACGCCGAACACCATGCCCGCGGCGCGCGTCGCCGCGGCCAGCTCGCCGATGATGTCGCGCTGCGGCCCCATCTTCGCCGCGGTCCAACGAGTGAGCGCGCTGTCGTACATCGCGAAGCCATCGTGATGTTCGGCGACCGGCACGACGAACCGCGCGCCGGCCCGGCGAAACAGATCGGCCCACGCTGTCGGGTCGAACTTCTCGGCCTTGAACAGAGGAATGAAGTCCTTATAGCCGAACTTCGACTGGTGGCCGTAGACCTTCTGATGGTAGATGAACTCGCGCGTGCTTTGGAGGTACATGTGGCGCGGATACCACTCGTTGCCGAAGGCCGGCACGCAGTACGGTCCCCAGTGGATGAAGATGCCGAATTTGCCGTCCTGGTACCAGGCGGGCACCTCGTAGGTGCTTAGTGACTCCCAGGTTGACTCGAACCGGGCCGATTGGTTGCTCATGATCTATATCTCCTCTGATCCTTTGAGTGGTGATTGGTTGAGACGCGCGGGTGAACGTAAGTGTGCACCGTGACCCCTCGTGTTGTGCGATCTGTGCGATCAGGCCAACGCCCTCACTCCCTGACCCTCTCTCCCACAGGCGGGAGAGGGGGAAGCCCTTCTGAAAGGGGTATTTTGGCCGCCGAAGGCGGCCAAAATACCCCATATCAAATTCACCCCTTCCCCGCCCGGCGGGGAAGGAGCAGGGGGATGGGGCCAGGCAAGTTGCGAATCCTACCATCTTCCTACCAAAAGCTGTAGGGCCACATCTACGGGTGAACAACGTTCACCACCTCCAACACATTTCCTCATACACTTGATTGTAGAAAAGCGCGTTTTCCACCGGCGTATTCGGCGGGATGTGGTTGCCGACGGCCATGAAGAAGCCGGGGCAGCGTCGGCCCAGATCCATGCATCGCTTGACTTCGGCGCGAATGTCGTCTTTGGAGCCGTACAGCAGGATGCGCGTGTCGGCATTGCCGACGATGACATGCGTCTGGCCGTACCGCTCGACGATGTAGCGCAGATCGGTCAGCGGCTCGAAGACGAAGCCGTGGAAGCCGGCCGCCGCGATGTCGTCCACGAACGCATCGAAGTTGCCATCGGAGCAGAACAGCACCTTCTTGCCGGCCTCGCGCAGTGGCGCCACGAACCGGCGGTAGTTGGGAAACACATAGCGCCGATACCAGGCCGGCCGGAAGATCGGCCCCTGCGCCCAGACGAAGTCATCGTGGATCATGATCACCGGCACGTTCGACTCGGCCAGCGCGTCGAAATACTGCTGGATCCATGACGCGTAGCGGTTGGCCAACGCACCGAAGCGCTCCAGATCGGTGCCCGCGGCCAGCAACAGATTGTCCCAGCCGAAAAGGCCGATGAAGCCGGAGATCAGCGTCACGTAGACGCCGGTCATGTTGACGCCGAACGGATGCGTCTCGCAGTTGGCGCGGTAATGCGCCTCGAAGCGTCGGATCAGCTCGCCTCTGTCCTTCGAGCCGAGCTTCTCCCACGGGTCGAAACTGAGCACGTCTTCGACCGTTTTGTACGGGCTGAAGATCGTATCGCGGCGATCCACGCCGCCGGCTGCGTATTCGGCGTGGCCCATGTCGCTCTGCCACTCGCCGAACTCCTCGTGGCCGATCAACGTGCTCCAGAAAAAGTCGTAGTTCCAGGCGCGCATGAAGGCGACCTGGGCCTGTTTTTTGACCTCATCCGGGCTATGGATGCCCACCTCAAGGCCGGTCACGGCCTTGATCAGGTCCCAATGCATGGTGGCCGAGTATTCGGTGCGCGGGATGCGCCTGGGCATCGCCAGATTGAGCGCGGCCCAGCCGTCTTCGTAGGACATTGGCCCTCCGTGTGCGCGGTCGTTCGGTCGGCATGTGCTACGTGTTGGCCGTCGCTACCTCGGGCGCGTGGCGCGGCTCGCGCACCCAGAGGAACAACAATGCGCCGCCGAGCAAGGCAGCTCCGAGCGTAGTCAGGAACATGCCGTGGTAGCCGAAAACATTGGTCAAAGTCGCAGCCATCAACGGCGCCAGCGCGGTGGCCGGCGCCAGCAGGGTGTTGGTCAGGCCGATGTAGGTGGGCCGATCTTCGGCCGCGCAGAACTCCAGGATGATGTTCAGGCTGGAGACGAGCGCGGCCGCGGAGGATAGGCCGACGAGCGCGAAGGCGACGGCCAGCCAGCTCGCCGACGGCGCGAGCAGCACGCTGAGCGTGGCGGCGGCCATCATCCACGCGCCGAACGCCAGGATCGCGCGATGCCCCAGCCGGTCGGCGAGCGCGCCCAGCAGCAGGTCGCCCAGCGCCTGGCTGCCGACCAACACGCCGGTGAGCGCGCCTACCATCTGGCCGGCGATGCCGAAACGGTCGGCGCCGTAGACCATGAAAAAGCCGGTCCCCATGCCGCCCAACACGGCCACCGAACGGCCGATCAGGTAGCGCACGTAGTTGCGATCGCGGCGCAAGATCGCCGGCAGCTTGCGGAAATAGGTCGCCAGCCCGACCCGGGGCTTGGTGACGATGCTATCCGGCTCGCGATTGAGCGACAGCGCGATCCACGAGAGGGCCAGCGAAACGGCGGCGGCGAAGAAACAGAAGGCAAAGCCGCGCGGGAAACCGTAACCCTCCAGCAGTTGCCCGGCCAGGGCCGCGCCGCCGATGCCCAGCAGCGAGCCCAGGCCGCGGCTGACCCCGGCCCATAGCCCGCGGCGCCGCGCCGGAATGACCTTGGCGATCAGGTCGTACCAGGGCGGCGTGCCCAGT
>JBBIKA010000104.1:0-14397 GCA_037445695.1 Chloroflexota bacterium
GCAGTGAGCCCCCCACCTCTGACCCCGCCCCCCGCTTGCGGGGGGCGGGGAATCCCTCGAAAGGGGTATTTTGGCCGCCGAAGGCGGCCAAAATACCCCGCTATTAGCCTCGCCCCTTCCCCGCCTGACGGGGAAGGGCCGGGGGGTGGGGTCCGCAAGTTGCGAGTCCTACCGTCTTCCCACCAAAAGCTGCAGAGTCTCTTGTGCTCAATCCTGTACCTTATCGGCATACACCCCGCGATATGCGGCCGGCAGCATCCGCGCCAGGGCGATCATCAGTTGTTCGGTATAACCGTCCAGTTCGCCGGTGCGCAACTGCGCGGCCTCGGCCGGCAGATAGATCGGCGGGCCGAAGTGAAGGTGCACCGCGGTCCGGCGCAAGCGGGCCCAGCCACCCATGACCTTCTCCTGGCCCCACATGGCGGTCGGGATGATCGGTGCGCCGGCCCGCGCGGCCAGATACACCACCCCGCTCTTGCCCGGCAACAGGCCGCCCGTCCGGCTGCGCGTGCCCTCCGGCGCGATGGCCATGACGCCGCCCCGTTGCAATACCGCCAGCGCCTGGCTCAGCGCCCGGCGATCGGCTTCCCCGCGCGCCACGAAGATCGTGGTGGTGACCAGCTTCATCACCCAGCCGCCCAGCTTGTTCCGCCATTTGTTGGCAGCAAAGACGCAGACCTGGCGAGGGCAGTAGGCAAATGCCACGGGCAGGTCGAAGACATGCAGATGATTGGGCGCCAGGATGAACGGGCCGGTGGCCGGAATGTTCTCGACGCCCTTGACCTCGATTTGGGTCAGATGTTCGATCAGCCATTGCATCAGTCGTTGGAGGCCGCGGTAGAACGGTGGCGCTTCGGATGCGATGGGCCTCATGCAAAATCTTCTCCTCAGGAGCTGCGCGGGGGCGGCGTGGGCGTCAGGTTGCGCCGACCGAGCGCCGTGACGCGAAAGCTCTGGACCGGGCCGCCGGCCGGCGTGAGGGTCACCGAGAAGCTCGTCTCGCCGCCCGGCGGGATGACGTTGTGCTCGGGAATGACCTTGCGCGTGCCGATCACCCGGCCGAGCGCGTCGTAGATCGTCACGGTCACGGTGACCCCGAGGGCGTCCTCCGGCCCGGTGTTGGCGATCGTGCCCGACACGGTGTAGGCCGCGTAGCGCTGGCCCTCGCCGCGCAGGTTCTTCGGCGTCAGATCGCGATAATAGGCGCCCACGTAACCGTTGACGCCGGTGGCCGGCAGCGCGGTGTAGCTGGCGAAGCTGGCGGGCGCGTCCTGGAAGTGCACCGCGAAGGGCGCCCGGCCGTCCGGCGCGATCAGTTCGATCTGCGCATGGCCCACGCCGCTGGCCAGCACCTTGCCCGCCGGATCGAGCAGGTGAACGATGACGGATGCCTGTTCCAGGTCGGTGCCGGTGGTGTTGTGCACCTCGCCGAAGCCCCAGAGCCCGCCGATGGGCGTATAGTTGAACGCCATGTTCTCGATGCGAAACGGCAGCGGCGTAGGGGTGGCGGTAGGCGTGCCGGCTTCGGGGGGCGGCTCGCGCGGGATGATGATCTTTTGGCCCACCAGCAGGCCGCGCGGGTCGGTGATGCCGTTGGCATCCTGGATGGCTTGCAGTGTGGTGCCGAACTCGAGGGCCAGGCCGAAGAGCGTATCGCCGCTCTTCAAGGTGTAAATGAACGGCGTCGGCGTGACGGTGGGAGTGGCGGTGGGCGCGGGCGTATAGGGCGCGGGCGTGGCCGTGGGCCGCGGCGAAGCCTGCCGCACGATGGCGACCGTGGGCGTCGCGCTCGGCATCGGCGTGACGCGGGTGATGATCTGCCCCCGACAACCGGCCAACAACAGCACCAGGAGGCCGGCCAGGAAGCCGATCATCATTCTCGTCTTTCGTCTCTCGTCTCTCATCTCCCGTTTGTTCCTGCGCGGCAGCACACGACACGCCGAAAATGAACCGCACTCACGTGCCAGGCACTTCTGAAGTGCCTGGCACGTCTAAGTTTCGGATTATACCCGAAAGAGCATTGATGGGCAAACGACCGGCCGGCCGTAACCGTTCACCGTTATCCCGCGCATTGCGCCTGGGGAGCGGACCCTCACCCCCTGACCCCTTCTCCCGCCAGGCGAGAGAGGGGGTAGCCCTGTCAAGAGCGGGGTCTTGGGGCCGCTTTGCGGCCCCAAGACCCCGCAATTTTGGAATTGCTGATTTGCATCGCACAGAACTTGTGCTATCATGTGAGCAGCCTGATGGCCAGAACAGGTGCTACGGCGGAGAGTTTAACATTCGATGTGCCAGGCACTTCGTAAGTGCCCCCGGCCTGGCCGCCAGGGGACAGGCTGGCACGTTTGACGGGGCGTGCGCCCTCAGGAAAGGAGAAACGTATGGGCACTTCGTGGTGGCGTCGTTGGAGCGCCGTCTTGCTTGTCGTTGCGATCCTGGCGGTCGGGTGGACGCCCGTCAGCGCCGCCGATCCGGCAGCGGCCTCCGCCAATGCGCGCGCGGCCGATTGCGCGCCCATCTATTATCGCGTTCGCTGGGGCGATAACCTCACGCGCATCGCCTGGCGTTACGGCGTGACGGTCTGGCAGTTGCAGCAGTGGAACCACATCCGCAACCCCAACCGCATCTACGCCGGCCAGACGCTGGTGATCTATCGTTGCGGCTATCCGCCGCCCGTCCCGCCGACCTGGCCGCCCTCACCGTGGCCTTGTAGCGGACAGACCTGTTGGCCCGTTCCTCCGCCGCCCCCTCCGCCTCCGCCGGCCGGCTGTTGGAACGCCGACTACTTCAACAACCGCGACCTGGCCGGTCCGGTCACCCTGAACCGGTGCGACGCGGACATCGCCTTCAATTGGACGGGCACCTCGCCTGCGCCCGGCACGCTCAATCAGTACAACTTCTCGGTGCGCTGGACGCGCGTCTTCTTCATGAACTACGGCACCTATCGGGTGACCACCACGGCCGATGACGGCGTGCGGGTCTGGATAGACGGCGTGCTGGTCATTGACAACTGGGGCGTCCATCCTGTCACCATCTGCCAGCGCGACGTCCTGATCTATGCCGGCAACCACACCTGGACGGTGGAATACTTCCAGGCCGAAGGCGAGGCCGTCGTGCAGGTGAGGTCGCAGAAGATCTGGTAAGCGACGGCTTTGACAAAGCCTCTTGTTTGCCGTACAATAGGTCATGCACGCGCCGGGAGCTCCGGCGCGTGCTGATTGTTGGACGGAAGACCAGGGACAGAAACCGGTCAATGGCGCCCGGCGCTGTCTCTGGCCTTCGTCATCTTGAGGGATGACTACATGACCGATAAACGCTTTCCGACCAGCGCCGCGATCCGCCAGCAGTTCCTGGACTTCTTTGCTCGCAAGGGGCATCTGATCGTGCCCAGCGCCTCACTGGTGCCGGTGGGAGATCCGACGTTGTTGTTCACCAACGCCGGCATGAATCAGTTCAAGGAGATCTTCCTGGGCCTGCGCGAACCCGAAGCCCGCCGCGTGGCCGACGCGCAGAAATGCATGCGGGTGAGCGGCAAGCACAACGACCTGGAAGATGTCGGCCGCTCGCCGGTCCACCATACCTTCTTCGAGATGCTGGGCAACTGGTCGTTCGGTGACTATTATAAAAAGGAAGCCATCGCCTGGGCCTGGGAACTTCTGACCGATGTGTGGAAGCTGCCCAAGGGGCGGTTGTGGGCCACCGTCTTCGAGGACGACAAGGGCGAGCTGGGCCGGGACGAAGAGGCGGCTGCCTATTGGCGCAGCGAAACCGACATCGCCCACGATCACATCCTCTTCTTTGGCCGCAAGGACAACTTCTGGGAGATGGGCGACACCGGACCGTGCGGCCCCTGCAGCGAGATCAACATTGACCTGGGGCCCGAGGCATGCAACAAACAGGGCGTGCCGGGCCATGTCTGTCGGGTGAACGGCGATTGCAAGCGTTTCGTCGAGCTGTGGAACCTGGTCTTCATCCAGTACGAACACACCAAAGACGATCGCCTGGTGCCCCTGCCCGCCAAACACGTGGATACCGGCATGGGCTTCGAGCGGATCGTCAGCGTGCTTCAGCACGTCTCGTCCAATTACGACACCGATCTGTTCCAGCCCATCATCCGACGGACGCAGGAGCTGCTGGGGCATTCCGACGCCGAACGCGAGGCGCGCATCGTCTCCTACCGCGTCATCGCCGATCACAGCCGCGCCATCACCTTCCTGATCGGCGACGGCGTGTTGCCCTCGAACGAAGGCCGCGGCTATGTGTTGCGCCTGATCCTGCGCCGGGCCGCGCGCCATGGCCGCCTCTTGGGCTTCAGCGGGCCGTTCCTGGTCGAGCTCGCCAAGACGGTCATCGAGATCATGGGGCCGCACTACGGCGACCTGATCCGCCGCCGCGAGTTCATCCTGAACAACATCGAGCAGGAAGAAAATCGCTTCCATCAGACCCTCACCGTTGGCCTGGAAATGCTGGATCGCCTGATCGCCGATCTGAAGGCACAAGGCGCGACGGTGATCCCCGGCAGCGAAGCGTTTCGCCTGTACGATACCTACGGCTTCCCGCTCGACTTGACCAGGGACGTCGCGCGCGATCACGGCCTGAGCGTAGACGAGGCCGGCTATCAGGCGGCCATGGCCGAACAGCGCGAGCGGGCCCGCGCCTCGGCCCAGTTCGCCGCCGCCGAGGCGCGCGACGTTCAGGTCTATCTCGACGTTCTGCACGACCTGAAGAGCGACGGCGTGTTGGGGCCGGAGGGCGTCAAACACATCTACGAGGAGGAGGTCGAGGCCGAGACCGTCGTTGCTGCGCTGCTGCACGACGGCCAACCCGTGCGGGTGGCGCGGCCGGGCGACAAGGTCGAGGTCGTCTTGCCCGTAACCCCCTTCTACGTGGAATCGGGCGGCCAGGTCTCTGATCGGGGTTACATCGGCCGCTATGTCGAGGGCCGCGAGGAGCCGATCTGGGAGATCCGCGTGGACGACGTCCGGCGGCCGGTGTCGGGTCTGATCGTCCACATCGGCGAGGTGGTGGCCGGCAACCCGGCCGTGGGCGACGTCGCCTGGGCGCTGGTGGATGAGGAGCGCCGCTGGGACATCATGCGCAACCACACGGCCACGCACCTGCTCCACAGCGAGCTGCGCTACATCCTGGGCGAACACGTGCACCAGGCCGGCTCGGTGGTCGAGCCCGATCGCCTGCGCTTCGACTTCACGCATTCCAGCATGTTGACCCAGGCCGAGCTGGACGCGGTCGAGCAATCGGTCAACGACGCGATCCTGGCCGACTATCCGGTGGTCGTGGAGCGCAAGAGCTATCAAGACGCGGTCGCCACGGGCGCGATGGCGCTCTTCACCGAAAAATACGGCGATGAGGTGCGGGTCATCAAGGTCGGCTGGGAGGGCGAGGAGTTCAGCAAGGAGCTGTGCGGCGGCACGCATGTGCAGCGCACCGGCCAGATCGGCCTCTTTCATATCGTGTCGGAAGAGGGGGTGGGCGCGGGCGTGCGGCGCATCGAGGCGGTGACCGGCCGCGGGGCGGTGCAACTGGTGCAGAACCGCCTGCGGCTGCTCGATCATACCGCCGCGTTCCTGCGGGTGCCCCCCGATGAGCTCGATCGGGCCGTGCGCAACCTGTACGCCGAAATGCAGGCGCTGCAGAAGGAAAACGCCCGTCTCAAGGCCCGGCTGGCGTTCCAGCAAACCGAGCAACTCGCGACCCAGGCGCGGCGCGTCAAAGGGGTGGCCGTGGTCTCAGCCCAGGTCGAGGGCGCCGATGTGCAAACGCTGCGCGACATGAGCGATTGGCTGCGGAACAAGCTCGGCTCGGCGGTCGTCATCCTGGCGACGGCCGTGGACGACAAGCCGCAGATCATCGCGGCCGTGACCGACGACCTGGTGAAGCGGGGCGTGCACGCAGGCGAACTGGTGAAGAGCGTGGCGCGCGTGGTCGGCGGCGGCGGCGGCGGCCGGCCCTCGCTGGCCCAGGCCGGCGGCCGCGACCTGAGCAAGCTGCCCGAAGCGCTGGCGCAGGCGCCGGAACTGGTGGCGAGGGCGCTGGCGAAGAGCTAACATCATGCCGGTTGAGATCATCGAGCTGACGCCTCAGGACACCCTGAGCAGCGTCCTCATGCGTTTGCAGCGCGTGCCGGCCGGCCGTGTGTTGCTGGCCGTGCCGCCGGGATGCACGTTGACACTGCCCGATCTGGCGGCCTTGCGCCGGGAAGCGGCCGCGCATAGCCTCCAGATTGCGCTCTTGACCACCGACGTCGCGTTGCGAGGCCGCGCGGCCGCGGCGGGGATCAGCGCGTTTCGCAGCCGTTGGTGGGCCGAACGCACCATCTGGCGCAGGCCGCGGCTGTGCACTCCGCGGCCCGTGCCGCCGACCCCCGGCCAGGTCGAGCCGCCGTTCGCCCCGGGCATGTTCGGCCCGCATTCGCCCACCGGCTTCCGGCCGGTCGCGTTTGCGCGCGCGTTCAAGCACCGGCTCAGCCCCTGGCTTGGCGAGCTGGGACTGTTGATCGCCCTGTTGGTGTTGGCAGCCGGCCTGGTGTGTGCCCTGGCGCTCGTCGTGCCGGCGGCCACCGTCACCCTGGTGCCGCTCTCCGAGCCGTTGCAGGTGCGCGCTCCCTTGACGGCCGTGCTCGATGCCGCGACCGATGTGCCCGCGGGGATCGTGCCGGCCCGTGTGCTCAGCGCGCAGGTGGCCGGCGAAGGCAAGATGCCGACTACCGGTCGGCGGTGGGAGCCCGACGCGAAGGCCCGCGGCCAGGTGATCGTGGTCAACCGTACCCCGCGCGAGATCACCGTGCCGGCGGGCACGATTGTGGCGACCGCGACCGGCAACAACGTCCGCTTCGCCACCCTGGCCGACGCGCCGCTGGCGCCCAACGCGCGGGCCACCGTGCCGATCGAGGCGGTGTTGCCGGGCCCCGACGGCAACGTGCGGGCCGGCACGATCACCCAGATCGAGGGGCCCCTGGCGCTATCGGTCATCGTGGCGAACGACGCGCCGACCTCCGGCGGCACCATGGCGCGCGTCGGGGTGGTGACCGAAGAAGACAAGACGGCCTTGCAGGCGCAGCTCTTCGAGCAGCTCAAGAAGGAAGCCTATGAGCGCCTGGCCGAGAAGATCGGCCCGGGCTCCTTCGTGCCGCCCGAGTCGGTCACCTATCTGGCCCTTTCGCCCACTTTCACGCCGTTTGTCGGCGAGGTGGCGGCCGAGCTGACCCTGAACATGACCGTGCAGGCGGTGGGGCTGAGCGTGGATATGGCCGCGGCGCAGCAGATCGGCCTGGCGCGGCTGCAAGATGCCATGCCCCCCGGCACCCGCCTGATCTCCGATACCGTTCGCCTCATCCCGGGCGCGGTTTCCGTTCCCGACGAGCGGACGGTGAAGTTCGAGTTGACGGCGCAGGGCATCCTCCTGCGCGGCATTGATCGGAATGCGGTGCGGACGGCGGTGGCCGGCTTATCGGTCGCCGAGGCCACGGCCGCGCTCACGGCACGTTTTCCGTTGGCGCAGCCGCCGCAGATCCACCTGGGCCCCGACTGGCTCCCGTACATCGTGCCGATCAATCTGCCGGAGCTGCCCTGGCGCATCCGTGTGGACATTGACTGGGACGCCGCGGCCGAATTGGCGCGCCGACCATAAGATGGTGGTGTCTCCGTTTGCGTTGCCTGCGGGCCGGCTGTTGGCCCTCGACCTGGGCGAGGCACGCATCGGTGTGGCGGTGTGCGACGAGCTGGGCATGCTTGCCACGCCGTTGACGGTGTTGCGCCGACGACGCACGCGTGCCGAGGACTTTGCCGAGATCGCTGCGTTGGTGCGCCGTGAGCACGCGGCCGGCGTGTTGGTGGGCCTGCCGCTGGACAGCGCCGGCGAGGCCGGCGCGCAGGCCCGTTGGGTGCGGCGGTATGCCGGTCGTTTGGCCGGTGCGCTGGAGGTGCCGCTGGCGTTCTGGGATGAGAGCTTTACGACGGAGGATGCCGGCCGGCTGGTGCGCCAGGCCGGCGGCCGCACTGCCGTAGACGCGGCCGCGGCGGCCGTGTTGTTGAACGACTTCCTGGAGGCGCGGCGGAAGCGCGGCGCCGTCGAATGATGGACTGGCCTGTGGGTGGGCCATGTTGGAGGTAAGGTGAAGTTCTTTCATCGCGCAGTGCATGGGCTGCTGCGCCTGGCCTTGTTTCTCGTGCCGGTGCTGGCGCTCGGCGTGCTGGGCTTTGTGCTGGTAAGCTTTGTTGAGGCGCAACTGGCCGATGTGCCGCAGTCGCCGCAGGTGGCGCTGCTCAAGCCTACGGCCGAACAGCCGCTCGATCTGCGGCCCGAAACCCTGGAACTGCGCCTGCTGGCGTTCTACCTGCGCCTGCAAGGCGCGGGCCTGGAAGCCACCGCCGGCGACGATGCGACGCCCCGGCCGTTCAAGGTCGCGCCGGGCGAGACGGCCCTTTCGATCAGCGAGCGCCTGCAAGACCAGGGGCTGATCAAAGACGCCAATCTATTTCGGCTCTACATGCGCGTGAACGGGCTGGACAAGCGCCTGGCGGCCGGCGATTTCGAGCTGGCGCCCAACATGACGATGGCCCAGATCGCGGAACAGCTTCAGCGGCCGCGCATCCAGGAGATCGTGGTCACCATCCCTGAGGGCTTGCGCGCCGAAGAGATAGCCGACCTGCTCAATATGCAGGGCGTCATGGACGGCGAGGCGTTTCTCTCGATGGTGCGCGGGGGCGCGGCGTCGGCGCGGGCGCTCGGCGATTATCCGTTCGTGCCCGATAGCGCCACCACCCTGGAGGGCTTTCTGTTCCCCGACACCTATCGCCTGCCGGCCCGCGCCACCCCGGCCGATCTGATCCAGCGGATGCTGGATAACTTCGGCCGCCGCGTGACGCCGGAGATCGAGCAGGCCGCGGCGCAGCGCGGCCGCAGCCTGGAGCAGGTGATCGTCATGGCCTCCATCGTGGAGCGCGAGGCTACGCGGGCTGACGAACGGCCGCTGATCGCCAGCGTTTACTGGAACCGGCTGAGCGGCGCGTGCAGCAAGGAGACGGGCGGCTCGTATCTGCAGGCCGATCCGACCGTGCAATATGCGGCCGGCCGGCCGGGCGAATGGTGGTGGAAGCCGCCCTCGGTCGAGGCATATGCGCAGGTGCAGTCGCCGTACAACACCTATCTGCGGCCGGGCCTGCCGCCCACGCCGATCGCCAGTCCGGGGCTGTCGGCCATCATGGCCGCGGCCCAGCCGGCCGAGACGCAGTATTGCTTCTTCGTTGCCACCAGCGACGGCTCGCACGTCTTCGCGGTTACCCTGGCCGAACATCAGGCCAACGTGGCGCGGTTTCAGCGGTGAAGTGTGAAGCGTCAAACGTCCGACTTCGCGTTGCCGGGAGCGGCCCGATGAAGGCCGCGCGGCGTGTGGCGGGTTTGACGCTTCACAAGTTGCTCCTTCCTCTTTTTCTTTGTTCTCTGCTCTTTATTCTCTACTCTTTGCTTTCTGCTCTCTGCTCTTTCCGCTCCGTCTGTGTCCTGCCCGGCGATGCCGCGCTTGTTGTCAAGCTCGGCGTGATTGCGCCGTTCGAGGGGACGGGCCGGCCGTTGGGCTACGCGGTGTTGCCTGCGATCAAGGCCGCGGCGCAGGAAGCGAACGCGCGCGGCGACCTGGGCCCCTATCGCGTGCTCGTGGTGGCGTTCAACGATGATCTCGATCCGCCGCGCGCCGCGGAGCAGGCGCGCGCTCTGGCGCTCGACGGAGCTGTGGTGGCCGTGCTCGGGCCGTGGACGCGGCCAGCCGCCGAAGCGGCCGGGCCGATCCTGGCCGGGGCCGGCCTGCCGTTCGTGGCGCGGGCCGATCTGATCGCCCCCGCGTGGGGCGAGAAGTGGGACGATGCGACCCTGGCGGCTGCGGCCGATCGGGCCGGCGAGGATGCGCGGCGCCTCCTGCGCGGCCTGGCCGCAGACATTCGCCGGCACGGCCGGCCCTCGCGGGCCGGCACGGCGGCCGCGCTGCGTTGACGGTCGGCGGATGCCGGCCGACTACCGGATCACCCGATGGATCACCGGCGGCGCTGCAACGACCGTTTCGCTGAAGCGATAGGCGCGGGCCAGCCGGTCGAGCGCGGTCGTCAGCGCGGCGGCCGTGGCCGCGTGGACCCACAGCAACGGCTCGCCGACCGTCACCTGGCCTCCGATCTTGCCGGCCGGTGTCAATACCACGCCCACGGCCGGATCTATGGGGTCTCCCTTTTTGGCCCGGCCGCCTCCCAGGTCCACCACCGTGTAGCCGACCTCGCGCGCGTCTATGGCAGCTACGTAGCCGTTGACCGGCGCTCTGAGGGGCGCCACGAACGCCGCGCGCGGCAGGCGATCGGGCTCATCCACGGCCGCCAAGTCGCCTCCTTGCGCCGCGATCCACTGGCGGAACTTCGCCCAGGCGCGGCCGTCGTCGAGGGTGGCGGCCGCCCGTTCTTTGGCGGCTTGGATGTCGGCCGCGGTCGGCGCGGCGGCCGGGCCGGCGATCAACAGCATCTCTGCGGCCACGTCTATGCAATGCTGACGGAAGTCGGCCGGTCCGCGGCCGTGCAACGTCTCGATGGCTTCGACCACCTCCAGCGCGTTGCCCACGGCCAGGCCGAGCGGCTGGCTCATGTCGCCGATGAGGGCCGTCACCCGGCGCCCCAGCCGCCGGCCGATCTGCACCATGAGCTGGGCCAGCTCGACCGCGGCGGGCAACGTCTCCATGAACGCGCCCTGGCCGACCTTCACGTCGAGCACGATGGCATGGGCGCCGGCCGCGATCTTCTTCGACATGATCGAGCTGGCGATCAACGGCAGAGAGGGAACCGTGCCGGTGACATCGCGCAGCGCGTAGAGCTTGCCGTCGGCCGG
This sequence comes from Chloroflexota bacterium, assembly GCA_037445695.1. Classification (GTDB taxonomy): domain Bacteria; phylum Chloroflexota; class Anaerolineae; order CG2-30-64-16; family CG2-30-64-16; genus CAKZKT01. The sequence continues at coordinate 10,876 of JBBIKA010000104.1, forward strand.
GGCCAGCTCGTGCGTTTGCCCGGCCACCACCAGGCCCACCTCGCGCAGTTGGCGCCGGAACTGCTCGATGCTCAGGTCTACGCGGTAGCCGGGGATGGACTCCAGCTTGTCCAGGGTGCCGCCCGAAAAGGAGAGCCCGCGGCCCGACATCTTGCCGACCGGCAGTCCCAAGCTGGCGACCATCGGCCCGACCACCAGGGTGGTCTTGTCGCCGACGCCGCCGGAGGAGTGCTTGTCCACGATGAAGGGCGCCACATCGCTGAGGTCGAGCGTGGCGCCCGAAAACGCCATTGCCTCCGTCAAGTCCGCGGTCTCTTGCGGCGTCATGCCGCGGAAGTAGATCGCCATGCAGAGCGCCGCGGCCTGATAGTCGGGCACGTCACCGCTGACGTAGCCCTGGATGAACGTCTCGATCTCGCGGCGGGTCAGCTCGCCGCCGTCCCGCTTTTTGGTAATAATGTCTACGATGCGCATGAATGCCTCGAAGTTGTTGGGTATTGCGTTAGGACTCGCAACTTGCATGGCCCCATCCCCCACTCCCTTCCCTGCCCCTATCCCCCCCAAATTTGGGGGAGGGGCCAGGGGAGGGGACTGGGCTGATTGTGGGGTTTTTGGGCCGCCGAAGGCGGCCAAAAAACCCCTTTCAGAAAGATTCCCCGCCCCCCGCTTGCGGGGGGCGGGGTCAGGGGTGGGGGGCTCATTGCATCCGGCGTGGCCGAGACATCTTTCGTCCCGCCAGAATCTGAAGAACCTATTATATCATAAGATAGGGAGCTGATCATGACTCAAACACTCCATTTGATCGGCAACGCGCACATTGACCCGGTGTGGCTGTGGCAATGGCAAGAGGGCTTTCACGAGGTCAAGGCCACCTTTCGCTCCGCGCTCGATCGCATGGAGGAGTACGCCGACTTTATCTTTTGCGCCAGCTCGGCCGCCTTCTACGAGTGGGTCGAGCAGAGCGATCCGGCCATGTTCGCGGAGATCCGTCGTCGCGTGGCCGAGGGCCGTTGGATCATCGTCGGCGGCTGGTGGGTGGAGCCGGATTGCAACATCCCCGCCGGCGAGTCGTTCGTGCGCCACGGCCTGTACGCGCAGCGCTACTTCCGGGAGAAGTTCGGCGTCATCGCGACCGTCGGCTGGAACGTGGACAGCTTCGGCCATGCCGCGACCTTGCCGCAGATCCTGGCCCGCAGCGGCATCCGCTACTACTGCTTCCTGCGGCCGGGGCCGCACGAGAAGGGACTCCCCGGCCGCGTCTTCTGGTGGGAGGTCGCCGACGGTTCGCGCGTGTTGGCGTTTCGCATCCCCTTCGAATACCTGTCGGGCCCGGCAGACTTCGAGCCGCACGTGCGGCGCTGCGCCGCGGAGATGAAGCCGCCTCTGGACGAGTTCATGTGCTTCTACGGCGTGGGCAATCACGGCGGCGGGCCGACCATCGCCAACATCGAGTGCATCCGCCGGCTGCAGGCCGCGGCCGATCTGCCCGAGCTGCGTTTCAGCTCGCCCGAGGCGTTCTTCCGCTCGGTTGCGGCCGCGGATCTGGCGCTGCCGGTCGTGCGCGATGAGCTGCAGCATCACGCCGTCGGCTGTTACGCGGCCCATTCCGGCATCAAGCGCTGGAACCGCCTGGCCGAAAACCGCCTGTTGGCGGCCGAGAAGTGGTCGGTCCTGGCCGCATGGACCACCGGCCAACCCTACCCGGCCGACCTCGGCCGCGCGTGGAAGAACGTCCTCTTCAATCAGTTCCACGACATCATGGCCGGCACGGCCATCGAGCCGGCTTACGAGGACGCGCGCGATCAGTTCGGCGAGGCGCTGGCCATCGCCGACCGGGCGCTCAACCTGGCCGTCCAGTCGTTTGCCTGGCAGATCCGCATCCCGCCGGAGGCCGGGAGCCGGCCGATCGTTGTCTTCAACCCGCACACGTGGGCCGGCCGGCAAGTCGTCGAGCTAGAGTTCGGCCGGGTGGCGGCCGATGAGGTGCTGGTGGACGACGAGGGCAACGTGGTCCCGTTCCAGCGCATTCAGTCGCATGCCACAGCCGGCGGCCGCACCCGCCTCCTCTTCCTGGCCGATCTGCCCGCCTTGGGGTATCGCACCTATCGGCTGATGCCCGCTTCTTCCGCGCGCGGGAAGGCCGCGGAGGCGGAAGATGAGTGCCGCGTGTCGGCCAGCGACACCGTCCTGGACAACGGTCGCTGGCGTCTGGAGTTCGATCCGGCCACCGGCTATATCCAGAGCCTGCGCGACCTGCGGCTGGGGGTCGAGGTCCTGGCCGGGCCGGGGGCGGTGCCTGTGGTGATCGAAGACCTCTCCGACACCTGGAGCCACGACGTCTTCCGGTTCGACCGTCAGATCGGCGTGTTCGCCGCGACCGACGTCCGCCTGGTCGAGGCCGGCCCGGTGCGCTGGACGATCCGGGTGGTCAGCGAGTACGGCCGCTCGCGGCTGGTCCAGGATTTCGCGCTGTACGCCGGCCGGGATGCCATTGACGTCAGCGTGTGGCTGGATTGGCGCGAGCAGCTCAAGTTGCTCAAACTGCGCTTCGGGGTGAACCTCAAGTTTTGGCGGGTGACGGCCGAGGTTCCTTACGGTCACATCGAGCGCAAGGCCGACGGCTCGGAAGAGCCGATCCAGGGATGGCTGGATCTCTCCGGCGCATCGCGCACGAACGGGATCGCCTATGGCTTCGCCTTGCTCAACGACGGCAAGTATAGCGCGGACGTGAACGTGCGCGACATCGGCCTGACAGTGGTGCGCAGCCCGGCCTACGCTCATCACGTGCCGGCCGTGCTGGCGGCAGATGGCTTCTATTCCTTCCTGGATCAGGGCATCCAGCGGTTCCGCTATGCCATGTTGCCGCACGCGGGCGGCTGGGAGGAGGCGGGGGTTGTGCGGGCTGCGGCCGAGCTGAATCAGCGGCCTCTGGCGCTGGCGGCGACCTTCCACCCTGAGGGAACTTTGCCCCAGGCCGCGGCGTTCATCGCGGTCGAGCCGGCGAATGTGATGGTGACCGTCCTCAAGCAGGCAGAGGACGGCGAGGACCTGATCCTGCGTGCGGTCGAGACGGCCGGCGCCGCCACCCGCGCGACGATCCGCTTGCCGCAGTGGTCGCGGGCGATCGCAGCCGATTTCGGGCCGCTGGAGATCAAAACCTTCCGCGTGCCGCGCGATGCCGGCCGGCCGGTCGTGGAAAGTGATCTGCTGGAAGTGCCGCATGAGCGATTATGAATATCGGGGCCTGATGGCGCAGGCATGGGATCTGTTGCGCGGCGACACGACGCACTGGCCCGATCGCTTCTTTTATCTGGGCGTGATTCGGGAAGTCGGCCAGCCGGTGCTGGACGTGGGGTAGGGAAGCGCGACACGAGCAAGACTTGCTTCTTGATGTGTTGAGGGAGGTTTGGAGGGGGGGGGGGGGGCGCCCCCCCCCCCCACCCCCGCGCGGGGGGGAGGGGGTGGGGGGGGGGAACCCCGGCGCCCCGGGTGTTTATAAAATATAAAGAAAAAACCCGCGGG
>JBBIKA010000105.1:0-14297 GCA_037445695.1 Chloroflexota bacterium
CGTCAGCAACGGGACGCCTCGTCCATTGCCGGAATAAATTCTTCACGTTCATCAAAGTGCCTGGCACGTAGACAGGCTAGCCGTAGGGCCGCTTCACATTCGTTGCATTATCGCGCCACAGAAGCTCATATACAGTAGCGCTTCTTCCGTGTTGGGAGTGGCTGCTGTAGTGTAAGCTTTCTTGCGCGAGCCGAGCCGCGGGCCCTCACTCCGCCCTCCGCCCCCATATGCGTCAACTTGCCGTCCTCGGTTGCCCCCGTCCCCGTGAAAAGACCTCTCCCCCGGCCCCTCCCCTGAGAGGGGAGGGGAGTGACGCTGTGGCTCCCCCTTCCCTCGCAGGGAAGGGGGTCGGGGGGTTAGGTAACCTCCCTCGCGTGTGGGGCAGGAGGACAGTCGAAAGGGGATCATGCGGGCGGCGAAGCCGCCCGCTATTCTTTAGCTCCTTTCCTTCCCTGGCCTTCGGCCAGGGAAGGAAAGGAGAGACAAAAAGGGGGTTGGAGGCGGCGGTTCCGCCGCCTCCAACCCCCTCCTTGTTTTCCCCTTCTCCCCCGAAACGGGGGAGAAGGGGAAAGGGGGATTGAGGGGGTCAAACTGGGTCTATCGGCCGGGGAGGCGAGGCTGTTACAAATTCTTCTAAAGCACTTAGGGGAATCCATCATTTTGGGGTATAATATCAACTCAAAGTCTGTCCGAGGAAGATTCATGGATCAACAGATTCAATTGGGCCCGACCCCTTACGGGATCATCCGGCCGATCAACATAGACGAGGAAATGCGTGGGTCGTACCTGGATTACGCGATGAGCGTCATCGTGGCCCGCGCCCTGCCCGACGCGCGCGATGGCCTGAAGCCGGTCCAACGCCGCATCCTCTACGCCATGCACGACATGGGCCTGCGGCCCGGCAGTCCTTACAAGAAATCCGCCCGCATCGTCGGCGAAGTGCTCGGCAAGTACCATCCGCACGGCGACTCGGCCGTCTATGACGCCATGGCGCGCATGGCGCAGGACTTCAGCCTGCGCTATCCCCTGGTGGATGGCCAGGGGAACTTCGGCTCGGTAGACGGCGACGCGCCGGCCGCCATGCGCTACACCGAAGCGCGGCTGGCGCGCATCGCCGAAGCCATGTTGGCCGACATCGAAAAGGAGACCGTTGACTGGAACGACAACTTCGACGGCAGCCTGCAAGAGCCGGCCGTCCTGCCGGCCCTCCTCCCCAACCTGCTGCTCAACGGCAACAGCGGCATCGCGGTCGGCATGGCCACCAACATCCCCCCGCACAACCTGCGCGAGGTCGCCGATGCCATCGCCTTTCTGATCGACCGTTGGGCCGATCGCGATGAGGTCACCGTAGACGAGCTGATGGAATTCATCATCGGCCCCGATTTCCCTACCGGCGGACTGGTCCTGGGCCGAGACGAAATCAAGCTGGCCTACGGCACCGGCAAGGGCCGACTGACCATGCGTGCCGTCACGCGCATCGAAGAGATGACCGGCGGCCGCTATCGCATCGTCATCACCGCGATCCCCTATCAGCTCAACAAGACGACTCTGTTGGAGCGCATCGCCGAGCTGGTGCGCGAGGGGCGCCTCGAAGACATCAGCGACCTGCGCGATGAATCAGACCGCAACGGCATGCACGTGGTGGTCGAACTGAAGCGGGGCGCGGCCGCCCGCAAAGTGCTCAACCAGCTCTTCAAATACACGCCGCTCCAGAGCACCTTCGGCGTCAACATGCTGGCGCTGGTCAACGGCGAGCCGCGACTGTTGAGCCTGAAGCGCGCCCTCGAATACTACATCGAGCACCGCATCGAGATCATCACCCGGCGCACCGCCTTTCTGCTCCGCCAGGCGCGCGAGCGCGTCCACATCCTCGAAGGGTTGCGCATTGCCCTCCAGTTCCTGGATGAAGTCATCGCGCTCATCCGCGGAGCCGCCAGCGCCGACGATGCCCGCAGCCAACTGATCGACCGCTTCGGCCTGAGCGAACGCCAGGCGCAAGCCATCCTCGACATGCAACTGCGCCGCCTGGCCGCCCTGGAGCGCCAAAAGATCGAAGACGAATACCGCAGCCTCCTCAAGCAGATCCAAGACTACGAAGCGCTGCTCGCCGACCCGACGCGCATCCTGGCCGTCATCAAAGAGGAAGTGCTCGAACTGAAGGAACGGTTCGGCGACGAACGGCGCACCCAGATCGTGGCCCAGGCCGCCGAAGACTTCTCGGAAGAAGACCTGATCCGCCAGGAGAGCGTGCTGATCAGCGTAACGCAGGGCAGCTACATCAAGCGCACACCGTTGACGGCCTATCGCACCCAGGGCCGCGGGGGCCGCGGGGTGCAAGGGATGCGCACCAACGACGAAGACGCGGTCATAGATCTCTATGCCGCGCGCACCCTGGATCACGTCCTCTTCTTCACCAACCGGGGCCGGGTGTACGACCAGCGCGTCTTCGCCTTGCCTGAGGCCGGCCGCGATGCCAAAGGGCTGCCGCTGGTCAACGTGGTGAACCTGGCCCCCGACGAGCGGGTCACCACCCTGCTGGTGGTGCCCGACTTTCAGCAGGCGGAATATGTCACCCTCCTCACGCGGCAGGGCAAGATCAAGCGCGTGAGGCTGGAAGAGTTCGCCGCCGTCCGCCCCAGCGGCATTATCGCCATGAACCTGGAGCCAGGAGACGAGCTGGGATGGGCGCGCGTCACCCGCGGAGACCAGGAATTCATCATCGTGACGGCCGGCGGCCGCGCCTTGCGCTTCGCCGAGAGCGAAGTGCGCGCCATGGGCCGCGCCGCGGCCGGCGTAGCCGCCATCCAGCTCGCCGAAGGGGACGTGATCGCCAGCTTCGACGTCGTAGAGCCGGACGGCGACCTCCTGATCATCACCCAGCACGGTTGGGGCAAGCGCACCCCTCTGGCCGAATATCCCGTGCACGGCCGCAACGTCCAGGGCGTGTGGACGGTGGCGCACGACAAGCTTCCGCAGGTGGGCAAGGTGGCGGCCGCGCGTGTCGTCCAGGCCACCGATCAGATCTCGATCATCACCGCCAACGGCGTCGCGTTGCGCACCCCTGTGGCGGCCGTCAGCCGGATGAGCCGCTTGACCCGCGGGGTGCGGATCGTCAACCTGGACGATGGCGATGCCGTGGCCGCCATGGCCCGCCTGCCGGCCATGGCCGAAGAGGAGAACGGCAAGAGCCGCAAGCGCAAGGAGAAGCCGGCCGCCGCAGCGACCGACAGCGCCGGCCGCGCCGGACCCCGGCCCGACAACGCCGCTACGGCCGACCTGCCGCCCTTAGTGGAAGTGGCCGGCGTTTCGACGCAGTGAGGAACTATGTCTCTGGCATCCATCCTCCGTCGCGGACCCGGACTCCAACTGGAGATCATGACCGAGCCGACTGCCGGCCGGCTGGCCGAGACGCTGGTCGCGTTCGCCAACACCGACGGCGGCTCGATCCTCCTGGGCGTAGATGCGCAGGGGCAGATCACCGGCACGCTGCAACCGGAGGATGCCGAAAACCTGCTGCGCGCGGCGCTGGCGCAATGCCGGCCGCTGGTCGCCACCCGTTGGGAGCAGTTTGAGGATCGCGCCGGTCTGGCGGTGGCGATCACCGTGCCGCGCAGCACCGAACTGCACACCCTGGCCGACGGCCGCGTGCTCGTGCGTACGCACGCCGGCAACGAATCGCTCGACGGCCCGCGCATCAGCCACCTGGCCGCTACCAAAGCCAGCGGCGACTTCGAGATGGAGACGGTCGCCGGTGCCACCCGCGCCGACCTGGACGAAGAGGTGATCCAGGATTACCTGCATCGGCGCACCGCCCGGCTGGGCCGCGATCTGGGCCAGACCGAAGATGAACTGCTCGTCGCGATCGGCGCCCTGACCCCGCGCGGCGAGCCGACCGTGGCCGGACTGCTCCTCTTCGGCAAAGAGCCGCAATTTTTCATTCCCCAAAGCGGACTGATCTACGTCCGCTTCGTAGGCACCGAGCCCCGCGGGCCGGGCGGGTTGCCTGGCTACAGCCGCCGCGAAGAGTTCACCGGCGCGCTGGCGCGCATGATCGAAGAATGTTGGGCGATCTTGCTCCAGGAAATGCGCGGGGAAGCCGTTGTACGGGGCTTGAAGCGCGAAGATCGCACCCTCTATCCGCTCTTCGCGGTGCGCGAGGCGCTGGTCAACGCGGTCTGCCACCGCGACTATCGCCTGACCGGCCGCCGCGTCGAGATCCGTCAATTCGACGACCGGCTGGAGGTCACCAGCCCGGGCGGCTTGCCCGGCTACATCACGCTCGACAACATCGTCGAAGAGCACTTCTCGCGCAATCCGCGGCTGGTCAACGGCCTGTTCGAATGGGGCTACATCGAACAGCTCGGCCTGGGCATAGATCGAATGATCGAGGAAATGGTCCAGGCCGGCCATCCCCAGCCGGAATTCAAAGCGACCCCTTATTCGTTCACCGTGATCCTGCGCCGCAACGTGTCGGCGGTCGCACGGCGCGCCATCCCCGAATGGGCGACCGGCATGAACGAGCGCCAGATTCGGGCGATCCAATACCTGCAGGAGACCGGCCGCATCACCAACCGCGAATATCACGAACTGTGCCCCGATGTCTCCCCCGAAACATTGCGCCTTGACCTGAACGACCTGGTCGAAAAAGGGCTGCTGATGAAGATCGGCGACAAGAAGGGCACATACTACATCCTGAAATGAACGAAGGATCGAGCATGAGCAGCGCAGCGCGGCACGGTGGGCGTACTTTCTGGCGCGCCCTGCTGGCGGCAGGGCTGGTGGCGCTGGCCATCGGCCTGGCCAACGCTCCGGTCGGCCGGGCCTTCATCGAGCTGAAGGAGTTCACGGCCACCGCGCAAGACAACGGCACGATCCTGGTGCGCTGGGTGACGGGCAGCGAGTGGAACACGCTCGGATTCCGCGTCTATCGGGCGCTGACCGCAACGGGCCCGTGGCTGACGGCCGTCTACGAAGAGGATGCGCGCAGCGACGGCGAAACCGACACGGTCTATGAATTCGTAGATGCCGAAGTGACGGCCGGCGAGACCTACTACTATCTCCTCGAAGAGATTGAATATGATGATATTAGCGGCGAGAACCGGTCGGTGCGCTATGTAGACAGGATCGCCCAGGCCACGGTCGGCCCGGCCGGCAAGACGCCGGTGCCGGCCACGGCCACCCCGACCGCTACGTTCACGCGCACCGCCACCCTGACCGCTACATTCACGCGCACCTCCACCCCGACCGCCACGGCCGGTGCCACCGGCGCAGTTCCTTCGACCGCCACGCCAACGGCCACAGCGGTCGGCGCGACCGGCACGGCCACGCCGACCGCCACCGGCCGGCCTACGGCCACGCCCTCCTCTCCGGCCGGCACCGCAACCGCGACGTCGGTTGCGCCGACGGCCACCGCCTTGCGCACGGCTACGGTGGCCGGCCCGCTTGCGCCAGCGCCGACCACCGCGCCGGGCACGGCCACCGGCCGGGCGACGGCCACTCCCTTTGCGACGACAACGGCGGCCGGGGCCCCTCTGCCGACGCCGGCCATTGCGCCGACGTCTGTCCCTCTGACCGCACAGCCACCTGGCGCTACACCGACGCCGGCCATCTTCGCGGCCAAGGCGCCCGCCACGCCGACCCCTTTGCTTGCAGCAACGCGACCTTTGGCCAGAGACGGACAGGTCGCAACAGTCTCCGATCATGGCGACTCCTGGGCCTTGCCTGTGGGCATTAGCGCGATCGTGGCGGCCGCGGCCCTGGCCGGCCTGGCGGCCTACCTGTGGCGCCGCCGACGTGGCCGCCTTTAAAAACCAGATGAAAATACGTACTTTTACGGATATACAGAAGGGGGGGTTACCTATATAGTTTTGCATGTCCATTAGTTGACAAATCGCCGAACTTATGATATGTTATTTACTAGAAAAGCGGCATGTGGCCCCATACAGGTTTCAATCAAAAGGAGTGTGCCAGATGTTGAAGAAGCTGTTCGTCGTCTCATTGGCGATCCTGCTGTTTGCAGGCGCAGTCATGCCGGCCCTGGCGGGCTTTGTCTGGTGCGCGACCGACCCGAACATCCTCTTGCCTCAAGGTGGGGTGGTTCATGTGGTGGCCAGCGTGCCGCAGGAGTACCAGGATGCATCCTGGACGCTCGATATCTGGGCGCCGGCTGGGTCACGCGTGGTAGGCAATACCCGCAACATCACCGTTGTACTGCATGACGGTCCGGCCGGGCAGATCACCGCCGCCGCGAGCGCCGGCTTCCCGGTGAAGCTGAACGCCAAGTATCACGGCTCGTGGCTCGGCGAAGTGATCTGGGAGGACGGGACCGGCACGGTCACCTGGAGCTGGTAACTACCGGCGACCTGATCAGGTTGGGAAGGCCAGGCGATCCTCTAGATCGCCTGGCCTTCGTCGCGTCCGGCGATTGCTTCGGTCGGCTGCGACCTAATTGACATCTACGCTTCCCCCGCCTATAATGCCCCGCATGTCAACCCTCAATCTGATCGCTAAATTGCCTTTGTACGCGAGCTTTCGGCGTTTCGGCTGGCCGAAACTGTATCCCTTTTCGATTGTCGTGAGCGTCAGCTTCCGCTGCAACTCGCGCTGTCGCACCTGCGACGTGTGGCGCAAGCCGAACGACGACATGACGGCCGCGGAATGGGAGCAGGTGTTCGCCCATCTCGGCCGCACGCCGTTCTACATCACGTTCACCGGGGGCGAGCCTTTTCTGCGCCGCGATCTGGACGAGATGGTCATCAGCGCTTACCGTCACTGCCGGCCGGGGGTGATCACGATCCCGACGAACGGCCTGTTGACCGAACGCATCGCGGAGCGCGTCGAGCGCATCTGCCGGGAATGCCCTGCCAGCCAGATCGGCATCAACCTGAGCCTGGACGGCGTCGGAGAGGAGCACGACGACATCCGCGGGGTGCCGGGCAACTGGGAGAAATCCATGGCGACCTGGGCGCAGCTCAAAGCGTTGCAAAAAAAGCACGCCAACCTGGTGCTCACCGTCCACACGGTGGTCAGCCGCTTCAATCAGCATCGCTTTCGGGAGATTTACGACGGCCTGGCGTTCCTGGAGCCCGACTCGTATATCACCGAGGTCGCCGAGGAGCGCGTGGAGCTGGACACGGTCGGCTGGGGCATCACGCCCGAGCCGGCCGCCTATGCGCCGATCGCCGACTTCCTGAGCGAGCAGGCGCGGCGCCGGCCCGCGCGGGGCTTGGCCAGGGTCACCCAGGCGTTTCGGGCGCAATACTACCAGCTCGCCAGGCGCGTGCTCAGCGAGCGCACCCAGGTGATCGCCTGCTATGCCGGCTGGGCGAGCATGCACATCGCGCCGAACGGCGACATCTGGAGCTGTTGCATTCGCGGGGAGCCGGTCGGCAATCTGCGCAAGACCGGTTATGATCTGGCGCCGATCTGGTTCGGCGCGGAGATGGCCCGGCTACGACGTTCGATCTACAACAAGGAATGCGCCTGTCCGATGGCGAACGCCAGCTATGCCAACATGTTGCTCCATCCGCCGACGGTGGCGCGGGTGGCGCTGGAGGTGGCGCGCGGGGTGATGTCCGGCACGGCCGGCCGCCTCACGGCAGAGAACGCACGTACTGCTGAAATGCCCGACCCACGGGCGTGATGGCGCCGGTCTGGGCATCGAACAGGTTGGAAGTGGGATAGACGGTGTCGGCGACGCTGTACCAGCAAAAGGCCTGCACCAGCCGGTAGTCATCCGCCGCGTAGCCCAGTGCTTCAGCGCGGGCGTGCAGGAAATAGTCGAACGTGGCGACCATGAACCGGCTCACCAGCTCGGCCGGGAAGCCGTAGTCGTCCGGCATCAAGATGCCATATTCGGTAACGATCAGCGGCTTGTCGCGTTGGCCGCGCTCGGCCATCCAATGCCGAAAGGCTACGATCTGATCGCGGAAGGTCGGCAGATCGGCGTGATGGTCAATCTCGTACAGCGTGCCCTTGTCCACGGCCATGCCGGGTGGAATGCCCACGCCCCAGGAGTTGCGCTCTTCGCGCAGGATGAACGCGTGGATGTTCCAGACGTCCACGGGCATCTCGGCCGCGTATTGCCGGCGATAGGCGGCCAGGATGCGATCCAGGTAGGCCAGGCGCAACGGCGTGGGCTGGCTCACGCCGCCGATGGCTACCCGCGCGGCCGGATCGGCCTCCTTGATCAGCCGATACAGGAGGCCGTAGGTGGCCGCGTACTGTTCGGGGGTGGCGTTGTCTTGCCAGGGCACGTCCGGCTCATTGCCGATCAGCCATAGCGCGGCCGGATTGGCCGCGGCGATCGCCCGGATCTGCTCCGGCGGGGGCGAGAAAGTGCTTCCCTTCAACCGAATCATGCGGGCAAAGGCGACCTGCGGCAATCCGCCATCGGCCGGTTGGGCAGTCCAGTTGAGATACCAGCCCGGCATCGCATCGCCCCAGGCGTAGCCGGCGATCCCCTTGAGCGGCACGCCGACGCCGATGCGCCCGCGCAGGGATGCGGGCAAGCCCCACGCCGACGGCCCATCGGCATGGGCGCGCGCGGTCGGCGCGCGGGTGGCCGTGGCAGCCACGGTCGGCGTCGGTGAGGGCGCGGGCGTCGAGGTAGCCGAAGGACGCAGCGCGGGCGTTGCCGACCCAGGGGAAGGAGCCGCGGTCGCCGTCGCAGTTGTAGTTGCAGTCGGTAGCGGCGGCGTTGCGGTCGGAGCAGCCGAGGCGGTTGCTGCAGGGGTCGCCAAGCGCGCCAGCCGCGTGGCCGCGGCCGCCCCGGCCGCCGGATCAGCACGCGACCAGGGCCATCGCCGGGCCGGAACCGTGGGCACCAGCGGATCGGCCGGTGCCTCCGGCTGCCAAAGATGCCAGGAAACGGCCACGCCCGTAAGGAGCACGACAAGAAACAGGCCGGCTGTGAGATATCGCATAGTGCCTCGCGGCTTACGGAGATCGAAAGCGGCGCCAGGGCGCTGCCAACCAAAGTATATCATCGAGGAGCGAAAATGGCTTCTTTTCATACACTTGCTGTCCATGCCGGCGAACACGCACCCCGGCCCGACTTCAAGCCGGTAACCACGCCGATCTATCACAGCGCGGCCTTCGTGTATGAAGACCTCGCCGACCTGGACGCCATCTTCGCGGGCACGCGGCAGGGACCGGTCTACGCGCGTTACGGCAATCCGACCGTCGCGGCCTTTGAGACGGCCGTAGCCGCGCTGGAGGAAGGGGAGGCCGCGCTCGGATACGCATCGGGCATGGCGGCCATTCACGGCGCGCTGCTGGCCGCGGGCGTGCGCAACGGCACGGCCGTGGTCGCCGCGCAGGACGTCTACGGCGCTACGTACGCGCTGCTCGACCGCCTGCTGACGACGCAAGGCGTCACGGTGCGCTTTGTGGACGGCACCGATCTGGATGCGGTGGCAACTGCTGTTGCAGAAACACGCCCCGTCGCTCTACTATGTGAAACGATCTCCAACCCCCTGCTCAAGCTGGCCGACTTACCGGCCTGGGCCGAGATGGCCCACCGCGCGGGGGCCGCGCTCATCGTAGACAACACCTTCGCCACCCCTTATCTCTGTCGGCCGCTGCGCCACGGCGCCGATTATGTGGTGCACAGTGCCACCAAGTATCTGGGCGGCCACGGCGACCTCCTGGCCGGCGTGGTGGTCACCAACGCGGCGCGACGGGCGACGCTCAACGAGATCAACAAGCTGGTGGGCGGCAATCTGGGCCCGCAAGAGGCGTGGTTGGCGCTGCGCGGGCTCAAGACGCTTCCGCTGCGGGTCCAGCGCCAGTGCGAGAACGCGCTGCGCATTGCCCGCTGGCTTGCCGATCACCCCGCCGTGACCAAGGTCAACTATCCCGGCCTGGCAGAACATCCCCAACACGCGCTGGCCCGCCGCCTGCTCGAACGCGGCGCGTTCGGCGCGATGATCAGCTTCGAGCTGCGCGATGGCCGGCGAGAAAGGGTCTTTCGCTTCATGGAGGCCTTGCGGTTGGTGTTGCCGGCCACAACCCTGGGCGATGTCTATAGCCTGGTGCTCTACCCGGCCGGCACCTCGCATCGCGCCCTGGATGCCGAGGCGCGGCGCCGGATCGGCATCGGCGAGGGCCTGGTCCGCCTGTCGGTGGGCATCGAGGATCCCGACGACATCATCGCCGACCTGGATCAGGCGCTGCGTACAACGGAGTGATGCAGTTGCGAACCATGTCCATGCGCCGCCTGCTGTTCGTCTTTTCGGCGCTCCTGATCGCCGGTTGCGGCCTGCAGATCGCCGCGCCGCCGGCGCTGATCGGCCCGGAACCGGTGGCGGTCGAGACGGTCGCCGTTGAGCCGGCGGCAACCGGCACGGCCGAGCCGGGCGCGATAACGGCCCGGCCGACCTGGACCGCCACGGTCGCGCCCTCTCCGACGGCCGCGCGGCCCTCCACCCCTACCCCTACCGCGGCCGCGCCGGTGCCGGTCAACTGGGACGTCTACACGGCGGCCCTGCGGCCGGCGATCATCCAGCAGCTTGCGCCGGAGATGCGGCCCGGCGGTCGGCTCAGCACCTTGACCCAATATAGCCTCACCGTGACGCTCGATGCGGACCTGAAGTGGGTTTCCGGCCACCAGATCGTGCGCTACACCAACACCGAACAGGAGCCGCTGGACGAGGTCTGGTTTCACCTTTTCCCCAATCTGTGGGACGGCCACATGAGCGTCTCGGCGGCAACGGTGGACGGCCGGGCGGTGGAAGCCGCGCTGGAGGCGGGCGATGATCTGCTGCGCGTGCCGCTCGGCCGGCGCCTGGAGCCGGGGCAATGGACCGAGATCGCGTTCGACTTTCGCGTGCCGGTGCCGGCCGATACGGAGGTGGGCAACTATGGCGAGTTTGCTTATGTGGACGGCATCCTGGCCATGGCGCATTTCTATCCCACGGTCGTCGTCTACGATGAGCAGGGATGGCACACGGAAACGCCCGCGTTGCAGGGCGACGTGATCTTTCACGACGCCAGCCTGTACGACGTGAGCCTGACGGCGCCGGCCGGGCTGATCGTCGTGGCCACGGGCGCCACGCTCGGCCGGCAAGAGAACGGCGATGGAACGATCACCTGGCGCTTGGGGGGCGGCCCCATGCGCGATTTCAACATCGTGGCCGCCGCGCGCTATCGAATGGCCACCCGCCAGGTGGGCGACATCGCCGTCAACAGCTACTTCCTGCCTGAAGATGCAGCCGGCGGCCAGAAGGCGCTCAACTGGGCGGCCCTGGCCCTGGAAACCTATCAGCAACAGTTCGGAGCCTATCCGTATCGCGAGCTGGACGTGGTAGCTACCATGACGACCGCGGGCGGGATCGAATATCCGGGCCTCATCGTCGTGGTCCGGCGCCTCTATTACGATCCGAATAACGAGCTCTTCTTCGAGGGCGTCACCATCCACGAAACGGCCCATCAGTGGTGGTACAACGTGGTGGGCAACGACCAGATCAACCACCCCTGGTTGGACGAGGCGCTCACCCAGTACAGCACGCACTATTACTACGAGCGGTTCTACGGCAAGGAGGCCGTTTCCAATTTGTTGGACAGCTTTCGGGCGCGCTGGTCGCGCGCGGACTATGCCGAGAAGCCCATCGGATTGCCGGTGAGCGCCTATCCCGATAAGGAGTATAGCGCGATCGTCTACGGCCGGGGCCCGCTCTTTTTGATCGCGCTGCGCGACCGGATCGGCGCGGACAAGATGGCCGCGCTGTTGCGGCGCTACTATGCCGAGTACGCGTGGAAGATCGCTGCGCCCGCCGATTTCCGCCGCCTGGCCGAAGAGGTGAGCGGGCAAAAGCTGGACGATCTGTGGCGGGAATGGGTGGAGCCGTGACGTGCCGGGCACTTGAACGTGCCAGGCACTTACAAAGTGCCTGGCACGTCTACACGTCTGGCTATTTGGGCGTGATCGTGTAGCTATAGGCCGCCTTCTCGGTCGTGACCGGCGCCAGCGCGCTGACGGCTATGACCACATCGCGCAGCGAGTCCAGTCCGCCGATCGTCGCCTGTCCCCGGCCATCCGGCCCGATCGGCACGCGCTCCAGCGTGACGTTGCCGTCGCTGCTCACCTGGAGCAACTGAACCAGCCAGCGCTGCGCAAGCTGATTGTCGGTGAGCACCCACCCTGCGGCATCCCAACCGGCCTTGCCCTTTTCGCCGTCGTCGCTGAAGCCGATCTCCGGGATGCTGATGTCGTCAATCAGGAGCCCCGGCCCGTTGACTGCATCGTCCGTCACGTATTCGAAGCGCAACAGGATCTTCTTGCCGGCGAACGGCGTCAGGTCTATCTTTTCTTTCACCCATTGCGGCGTCTTACCGCCGCCGCTCACGCCGGTGTAGCCGGGGCCGAACGCGTTGCCCACCGGGTTCTTGTCGGTCGTGTGTTGGCCCTTCAGGATCTGCCACTTCTTGCCGCCGTCGGTCGAAACGGTGACGTAGGCATAATCCCAGCCATCCTCCAGATCGTACCACAGAGAAAACGTCAACGAGGCCGACTTCACTCCGCTCAAGTCGAAGGCGCGCGTGAGCGTGCTGTCGCTATCATCGCCGCGATGAGACCACCAGGCGTAACGGCCGTTCGGCTTTGCGTTGACCAAGCCGACCGCCGTCTGGCCGGTGAAGCTGAATTCTACCGTGCCGCGTCCGCGCAGCCGGATATAGTCCACGCCATACTGGCTCACGTCGGCCTTCTCGGAGACCGGGAAGCGCCGATGGGTGGCGCTGAGCTGGGGCGGATCGGGCTGGATCTCCTTGTAGCCGAAGCGGCCGTCGGGATCGGCCCGACGTTCATTCAGATAGTTGGCGATCACCCAGTCGGCAAAGATGTCGTCGAAGCGCTCGGCCCGGCCTGCTTTCGCCAGCGCGGCGTTGAATCCTTCGCTGCCGTTTTCCGGCGCCGCCACCACCGCCTTCGTCAGGTCCTCGCCGAAACGGTCCAGGAAATACTGCATGAACAAATAGGAGGCGCCGTAATGCTCGGCGTTCCCCTCGCTGGGGTCGCTCCAGGTGGTCAACTGGGTATCCGGTTGGGCCATGTAGGCCGCGTCCGCGCCGCCCGGATCGAAGCCGTTGAGATAGCTGGCCAGCTCGGACATGCCTTCGTTGACCCACGAGTCTTCGTTGCGGTCGTTGGCCCAGTGGATCATATGCTGGAACTCATGGGCCAGGGTGCCGTCGTAGAAGGCCGTGTTCGGCCGGGCGCTGTTCGATTCGGCCGAGATGTAGAAGATTTCTTTCTCGTTAGAATACGGGTTGACCAGACGGGAATACTCGTCGGCCGAGGAGTAGTAGCCCGCCACGCGTTTGCCCAGGCCCTTCGCATGCAGGATATGCAGGCGCGGATCGTTGTCCACGCCCGGCGTCCACTCGCTGCCGAAGAACTCGCGGTTGGTCGGATAGGTTTGCGTCGCGAAACGGTCGGCCGAGCGCTTGAGGTCGGCCTCGTTCAGCCGGACGGTATCGTCCACCCACATGTATACCACGTTGTTCATGTACTTGAGGGTGGCCGTCACCTGATGATGTTCGTCCGTGTCGCTGTTGGAGACCCAAAAGACCGCCTTGTCGCCCACCTTGTAGGTCGGCGGTTTGGCATTGACCACCGCTGGAATGTCGGTCACGTTCGGCTTGAAACGCAAGGCCAGCTCGCGTTGATCGCGGATCGGCATCACGGCCTTGGCCAGCTCGCGCTCCGTCTCGCCGGATGGGGTGGGCAGGGCGGTCGCGGCAGTCGGCGGGACGCCGGTGAATTGGACGGTCAGAGTCAAGGTGACGCCGACCGGCGGTGTAGGCGTGGCCGTGGCGCGCGGGCGCGGAGTCGGCGTGGCTGCTTCCACCGGCACCGTGGGGGGGATCACCGTGATCACGCGGGTGATGAGCGCCACGGCGGTTTCCGGGCTGACCATGTTTTCGGCCGTAAACAGGCCGATCCCGATGAGCGCGCCGACAGCCGCCAGAGCACAACAACAGAGCACCAGTACCGCGGCGATCAATGCGATGAGCCAGTTTCGTTTTCGCGATTCCATTGCATTTCTCTCCTGAACGTGCCATTCGACCGACAAATGTCATGGCCGACCTTTCTCGGTCGGTAGATCTATTTGGACCCCTCAACCCCTCTCCCCCTTCTCCCCCGTTTCGGGGGAGAAGGGGGAGACAAGAGGAGTTTGGAGGCGGCGGCGAAGCCGCCGCCTCCAAACCTTCATGATCTTCCCCTCCCCTCTCCTGGCCGTCGGCCAGGAGAGGGGAGGGGGCAGGGGGAGGGGTGAGACAGGTAGTTATTGACA
>JBBIKA010000106.1:0-14135 GCA_037445695.1 Chloroflexota bacterium
GCCCGCGGTCGGTGCCGGCTCGGCCGCGGGTTGCGCCTCCGCGACCTTGACCGCGGCCGGCGCCCCCGACGACGCCGCGACGGGCACCGCGCATACCCCGCGCACCGGTTCGCCGATCAGCAGCGCCGCGATCGGCTTGCCCAGCGCGGGCCGGCCCATCTCGGGAAACTCGTCGGCCGGCAACAGGCGCGGCGCGCCCTTGGCGAAAGTGCAAAGCAGAAAATCGGCCGGCCCCACCAGCGCCGCGCCGACCAGTTCACCCGTGCGCGCGCTGAGCTTGGCGGCCACCACGCCCTGGCCGTTGCGCCCCTGCGTCGGAAAATCGGCCAGCGACACCCGCTTGCCGTAGCCGGCCGCCGTCACCAGCGCGACGTACTGCGGCCCGGCTCCGGCCGGCACGGCCAACGCCGCCACCACCCGCGCCCGCGCGGCCAGCTTGATCCCGCCGATCCCGCCGGCCGGCAGGCCCATCGGCCGCACCTCATCTTCCGCGAAACGGATCGCCTGGCCGTCGCCCGTGACCAGGCAGAACTCGCCGTTGCCCCCGCCGATCCCGCCCCACAAGAGCTCGTCCCCTTCGTCTAGCCCGATCACGAGGGGGTCGGACGCGGCCGCTGCCACCAGATCGGCCACGGCGACGCGCTTGACCTTGCCTTGCACCGTCGCCAGCAATAGGTAGCCGGCCGGCGGCGGCTCGGCATCGGCCTTCGGCAAGACCGCCCACGCCACCACCCGATCGCGGCGGCTCAGGCCCGAAAGATCGGCGTAGTGGCCGCCGGGCGCTTCAGGGATCTGGTGCACGTGGACGCGGGTCGCCTGGCCTTTGGCGCTGAAGAGATAGAGGTCGTGGCGGGTGTTGGCCGGCAACAAGCGCGTTGGCCCGGCCGCCAGCAGCGGATGGCCCGGCGCGTCGGCATCCCGGCGCCAGCGCGCCAGCATGCCTTCGGCCGACAGCGTCAACCAGACCTCTTCGTCCGGCAAGACATCCATGGCGGTCAACACGCCTTTGACGCGGTCGGCGATCTGGGTGCGCCGGGGATCGCCGTAACGGGCCTTCAGGTCGAGCAGGTTCTGCCGGATCAACGCCAGGAGCTTCTTGGGCGAGGCCAAGAGCGCCTCCAGCTCCTTGATCAGCGCTATGACCTCCCGGTATTCGTCTTGCAGCTTGCGGCGCTCCAGGGCCGCCAGCCGGCGCAACTGCATGTCGAGGATCGCCTGCGCCTGGAGCTCGGTGAACTTGAACTGCTCGATCAGGTTCTGGCGGGCCGTGTCGGCGGTGCGCGAGCGACGGATCAGCGCGATCACTTCGTCCAACACATCCAGCGCGCGCAACAGGCCCTCCAAAACGTGGCCGCGCAAGCGGGCCTTCTCCAGATCATGCCGCGCCCGCCGCGTGATCACCGTCTGGCGGTGCTCGATGAAGTGGAGGAGAAGCCGCTTGAGACTGAGCAGCCGCGGCTCGCCATCCACCAGGGCCAGGAGCGAGACGCCGAAGGTCATCTGCAAAGGGGTCAACTTGAACAGCTCGACCAACACCTGCCGCGGCTCCACCGTGCGCGTCATCTCGATGCAGATGCGCATGCCCGTGCGATCCGACTCGTCGCGCAGATCGGTGATCCCTTCCAGCCGGCCCTCGCGCACCAGGTCGGCGATGCGCTCGAGGAGGTTGCTCTTGTTGGCCATGTAGGGCAGTTCGGTGACCACGATGCGGGCGCGATTGCGGCTCATCTCTTCGATGTGGGCCTTGGCCTGGATGACGATGCTGCCCTTGCCGCCGGCATAGGCGTGGGCGATCATGTCCACCTGTTTGGCTTCGTCGCCCGATCCTTCCTGGGCGTAGCGATAGATCACGCCGCCGGTGGGGAAATCGGGGCCGGGGATGAACTGCATCAGGTCTTCGACCGTCACGTCGTCCTGGTGGTCGAAGTGATCAATGAGGTAACACAGGGCGTCGCACACCTCGTTCAGGTTGTGCGGCGGGATGTTGGTGGCCATCCCGACCGCGATGCCGCTGGCGCCGTTGACCAGGAGGTTGGGGAACGCGGCCGGCAGCACGGTCGGCTCCTTGAGGGTGCCGTCGAAGTTATCGGCCCAATCCACCGTGTCCTTCTCGATGTCGGCCAGCATCTCGGTGGCAATGTGCGAAAGCCGGGCTTCGGTGTAGCGCATGGCGGCGGCATTGTCGCCATCAATCGAGCCGAAGTTGCCCTGGCCGTCCACCAGCGGATAGCGCAGGCTGAAGTCCTGCGCCATGCGCACCATCGCCTCGTAGACCGCGGCGTCGCCGTGCGGGTGGTACTTGCCGAGCACCTCGCCGACGATGCGGGCCGATTTCTTGTACGGCTTGTCGGGCGCCAGGCCCAGGTCGTGCATGGCATAGAGGATGCGACGATGCACCGGCTTCAACCCGTCGCGCACGTCGGGCAACGCCCGCGCCACGATCACGCTCATGGCGTAATCCAGGTACGAAGCCTGCATCTCGGCATCTATGTTGATCCGGCGGATCGTGCCCAGTTCCATTCGGCCGTCCTCGTGTGAAGTGTGAACTGCTCCGGCCTGGATTGTAGCACAAAAGGGCAACGGATGGAAACGCGAAAACGGATGAACGGGGGAAAGAAAAGGCCGACGCGCATCTGCGCGCCGGCCAGCTTCCGGGGGTACTCAAGCAGGCGGTTGAAACCGCGCCTGGGAGGGCGCTGCGCGCCGGGCGACCGCCTACGCGGTCGCTGCGGCAGCGTCCACGCAGGTGGACGCCCGGCTAAAAGCCAAAAAACGATTTCAATCGCCGAACGCTTAGCGAATTACTTCCCGCGCCAGCGCGGCATCATCGGCTTGAAGCGCCCCAGCCAGCCGTTTTCCAGGCCCTTCAACATCCAGTCCGCCCGCTCCTTGGTGATCTTGCCGCTCTCCACGGCCTTCTCGATGGCCGTGCGCGCCTGAGATATGCGCGCGGCCTTGATCGCGTCCTGCACCGCCTGCAGATCTACGTTCTGGGCCTTGGCGATCTCTTCCAGCGTCTTGCCGCTGTGGAGCTGCTCGAAGAGCTGAGTCGGTGTCAGCTTCAGCGCCTGGGCGACCGCGTCGAAGACCTGCCAGTCGCCGAAAGGCCCCCAGAAGCGGAACGGGATGCCGCCCCAGAGCTTGCCGAACGCGCCCCACTTGGCGGGCGGCGTGGGCGTCTGCGCCCACGCGGTGCTGCCGACCAGCAGCGCCAGCACCAGGCTCAGGCTTACGGCCAACAGGATTCTTTTCTTCATGCGCGTCCTCCTCAAATAATCGAGTGTTTTTGTTGATCCCCAATTTGCTCTGGCGGCCGCGCGGCCTCTCTCACCTCCAGCCTCCGCTCTCCCTTGAAGGGAGAGCGGGGTGCGAAGAAGGGGTTTGCGGGCGGCTTCGCCGCCCGCAAACCCCTTTCACTTATCCCCGCCCCTCTCCCAAGTTTGGGAGAGGGGCGGGGGCCAGGGGGTGGGGTGAGGGCTCCTGCCGCGCGCGATCCTTCCGCGGCAGAAATATACCAGGAGAATCTGAGAATCGCATGAGAACGCTACGCCCCTCGTGGTTGAGCGGCCCCGCCCGCGGCCGCCGGCGGCCGCGGGCCGCGCGGCAGGCGCACCGTGAAACGGCTCCCCTGCCCCACGGTGCTTTGCGCCGTGATCTCGCCTCCGTGCGCGCGGGCGATCACCTGCGCGATGCTCAGCCCCAGGCCCGCATGTTGGCCGTCCCCGGTGCTGCGCGCCTGATCGGCCCGGTAAAAGCGGTCGAAGACGTGCGGCAGGTCCTCGGCCGCGATGCCGATGCCGGTATCCTCGACGGCCACCACCACCTGCTCCCCCTCCGCAGCCGCGGTGAGCCGGATGGCGCCGCCGGCAGGCGTGTATTGCATGGCGTTCTCAAGCAAGTTGAGGAAGAGCCGGGTCAGGTGATCGCGATCCCCGCGCACCCACAGATCGGCCGCGATCGTACACGAAAAGGAAAGATGCCGCTCTTCCTCCGCATAGGCACCGGTGCTCTCGGCCAGGTCGGTCAACAGCTCGCTCAGGTTAAGGGGCGCGAAGCTCTCCTGCAACTGGCCGCTGTCGACGCGGGCCAACGTCAGCGCGGCATCCAGCAGCCCGGCCAAGCGGTCTATCTGGCCGTCGGCCTCGAGGAGAGTGGCGCGCAGCTCCTCGGCGCTGCGCGGCCGGTTGAGCGCTACGCCGATGCTGCTCTTCATGAGCGCCAGCGGCGTGCGCAGGTCGTGCGCCACATCGGCCGTGAAGCGCCGCTCGCGCTGAAACGCGGCCTGGAGACGATCGAGGAGCTGATTGAACGTGCGCGCAAGCTGGCCGAGCTCGTCGCGATGGGGCGGCTCCGGCAGGCGCTCGGACAGGTTCTCGGCCTCGATGCGGTTGGCCGCCTCGGCCATGGCCCGCACGGGCGCCAGCGCGCGGCCCGCCAGCCACCAGCCGCCCAGCGCGGCCACCGGCAGGCCCAAGAGCAGGCCGACCACCAGCGTGGTGATCAGCAGCGCGCGCAGCCGCATCACATCGGCCTCGACCTTGCCCACCTGGAGCACCCCGCGCGGGGGCCTCCCCAGCGGCACGGTGAGCAGGCGGACGGGCGGCGCCAGCGCCGTCGAGAAGCGCATGGTCGTGTCGGAGATCGGATCGGGCGGGATGAGCGGAATGCGCACCGTCTGATACCAGGAACGGCCTTCGCGCGCGGCCGCCAGCGCCTCGGCCGCCACCGGCAGCCGGCGGACGGGCAAGCCCGACGAGCGGAGGATCTGGCCGTCGAGCGTGAGCACCCGGTAGGAGGTGTCAATGACCAGCGGGTCTTCTCCGCGCAACAGCGGCCCGGCCAACTGCCGGGCCGTCTGCTGCAGCTCGCGATCGGTCGTGCTTTGCAATTGCCACGCGCCGCCGATGTAGATGACTGCAGCAAAGGCGATCATCGCGATCAGCAGCACGAAGGTGTACCAAAGGGTAAGGCGCTGGCGAACGGAAAGCATGGCGCGCCCACCTATTCCGTCTCGGCCTCGGCCAGCTTGTAGCCGACCCCGCGCACGGTATGCAACAGCTTCGGTTCGCCCGGCGCCTCGATCTTGTGGCGCAGATAGCGGATATAGACGTCCACCACGTTCGAGCCGCCGGCATAGTCGAAGCTCCAGACCTGATCGAGGATGGCCTCGCGCGACATCACCTGGCCGGCATGGCGCATCAGGCAACGAAGAAGGCGAAACTCCAGCGGGCTGAGCTCGATGCGGCGATTGCCGCGGCGCACTTCGTGCGCCGCCTCATCCAGGATCAGATCGCCCACCTGCAGCGGCCCGACCTGCATCTGCCGTCCCCGGCGGCCAAGCGCGCGCAGCCGCGCCAGCAGCTCTTTGAAGGCAAACGGCTTGACCAGATAATCATCCGCGCCGCTGTCCAGGCCGTGCACGCGATCTTCCACATCCCCCAGCGCGGTGAGCATGAGGATGTGGCTGGTGACGCCCGCCTCGCGCAACCGGCGGCACACCGTCAGGCCGTCGAGGCCGGGCAACATGATGTCCAGGATGATCACGTCGTAGGGCGTGGCCAGCGCGTAATCCACCGCATCTTGGCCGTTGGTGACGACATCTACGACGTACATCTCCTCGGTCAAGCCCCTGCGCAGCGTCTCGGCCAGCGCCCGCTCATCTTCGACGATCAGGATCCGCATGGCAACACTCCCTCATAGCTCAGTCATCATCGCGCAACGAGATGAGAGAGTGGTGAGAAGAGCAGCGGTTTGCTAAGCCGCCTCGGCCGCGCGCTCCACCCGCACGTAGACGGTAGCCGTCGCGCTGCCCGCGATCTTGATCGGCACCCGATGTTCGCCCAGAGTCTTGATCGGATGCTCCAGGTCCACCAGCCGGCGCTCGATCTCGCGACCCACCAGGCGGCTCAGCGCGTCGGCGATGTCGGCACTGGTGATCGAACCGTACAGGCGGTCCCCCTCGCCGGCCCGGGCCTGAAAAACGATCGTCTGGCCGTCGATCTGGCCGGCCAGGAGCTTCGCCTCCATCGCGCGGCGCTCCAGACGTCGCGCTTCGGCCTCCTTCATCTGCTGCGCCTGCTTCAGCGCCGCCTCGGTCAACGGCACGGCCAGCTTGCGGGGAAAGAGGAAATTGTGGGCGTAGCCGCCGGCCACCTCCTTGATTTCGCCGGCATGGCCGAGCCCTTCAACGTGCTTGATCAGCAAAACCTGCATCTTGCACCTGCTCCTTGCTCGTGTGGTATCGAATCGGGCCTAATGATACAACAGAAGGCGACAGGCTTCAAGTGCGATCACGACGGTTGCAGCAAGCCGCTAACCTGTGTTATACTCCCATTCGATCTATGGAAAGCATTCCGGACGAACCCGCGCAGTCCATGGCCCGTATCCGCATCTTCGGGGCGCTGGTCGCCGCGTTGGCGGCGCTCATCCTCATGGCGGGCTGCGCCACGGCGCGGCTGTTGGCCAACTCCGCGCCGCCGACGCTGACGCCGACGCGCACCGCGCGGCCCACCTGGACCCCGGCGCCGGCGGGCATCGTCATCGCTACGCCGACCATTGACACCACGCGCTTTCCGGTGGCGTTACCGACCGCTGCGCCGGCCGCGGCGCTCATCTTCGTCCCCGGCTCCGATCAGCCCATCGTCCTGCCGGGCCGCGGCGGCCCGGCCGTCCAGACCGTGGTCGTGATCCTGGTGACCGCCACGCCGTCCCCCGTCTTCACGCCCACGCCGGGGCCTTTCGTGCCGCCGCCTCGACCGACCGCCACGTGGACGCCCGGACCGCCCACCCCCACCCCGTCGCCGACCCACACGCCGGTGCCGCCCGTTTACGTCATCACCAAAGAGCAGGCCAACGTGCGCCAGGGGCCGGGCGTGGCCTATCCGGTCGTCACCCGCCTCGACCCCGACACTCAGGTGACGGTCGTCGGCCGCAACCCGGCCGGCGACTGGTGGAAGATCTGTTGCGTCAACGGCGCGGACGTGTGGATCTCCGACGCGCTGGTGCGCGTCGAGGGGCCGCTCTGGACCGTGGCCGAGGTGACCGACATCCCGCCGCCGCCCACGCCCCAGCCGACCCCGACCCTCACGGCCACGCCGGCGCCCACGGCTACCTACGCGTGGCCGTTCCGGCTGGAAAAGCCGCCGGAGACGTATCCGCTGGGACTGGACATCTTCCGGGTGGATGTGGTCATCTACAACGGCGCCGTGCCGCTATGGGGCTACCGGCTGCGCATCCGCAACCTGGCCCTGAACCAGGAATGGATCAGCGACGAATCGAAGGCGGCCGGCTGGGACTGGACGATCGTCCAGTGGCCCGACGATGGCCTGGTGGTGGCCAACTCGGGGGTGGAATGCCCCAACCCCACCCGCAAAGGGTTGCGCTGCGTCAAGACCAACCTGAAGTGGGATAGCTACAAGGCCAATCTGCCGGGCGGCACCGGCCCGTGGGAGATCACCGTCATAGATCGGGCCGGCAATCCGTTGTCGGCGCCGGTGCGTTTCAACACCGATCCCAAGGACCCGAAGTGGTATTACGTCGTCTTCACCAATCGCTGATGAGGGACGCGACACCAGCACTGCGGCGGCCGCTCTGGCCCTTGCTGGTGGCTGCGCTGGCGCTGCTGGCGACCGGCCTGGCGTGTTCGGTAGGCCAGGCCGTGGTCGGCCGGTCGCAGGCGCTCGCGGCTCCGACGGCGACCAAGACGCCCCGGCCCACCTTCACCCCCCTGCCGCTGATCACGGTCACCCAAGCGCCGCCGCCGATTCGCGGCGAGCTGCCGCCGGGGATCACGGTGCCGGCGCCCACCCTGACCGCGGCCATCACAACCACCCTGGACCTAAGCGCCGGCAAGGTGCATGTCGTGCTCTACGCCACCGACACGCCGGGCCCCACGCCGACCGCCGGCCCCACCCCGAGCGCCACCCCGACGGCCGAGCCGA
Source organism: Chloroflexota bacterium (assembly GCA_037445695.1). Classification (GTDB taxonomy): domain Bacteria; phylum Chloroflexota; class Anaerolineae; order CG2-30-64-16; family CG2-30-64-16; genus CAKZKT01. The sequence continues at coordinate 7,941 of JBBIKA010000106.1, forward strand.
CCCCCGACATCGAGACCAACCGGCCCACCCGGCCGGCCGGCCCGCGGCCGTTGCCCACGCCGTTCGTCGTGGTCAACGTCGAGACGCTCAACGGTCGCCGCGGCCCGGCCGACACCTTCCCGCCGGTGGGCCAGGCTGAACAGGGCGCCGAGCTGATGATCCTGGGCAAGACGGCCGCCGGCGACTGGTGGTGGGTCTGCTGCCTGGCCAACCAGCCCGTGTGGGTGCCGCAAGACGCGGTGACGGCCAACGGTCCGCTCACGGCGGTGCCCGTGCTCACGGCCGCGCCCACGCCGACGGCCACGGCCGTGCCCACGGCCGTGCCCACGCGCACGCCGACCCCCACCCCCCTGCCGCCGTTCGACATCGCGCGCGGGCCGGAGTTCCCGATCCAGGTGGACAATAACATCCTCACGATCTGGGCCAAGATCTATGAGGGGTCGGGCGATTATGAGAAGCCGCTGGGCGGCTACGTGCTCAAGGTGTTCCGCGACGGCGCAGACGTCAGCAGCGATCGGCAATCCATGGGCGACCGGTTCGATGAAATCGTCTCGGTGAGCGGCACCGCGCGCACCATTCAATACGTTTACAATCTGAAGTTCGAACTGCGCGACGCCGGCGAAGCCGACTGGGAGATCTACCTGGCCCGGCCGGGCGGCCTGCGCGTCTCGCCGATCACCCGCTTTACCACCAAAGGCGCATCGAACCGAAACCTGGTCGTGTTCATCGCCTACTGGCTGGCGCGGTGAGGAGCATCGGCAAATCAATCAATCGGCAAAGGAGGCATAGATTTCGATGCGATTACGGATCTGGATTCTGCTCTTCATGATCTTGGCGCTGGCCGGCTGCGCGAGCGCCGCCGGCGGCCGTCGGACCGTGTACACGCCGGCGCCGCGCAAGACGTTACGCCCCACCTTCACGGCCACCCCTGAAAAGGCCAGGCCGACCGCTACCCCGGCGCCGGTCGGGGCCGCGCCGGCTGCGCCCGCGCCGGCCGCTACGGCCGTCGTTGCGGCACCCACGGCAACCCCGGTGCCGCCTTCGCCCACGGCCGTGCCGCCCAGCCCTACGCCGGAAAAGGCCAGCTTCACCGTTTCCAGCCCGGGCGTGACGAACGTGCGCTCGGGACCGGGCACCAATTACCCGCGCATCGGCGAAGTGCAACAGGGGCAAAAGTTCGCGATCACCGGCAAGAATCCGGCCGGCACCTGGTGGCAATTCGACTACAACGGCCGGTCCGGCTGGATCTCCGGCGAGCTGGTGAGCCCGAACGCGGCCGCGGCCAACGCGCCTGTGGTGGCCAACATCCCGCCTCCGCCCACCCTGCCGCCCGCGCCCACGGCCGCGCCCCGGCCGACAAGCCCGCCTCCGCCGCCTCCGGCCATCTTCGCGCAGGCCGGCGCCGAGGTGCGCGACGCCGACAACACCAACTTCAACCTGGTGACCTTCTGGGGCCGGCTGGGCCAGACCGGCGGCAACGCCATCGGCGGCGGCTACCGCCTGCGCGTGAGCGCGCCGAGCGGCAACGCCGAGGCGCCCTTCGGCGATATCTGGCAGAGCGCCTATCCGGGCATGGGCGGCGCCGAGTTCCGCTACAACGCAAAGATCGAGTTGCCCCGCACCGCCGGCAGCTTCCGGGCCGTCGTGGTGGACGGCAGCGGCAAAGAGGTGGGCGACGTGATCACCGGCGCGGTGAACGAGCGCTCGCATGATGTGATCCTCACCTGGTGGCCGCGGTAACCCGGATGACCGGACGCAAACACCGTCTCTGGCTCGGAGCGTTCGTCCTGCTCGGACTGGCGCTCCGGCTATGGCAACTCGACTTTCAGCCGCTCTGGTGGGACGAGGGCTATTCCGTCTGGTTCGCCACGCATCCCCTGGCGCAGATGGTCGCGTTGACCGCGGAAGACATCCACCCGCCGCTCTACTACGCGCTCCTGGCCGGCTGGATCGGCCTGATGGGGCCGGGGCCGGTCAGCTTGCGGCTCCTCTCCGTCCTCTGCGGCGTGGCGGCGATTCCGGCGCTCTACGCAACGGGCCGGCGCTTCCTCGGCCCGCGCGGCGGACTGCTGGCGGCCGGCCTGCTGGCGCTCAACCCCTTGCATGTGTACTATAGCCAGGAAGTGCGCATGTACGGGCTGGTGGCGCTGCTCAGCATCGGCGTCCTGGCCGCCGGCCGGGAGCTGATGGAGCAGTGCGACCCGGCCGGCCGGCCCAGCGGCACAGGGCCTCAAGCCCGGCGCGCCCGGCCGCTTGCGCATCCGATCGCCTACATCCTGCTGGCCTCGGCCGCGCTCTACACCCAGTACTACGCCGTCTTCCTGCCCATCGGCCTGACGATCTACGCAGCCTGGCGCTGGCGGCGCCATCCGACCGCGCTGGCGCGCTGGCTGGCCGCGCAGGCGGCCGTGGCGCTGCTCTATCTGCCCTGGGTGATCTACGCTGCGCCGAAGCTGACCCTCTACGTCTCCCAGAAGGTCATCGTCGAGGCCGACCGGCCGCTCGACCTAGTGACCTACGTCGCGCGGCACCTGGCCGCGTTTCTGGTGGGCCACCTGGAGGGGCCGCTGGCCGGCCGCTGGCCGATCGGCCTGCTCATCCCCTTGCCGCTGCTGATCGGCCTGGGCCGACAAGTCGTCCGCCGGGGAGCGCTTCGCTCGGCGCCCGCGCAGCAGGCCATCGGCCAGGGCTATTGGAGCGTGCCGCTCGGGGCGGCGCTGCTGTGCGGCTGGTTGATCGGCCTGCGCTATCCGTTCTTCCCCGAACACGGCGAACGGCTCTTGCTGTTGGCCCTGCCGGCCTTCCTCCTGTGGCTGGCGGCCGGATGCGACGCGCTCTGGTCGTCGGCCGCGCGCGACCGGCGGATCGGCCGGCCGCTCGCGCTGGCGACCGCCGTCCTGCTCGTCGCGGGGAGCGCGCTCAGCCTGGCGGCCTTCTACACGACCCCGCGCTATGCCGGAGACGACTACCGGCCCCTCATCGCGCGCACGATCGAGGGCGGACTGCCCGAAGATACCGTCTTCGCGATCTACCCGTGGCAGGTGGGCTACTGGCGGGCCTACGGTGACCCGGCCGGGCCGACGGCGCAGCTCACGCCGGCCACCGATTGGACGCCCCAGGTGGCCGCTGCGCTGGACGCCGCGCTAGCACACGGCAAGGTCTGGTTCCCGGCGCACCTGGCGCTGGGCGCGATCCTGGAAACCCGGGTAGAGGACTATCTGAGGACCCGCGCGACGGCCTTCGTCAACGAATGGTATGGCCCGGGCACGCGGCTCAGCGGCTGGGCGCGCGCGCCCGCGGCCCAAGAGGTGGCCGCGCCGGCCGTGCGCTTCCCGGTGCGGGGAAGCGCGGCCGCGGTCGAGCTGGTGGCGGCCGCCGTGACTCAGCAGCCGGTCCCCGCGGCCAACGCGCTCGCGGCCATCGAGCTGCACTGGCGCGTGCCGCCGGACACGGCCACTCTCGGCGTCAGCGTGCGCCTGGTGGACAGCATCGGCCAGATCTGGGCGCAACACGATTACGAGCCGCTCGGCCGCACCGAATGCGCCGGGCCACCCGCGGCGCGCCGCGCCGGCGATGCCGTGGATTGCGTGGGCCTGCTCATCCCGGCCGGTGTGCCGGCCGGCCAGTACTTCGTAGATGTGACGGTGCGGCCGAAGGGAGATGGCCGGCCGCTGGACGTGTTGGGACAAGATGGCCGGTCGCTGGGCACGGCCGTCCGCCTGGCCGGAATGACGATCGCGGCGGCCGATCGGCCGCTCGGCCCGGAGCGCCTGCCCATCGCCACGCGACGGCCGCAAGACTTCGCCGACGGGATCCGCCTGCTGGGCCACACGGTGGATGATCGGCCCATCGCGCCCGGCGAAACCCGGCCCGTGAACCTGTTCTGGCAGGCGATCGGCCGCCCCACGACCGATTACGTGGCGTTCGTCCAACTGCTCGACGCCAACGGACAGGTCGCTTCGGGCTGGGAAGCGCCCCCCGGCGCGGCCTACGCCACCGGCGCCTGGCCGGCCGGCACCCTCATCCGCACCCAGGCCACCCTGCGCCCCCGCGCCGATCTGCCCGACGGACGCTATCCGCTGATCGCCGGGCTGTTCCGGTCGGCCGACAAGGTGCGGCTGCGCACGCCGACGGGCGCCGATCACGTCGTCTTGGGCCAGATCACCGTGCGCGGCCGGCCGCACGACCGCACGCCGCCGCAACCGCAACACGGGGCCGATGTCCTGTTCGCGCCGGCCGGCCGGCTGATCGGCTACGACCTGGCCGTCGGCGAAGAGGGCTTCCGGCCGGGCGCCGCCATTCCCCTGACCCTGTACTGGCAGGCGGCCGCGGCCACCGAGCGGCCCCTCACCGTCTTCGTCCACCTGGTGAACGAAGCCGGCGAGATCCGCGGCTACGGCGACGGCGAGCCGGCTGGCGGTCGCCTGCCCACCACGAGCTGGCTGGCCGGTGAATACCTGACCGACCCGCATACGGTGAGCATAGATGCGGCGGCCCCGCCGGGCACCTATCGCCTGCGCATCGGCCTGTACGATGCGGCCACCGGCCAACGGCTGTTGACGCCGGAGGGCAAAGATTATGTCGAGATCGGGCCGGTGCCGGTGAAGGGCCAATGAAGGCGCATCGCCGCGCGGCCGTCGCGCGGCGATGCGCTCAAGCGTCCTCTCGGCGCAGCGGCTGCTCGCCCAGGCGGCGCGCCAGGAGCAGAAAGCCGGCCGCGGCGATGAGCCCCAGCAGCAGCCCGCCGTACCACGGCGCGACCGGCACCAGGCGGTCGCTCAGCAGGCCGCCGATCACCGGCGCGATGCCGAAACCGATGCCCCACGTCATGCCGAAAAGCCCCATGTAGCGGCCGCGCATCTCGGCCGGCGCCAGGTTGGCCGCCAGCGCCGTAGCGGTCGGCACCAGCAACAGTTCGCCGGCGGTCAGGATCGCCATGCTGAGCACGAAGGCCGGGAAGCTGCGGCCGAGCGCCACGCTGCCCACGCCGGCCGCATAGAGCAACGCGCCCAGCGTCAACACCCGCAGCGGCGGATAGCCCTCCGATCGCCGCGTGACCGCGTATTGGAACAAGACCACCATCAGCGCGTTCGTGGCCATGATGAAGCCGTACTGGCTCTCAGGCACGCCGAAGTTCTCCTTGGCATACACCGCCAGCAACGTCATCATGATGGACGAGGGCATCGTCGCCACCACGTAGATGGCGCAAAAGGCCAGGAAGGGCAGGTCGCGCAGGACCGGGCCATAGCCGCCGTCGTCGGCCGCGGCCCGCTCCGGAGGTCGCTGCGGCAACGTCTCGCGCACGGCCAGGAGGACCAGCAGCAGGAAGATGAAGTTGGTCGCTGCGCCGCCTCCGAACGCGTAGAGATAAGACACGGTGCTGAGAAAGCCGCCGATCATCGGGCCGACGGCGATCCCCAGGTTCGCCACCACGCGCAGCAGCGCGTAGGCGGCCGGCCGGCGTTCCGGTTCGATCATATCGGCCACCATTGCATCCGCGCCGACGCGATAGAGCGGCCAGATCACCCCCAGCGCGGCCATCAGGATCGCCCAGGCCGGCAGGGTGTGGGCGGCGGCCATGGCCACATAGACCGCGCTGTTGCCTGCCAGGCTCAGCGCCATGGCGATCTTACGGCCGAAGCGGTCTACGGCCGACCCGGCGATCGAAGTGGCGACCAGCCCGGCCGCCGAGTTCAGCGTGAAGAGCAGCGTGATCAAGGTGAGCGGCACGCCCAGATGCTGGCGCATGTAGACCGTCAAAAACGGCCAGACCATCGAGCCGCCGGCGCTGTTGATCAGTGTGCCCCAAAAGAGGAGCCAAAACTGGCGAGAGTAACCTGAGGTAGCGAGGCGCATGCGTGCGATCATGGCGTATCCGGTGTTTCAGCAATGCAGCGGACGAAAGATGCTTTGTCCGCTGCATCTTAGCACCGGCCGGCCCGCGCAGCAAATCATACGTGCCAGGCACCTGGGAGGGTGCCTGGCACGTGAGCCCGCCCGGCGATAAATCGCCCGGGCTACCACGCGACGCCCCGTGAACGGGGCTAAAACCATGCCGGCGGGGCGCTCAGCCCGGTTTACCGGGCGCGGCCGGGTAGCCCGGACATTCATGTCCGGGCGGGCCGACAGCGCGGCGAGCACGGCTCGATTACCGGAATAAATTCTTAACATTCATAACGGGGCTGGGTCTGTGCC
>JBBIKA010000107.1:0-14064 GCA_037445695.1 Chloroflexota bacterium
GAATCCCTTGAAAGGGGTATTTTGGCCGCCTTCGGCGGCCAAAATACCCCGCTATTCGCCTCGCCCCTTCCCCGCTTGGCGGGGAAGGGGCCGGGGGATGGGGCCACGCAAGTTGCGAGTCCTACCATCTTCCCACCAAAAGCCGTAGAGCCTCGAAATAAAAAAAGCGACCGCCTTGATAGACGGTCGCCGCATGATACAGTACCCCCAGCAGGACTCGAACCTGCGCACCCGGCTCCGGAGGCCGGCGCTCTATCCACTGAGCTATGGGGGCGTTTGCGCAGTTATTATACAGCACAAGGCGGCGTAACGCCAAATTTCGCGTCGGTTCTTTACCGATTTCAGTAGGACCCACGTGCCAGGCACTTTGAAAGGTAAATGTTCACAGTTACATCGTATGGCCCCCACCCCTAACCCCGCCCCCGCAAGCGGGGGCGGGGAAGTTCTTTATGGTGGGGTTTTGGGGCCGCTTTGCGGCCCCAAAACCCCACCCTTGACAGGGTTCCCCCTCTCCCGCTTGGCGGGAGAGGGGGTCAGGGGGTGAGGGTCCGCTCCCAAGGCGCAATTCGCGGGATAGCGGTGAACAGTTACTTTGAACGTGCCCGGCACCTGGAGATCGGCCTGGAGGCTTGAGCGGCGGTCGTGCGATCTATGATCACGATGCAGCGAAACGTGCGCGGCTACCTCATGGTGCTCGTGGCGGCCACCCTGTGGGCCTCGCTCGGCGTCTTCTACAAGTTCCTCATCAACGATTACGGCCTGCGGCCGTTAACCGCGGCGACCCTGCGCGGGAGCGTGGGCGGCCTGCTCTTGTTGGTCGCCTTGCTTGCCCTGCGGGTTGACCTGCGGGTGCCGCGGCGGGATTGGCCGGCCTTCCTGGCCTACGGCGTGGTCGGCGTGGCCCTCTTCTTCATCTGCTACGTGAACGCCATCCATCTGGCGGGCGTGGGGGTAGCGGCCGTGCTGATGTACACCTCGCCCGTGTGGGTGGCGCTCATCTCCTGGCGCTGGATGGGCGAACGGCCGGGACGCCGGGGGCTGGTCGCTCTCGGCTGTGCGCTGGCCGGCGCGGGGCTGGTGGCGCGCATCTACGATTGGGAGGCGCTGCGCTTGAACGGCCTGGGGATCCTGGCCGGATTGGGCGCCGGCATCACCTATGGCCTGTACAGCATCTTCAACAAGCTGCTGGTGCGCCGCAACGCGCCGTGGGTGGTACAGACCTACGGTTTGCTGATCGGCGCGGGCGTGCTCCTGGCGCTTTTCCCGCCCACCGATCTGCCGCGCGGCCTCGCGTCGCCCCACGCGATCGCCCTGATCCTGGGCATGGGCATTGTGCCCACGCTGATCGCCAGCCTGGCGTTCACGATCGGCGTGCAGTGGATCCCGGTGAGCACGGCCGCAATCGTGGCGATCTGGGAGCCGGCCGTGGCGACGGCTTTCGGCTATCTCTTCTTCGGCGAACGGCTGGAGGCCGGCCAATGGCTGGGCATGGCCGGCATCGTGGCCGCCGTGTTGCTCCTCCGGCCGGCCGCGGGGCCGCGGCCGGCCGCCTCAGCCAGCGATCCGGGGCGCGAACTCCCAGATCAGGGCCAACGCGGCGATCGTGATCAGGCCGAATTCGGTCAGCACCCGCCGGCCGAGGCGCCCCTGGATCGCGTGTTGTGATAGCCCCACCAGATTGTAAAAGATGAGCAGCAGGATCAGGCCGCCGGCCAGGCTTTGCAGGCGCATGTAGTTGAGCGCCCAGGTCGCCTCGCCCAAGATCAGCCCGACGATCGCCGCGTAGATGCCTACCTGCAACGCCGGCCGTTGGCTACCCCGCAGAAGCTCCAACGCCAGGAGCGCGCTGACGAACATCACCTCGGTGGCCGAGAGGATGCTGCGCACCCGGGTGCGATAGACGACCAGGTAGAGGACGAGGGCGATCCCGTAAGTCAGCGCGTTCATGGCCAGCCGGGCGCGACGATAGCCTGTGGCGAACGGATCAACCGTGTAGTAGACGCCGATCAAGCTCAGGCCCAGCGCCCCACCGGTCACGATCAGCCCGATCAGCCAGTACAGGCGGGAAGGCGAATCGGGCAACAGGAGGAGCGCCACGCCGACCAGCGCGACCGGCACTCCCCAGTAGAGCCCGCGCGGGCCGATCTCGTCTCGTTGGCTCAAGGGATGGACGCGCACCACCGCTTCGACGCCGCCGGCCGTCAAGGCAGCCAGGGCCAGCGCCAGCGCCGTGTTCGCGGTGATCGTCAGCGTGATCGGCGAACCGAACACCGTTCCGGCCACCTCCACCGTCGGGAACACCAGGAACCGCTGCACAACCAATCCGGCCAGCACGACCCAGACCAGCACGCTGATGCGATCGCGAAAATCCGGCAAATCGGCTCCTCCGGCAAAAAGGCTCACGACTTGAAGTGCTTGAACTGCGGCAGATAGGGCCGGTTCTGTTCCAGCATCTTGTCCGTCAGCGCGCGGATCTCGGCCAGCGAGAGGACGGCCGCGGTCAGTGGATCGTGGGCGATGGCCTGATAGACCAGCCGCGGGTTGCCCGTGAGCGCGGCCTCGACGGCCAGCTCCTCGATCTGGGCGCTGAGGTTGGTGAGCATAGCGCATTGCGGCGGCAGCGCGCCCACGTACACCGGCTCCAAACCCTTCTTCGAGGCCCACACCGGCACTTCGACGCACGCGCCCTGCGGCAGGTTGGTCACCAAGCCGGTATTGGGCACGTTGCCGTTGAACTGGAACGGCTCACCGCCCTGGAGCGCGTTGATGATGTAGGCCGCGTATTCGTGCCCGCGCTCCAGCGAGATCGGCGTCTCGCGGGCAAACCACTGCTTCGCCTCCTCGCGCCAGGTGCTTTCCCGTTCCCGATATCGCTTCAAAACATAGGCGTACTCGCCCGGATTCCAGCCGGTGCCGTGCGTGCAGTACTTTTCGATCAGGTCGGGCCGCTTGCGGAACCACCAGTTGTACTCCGAGTTGTGGCCGGACGATTCGGTGACGTAGTAGTCGAGTGCCAGGAACATCTCATTGCGCACCTGTTCTTCGTTGTAGATGTCCGGGTTCTCGGTGATCGCCTTGCGGATGAGCGGATACGCGTCCTGGCCGTTCCACTCGTACTTCAGGTACCACGCCATATGATTGATGCCGGCGCAAGTATAGGTGATCTCCTCGTACGGCGCGCCGATCCAGCGGGCCAGCATCATGGCCGTGCCCTGCACGCTGTGACACAGGCCGGTCAGCTTGATCTTCGTCTCGCGCTGCATGGCGCGGCAGAGCATCGCCATCGGGTTGGTGTAGTTCAGCATGGTGGCGTCGGGGCAGAGGCGCTCCATGTCGCGCGCGATCTCCAGCATCACCGGGATGGTGCGCAATGCGCGGAAGATGCCCGCCGGCCCGCGCGTGTCGCCGATGTTGATGTCTACCCCAAATTCCTTGGGGATCAGGATATCGTATTGCCAGACATCCGTGCTGCCGGCCAGGATGGTGACCATCACCGCGTCGGCGCCGGCGAGCGCCTCCTGGCGATTGAGCGTCGCGGTGACTTTGGCCGGGTAGTGGCCCATCTCGACGATCTTGCTGACCGCCCGGTACGCGAAGTCCAGCCGCTCCGGGTCAATGTCCATCAGGGCAATTTCCGCGTCTTGCAACAGGGGGAAGGTCAACACATCGCGCACGAGCCCGCGCGTGAAGCCCAAACTGCCGGCGCCGATGAAAGCTAACTTGGTCATAGGAATCCTTTCGTTCAAAAGTTAGAACGTTTGAACGTTCAAACGTTCGAACGTTAAAACGCCCCGTATTCATATGCCGTCTCGTACATTGCCACGATGTTCTCCGGCGGGCTGACGGCCTGGATGTTGTGACAGGGCGCCAGGATGTAGCCGCCGCCCGCGCCGAGGATGCGCAGGTTGTCCAACACTTCTTGCCGTACCTCTGCCACCGTGCCGAACGGCAGGGTGTACTGGTTGTCCATAGCGCCGTGGAAGATGAGCTTGTCGCCGAAGTCGCGTTTCAGCCCCTCGCGATCCATCCCCTTGCAGCGCCACTGGATCGGGTTCAACACGTCAATGCCCAACGCGATCATGTCCGGCAAGATCTTGCGCACCGCGCCGTCGTTGTGGTGGAAGACGAAGGCGCCGGCGCTGTGCGCCAGGTCAATGATCCGCTTCATGCGCGGCAGGAGAAACTCGCGGATGTGGCGGACCGAAAACATCAGGCCATCCTGCGCGCCCATGTCTTCGGCCACGTAGGTGATCATCACCTTGCCGGGGATCTGTTCGTAGATGCGCAGGGTGTTGGTGTAGGCAAGATCGAAGAGCTTGTCCAGGCAGTAGTGGACGATGTCGGGGTGCTCGACGAGGTCCATGAACGCCTGTTCCTGGCCGCGCAGGTTCTTGTAGATCAGGAACGGCTCGGATCCGCCCCCGCGAATCGGATGCGTATCTGCCCAGCCCTTGATCTGTTCCGGGATCTCGCTGTAGTCCCACCAGTCGGGATCGGGCCAGGTGTAGTGGCGCTCGATCTCCTCGACCGAGCTGTAGCGCGCCAGCGGGTGATAGACGCATTCGCCGTATGTGCCCGTGCCGTACTCGACGTCGCGATAGCGGCAGCCGAACACGTCGGTATGCGGCTTGAGCGGAGGGCCGACGTAGCGCGGGGCGACCGTCACCACGTAGTCCACGTGCAGGCGGTCGAGCATCTGCCGGCGCAGCGCGTCAACCCGACGCGTGCCCAGCCGGGCCGCGCGGCCCCCGCGCTTGAATGCGGCGATCAACGCGGCTTCGCTGTCGGTGCTCAAGCCCAGATGCCGAATCAGCTTGACGGTCGCCTCGATCGTACCCCAATAGTCCAGCGGCACGCGATCGGCCGGACGGCGGGTGAGCACGGCGAGCCAACGTTCGCGCGGGGTCATGGTGTCGTGAGGCATGAATATATCCCCCGATGGTCATGAGATGGTCGCGGGGCCGTCCACGAATTTCTCACGAATGCGCGAATTCGCGGCCGCGGCCGCCGGTCGTCGCGATGGCCCTGCTCGCCCAATCCCATGCCATGCCATGCATTCGTAGCCCTGTTCGTGGACGGCAACCCGACGCGCAAGGCGCTTGCAAAATCAATTGTACAACCACACAACGGAACTGAGCAAAAAAGCCATGCGCGCCAATCTGCACGAGCGGCCTTCTTGTGTTATAATCAGAAGCCTAAACAAGCACGAAGACCCACAAGAGCGCCTGCAAAGGAGCCACCATGACCCACCCATCCCCTATCGTCGTTGATACCTCGACCGCCGCGCACGCCCGGCTCAAGCCCGTGCCGTTGACCGCCGTGACCCTGGCCGACACGTTTTGGGCCCCGCGGCGAGATCTGTTGTATCGCGCCACCCTGCCGACGCAGTTCCAGCTCATCGAAGAGACCGGCCGGCTCGACAACTTTCGCCGGGTATCCGGCAAGATTGACCCCGCCGCGACCCCCTTCAAGGGCTATTTCTTCAACGACTCCGACGTCTACAAGTGGATCGAGGCGGCCTCGTGGGCCATGGCCACCCGGGATGACCCGACCCTGAAGCAGATGGTAGACCTGGCCATCGCGGAGGTCGAGGCCGCGCAACAGCCCGACGGCTATCTGAACACCTATTTCGCGCTCGAGCGGGCCGATCAGCGCTGGTCGAACTTGAAGGATGCACACGAGCTGTATTGCGCCGGCCATCTGTTTCAGGCCGCGGCGGCGCACTATCGCGCCACCGGCAACGACCGGCTGTTGGCCATTGCCCGGCGCTTTGCCGATTACATCTGTTCGGTGTTCGGCCCCCCGCCGCAGCGCAGCGGCACCTGCGGCCACCCGGAGGTTGAGCTGGGCCTTGTGGAGCTGGCGCGGACGACCGGCGACGAGAAGTACCTGGCGCAGGCGCAATACTTCCTGGATGTGCGCGGGCAGGGGATCATCGGCGGCAGCCCCTATCATCAGGATCACAAGCCGTTCCGCGCGCTCGACCGCATGGTGGGCCACGCGGTGCGCGCGCTTTACCTCAACGCCGGCGCGGCCGATCTCTATGCCGAGTCGGGCGAGGAGGCCGTGCGGGCCGCGCTGGAGCGCATGTGGCACAACCTGACGACCCGGCAGCTCTACATCAGCGGCGGCGCGGGCGCGCGGCACGAAGGAGAGGCGTTCGGCGACGACTACGAGCTGCCCAATGCCCGCGCCTATACCGAGACGTGCGCCGCCATCGCGCTGATCATGTGGGCATGGCGCATGTTGGCGCTCGAGGGAGACGCGGCCTACGCCGACATCCTGGAGTTGGCCCTCTACAACGGTTTTCTGGCCGGCCTGTCGCTCGACGGCGTGCATTACTTCTATGTCAATCCGCTGGCGAACGACGGATCGCATCGCCGCCAGCCGTGGTTCGCCTGCGCGTGTTGTCCGCCGAACATCGCCCGGCTGTTGGCCTCACTGCCCGCTTACTTCTACAGCGTCTCGGCCGACGCGGTCTGGTGTCACCTGTACGCGGCCGGCGCGGCCCACTTGACGCTGCCCGATGGCCGGCCGGTGGGCGTGCGCCAGGAGACGGATTACCCGTGGGACGGCGCGGTGACGCTGACGATAGACGCCGCGGCCGAGTTCGACCTGCGGCTGCGCATTCCGGGCTGGTGCGCAGAGCCCGTCGGCCTGACGGTGAACGGCGTTCCGCTCGCCGCGGCGGCGCCGGGCAGCTACGTCGGCATCCGTCGGCTGTGGCGGCCGGGCGATATGGTGCGCCTGCACCTGCCGATGCCGCCTCGACAGGTCGAGAGCCATCCCTACGCGCTGGAGAACGTCGGCCGCGCGGCGCTCATGCGCGGGCCGCTGCTCTATTGCGTCGAAGCCGCCGATCATCCCGGTGTGGACCTGCGCGATCTGGCGTTGCCCGCGCGGGCCGGGCTGGCGGCCGAGAAGCGGCCGGACCTGCTGGGCGGCGTGGTGGTTTTGGCCGCGGAAGGCGAGGTGCAGCCGCCCGACGCCGGCTGGACACAGCGGCTTTACCGGACCGCCGGCGCGGCCGGTTCGGCGGTCGGCGGCCGGCCGGTGCAGATCACGGCCATCCCGTACTACGCCTGGGCCAATCGCGCGGCCGGGCAGATGCAGGTATGGCTGCGCCGCTAATCAACTCTGCTTTTTGGGCCGTGTAACCTCTCTCACCCCCACCCCCGCTCTCCCCTTTCAGGGGAGAGCGGGGGGCGCTGAGGAAGGGGTTTGCGGGCGGCTTTGTCGCCCGCAAACCCCCTTTCGACTTCTTCCCGCCCCCTGATAGGGGGCGGGAAGGGGGTGGGGGTGAATGAGATAAAAACGCATAATCTCACCTGACGCGGCACCGGCTTTTGGCGGGATGAGATTCGAACATGTTGTGACAAAGCACAGCACAGAAGGAGCAGCATCATGAAACTCGGGTTCAACGGCCTCGACATGAGCCTGGGCCATCTGTCCAGGCTCTCCAATGCGGTCACGCGCTCGATCAGCGCGGAAAACTTCACCGGCGCCAAAGGGCAGGGCGGCATGGCGACCGAGGGCACAGGGGCCGAGGCCGCGCGCGAACTGGGCCGCGGCTGGAAGGTCTCGCCCTGCATCCACCTGGCCGGCAACAGCATCACCACCCTGGCCGACATTGCCGGGCCGGGAGCCATCCAGCACATCTGGCTCACCGTGCATCCCAACGCGTGGCGCCGCCTGGTGCTGCGCATGTATTGGGATGACGAGCCGACCCCCTCGGTGGAGACGCCCCTGGGCGACTTCTTCTGCATGGGCTGGTGTCAACGCGCCAACGTGCAATCGCTGGCGGTGTGCGTCAATCCGGCCGGCGGCTTCAACTCCTACTGGGAGATGCCGTTCCGCAAGCACGCCCGCATCACCGTGGAGAACGTCACGCCCGACGAGGTGCGCGGCTTCTACTATCAGATCACCTACGCCTTGACCGATGTGCCTGAGGATCGCGCCTATTTCCATGCCCAATGGCGGCGCAGCAACCCGCTCCCCTACAAGCAGGTGCATACCCTGCTGGATGGCGTGCGCGGCCAAGGCCACTACGTGGGCACCTACATCGCCTGGGGCGTCCACAACAACGGCTGGTGGGGCGAGGGAGAGATCAAGTTCTATCTGGACGGCGACACCGATTGGCCGACGATCTGCGGCACCGGCACCGAGGATTACTTCGGTGGCGCGTGGGATTTCGAGCAGCCCAAGGGCGAATATTGCGTCTTTTCCTCGCCCTATTCCGGCCTGCCGCAGGTGATCAAGGGGGACGGCCTGTATCAGGTGCAACAGCGCTTCGGCATGTATCGCTGGCACATCATGGACCCGATCCGCTTCCAGCAGGATCTACGGGTGACGATCCAGGCGCTAGGGTGGCGGTCGCCGCTCGAAGGCAAGTCGCGCTACTTGCCGTTGCAAGACGATATCGCCTCTACGGCGTTTTGGTATCAGACCGAGCCGCACGCGGCCTTCCCGGCGTTGCCGGATCGCGACGGGCTTGAGGTGATCTGAGCGCGCTGATGCCGGGATGTGCCTGTTTGACAAGCGGTGTTCCCTGGGCGATAATTAAATTATTGGCGTCACTCGCCCAGCCGCAGAACCAAGCGTGCGCTTCGATTGCGATGGCGCAGCCTACCCCAGATTAGCCATGAGAGGAGGTGGTGAATAAGGCTACCTGCACCCCGTAATCCGTCGGTCGTTCTTCGTCACATCCTATCAATCTTCAACCTGAGGAAGGAGATCGCACATGAAGCGTGTACTCAGCATCATCGGCATCCTCACCGTCCTCTCCTTGCTCCTGACCACCTGCGCGGCGCCTACACCGCAGGTGGTGGAGAAGGTGGTGAAGGAAACGGTCGTCGTCGAGAAGGAGAAGGTCGTCGAGAAGGTGGCGACCCAGGTCGTCGAGAAGATCGTCGAGCGCAAGGTCGAGGTGACCCCGGCGGTCACCCCCGCGCCGACCGAACTGAGCGGCGTGATGATCGTCGGCCGCGGCGGCGACACCGTGGGCCTGGATGTCGGCCCGCAGACCGACGGCGAATCGTGGCGCGTGATCGGTGAGATCAACGAGCCGCTGATCCGCCTGGAAGGCACCAGCACCAAGCCGATCCCCTGGCTGGCCGAGAGCTGGGAAACCAAGGATAGCCAGACCTGGATCTTCCACCTGCGCAAGGGCGTCAAGTTCCACAACGGCAATCCATTCAACGCCGAGGTCGTCAAGTGGAACATGGATCGCTGGCGCGACAAGAACAATCCGTGGCGCTTCGGCAAGACCTTCGAGTATTATGACGCGGAGTTCGGCGAGGAATCGGCCATCACCGATGTGAAGGTGCTCGACGAATATACCGTCCAGGTCACCCTCAAGCAGCCGTCGGCCGTGTTGCTGGCCAAGCTCTCGCTGGCGGGCGTCTTCTCCATGGTAGATCCGCAGGAAGTGATGAAGCAGGGCGACAAGTACGGCACGCCGGCTTCCAAGCCGATCGGTACCGGGCCGTTCAAGTTCGTCGAGTGGGTGAAGGATGACCACATCACCCTGGAGCGCAACAATGAGTGGTGGGGCGGCCCGCCGCGCATTGCCAAGCTGATCTTCCGCTCGATCCCAGACAACTCGGCCCGCTTCGCCGAGCTGAAGGCCGGCACGGTCTTCCAGGCCGACCTGGCGCAGACCGATCTGCCCGCCGCGGCCAAAGACCCGAACCTGACGATCTATAAGACGCCGGCCCTCTCCACCGGCTACATCGCCTTCCAGCAGTGCACGCCGCCGTTCGACAAGCTGGAGGTGCGCCAGGCGATCGCTCATGCCGTGAACTGGGCCGCGCTGATCAAGCCGTTCTACGGCGAATACGGCCAGCTTGCCGGCTCGTTCCAGCCGCCGGCCGTGCTGGGCTCGAACCCCGACGTCAAGCCGTATGAGTACGATCCGGCCAAGGCCAAAGAATTGCTGGCCAAGGCGGGGTTGCCCAACGGCTTCGAGACCGACTTCTGGTACATCCCGGTCATCCGCGGCTACTTCCCCGATTCCAAGGCCATCGGCGAGGCCATCGCGGCCGACCTGGCCAAGGTAGGCATCAAGGTCAACCTGAAGACCAAGGACTGGGGCGCGTATCTGGAAGACCGCAACAACGGCAAGTTCCCGATGTGGATGCTAGGCTGGGGCTCCGACAACGGCGACCCGGACAACTACCTCGGCTGGCACTTCTATCATGACATCGGCAAGCCCAAGAAGGAAGATTGCTACGCCAACGACAAGGTAGCTCAGCTTCTGCTGGAAGGCCGCAAAGAGGCCGACATCGCCAAGCGCGAGAAGCTCTATCAGGAAGCCGAGATGCTGATCCACAACGACGTCGCGCGCATTCCGGTCGTCTGGGTGCAGGGCACGGTGGTCATGCGCAACGAGGTCAAGGGCTACATCCCGGTGGTCTTCCGCTCGTGGTACGAGCACATCTGGCTGACGAAGAAGTAACTGTCGTGCCGTTAGCCATGTGACGATCAGGGATCAGAAGCACGCACCCTGGCTTCTGATCCCTGTTTCCTGTCTTGCGATCTCCTCTGCGGAGTAGACCGGTGGCTCAATACATTATCCGTCGCTTGTTGGCTCTGATCCCGGTCCTGATCGGCGTCTCTCTGGTCGTCTTCTTCCTGATTCGGATGATTCCCGGCGATCCGGTCGTCGTCATGCTCGGCGAAAAGGCCCGGCTCGAGGATATCGAGCGCGTCCGCCGCGAGATGGGACTCGACCGGCCGATCTACATCCAGTATTTCGAGTGGATGGGTCGCATCTTGCGGGGCGATCTGGGCAGATCCATCATCGGCTATACGCCGGTGATGGACGAGCTCAAACAGCGGTTGCCGGGCACCATCGAGATGGTGGTCTTTGGCTTGTTGATCGGTGTCACGGTCGGCGTGGGCATCGGCATTATTTCGGCCATCAAACAAAACTCGTGGATTGACATCGGCACCATGTTCGCGGCCCTCGTCGGCGTTTCGATGCCGATCTATTGGCTGGCCCTCATGCTCATCTACGCGCTGGCGGTCAATCGCAAGGTCTTTCCGCCGAGCGCCCGCCTCGACGTGGATCTGACGGTCGTCCGCCACACCGGCTTCATGTTGATAGACACCTTGCTGATGGGCGACCTCAAGCTGTTCGCCAATGCCGTCTGGCACCTGATCCTGCCCTCGGCCGTGCTCAGCACCACGATCATGCCGATCCTGGCCCGGCTGACGCGTTCCAGCATGTTGGAGGTGATGCGCCAGGATTACGTGCGCACCGCGCGCGCCAAAGGCTTGGCCGAGCAGCTCGTCATCATCCGCCACGCGCTCAAGAACGCGCTGTTGCCGGTGGTCACGGTCGTCGGTCTGCAGTTGGGCGGCCTGCTGGGCGGCGCGATCCTGACCGAGACGATCTTTTCGTGGCCCGGCATGGGCTTATGGACCTATCGCGCCATCCTGGCGCGCGATTATCCCATCGTCCAGGCGGCCGTGCTCGTCAGCGCGACGATCTACGTCTTCGTCAACCTGCTTGTGGACATTTCCTACGCCTACCTGGATCCGCGCATCCGATACCGATAGGCTCAATCTCTAATCCCTAATTACCAATGACACCCATGACCCTCCATTCACCCACACCCTCCGACAGCGAGCTGACCGTCCGGCGTTCGCGCGGACTGTTTCGCGATGCGGTGCGCCGGCTGTTGGCCAGTTGGAACGGCCGCGTGGGCCTGGCCGTCGTCGGTTTCGTCGTCCTGGTGGCCGTCGGCGCGCCGATCTTCAGCCCATACGACCCGACTACCGATTCGAACCTGGCCGAAGCGCGGCAGGGGCCGTCCTGGCAACATCCCTTCGGCACCGACCGCCTGGGCCGCGACATGCTGCGGCGCATTGCCCACGGCGCGCGCATCTCCATCGTGGTCGGCCTGGCGGTGGTCGCCGGTTCCAGCATCGTCGGCGTCACCCTGGGGATGCTGTCGGGCTATCTGGGCGGCTCGGTGGATTCGGTCATCATGCGCCTCATGGATGTGCTGTTGGCTTTTCCGGGCATCCTGTTGGCCATCGCGATCGTGGCCGTGCGCGGGCCGGGGCTACTAAACACGA
Source organism: Chloroflexota bacterium (assembly GCA_037445695.1). Lineage (GTDB taxonomy): Bacteria > Chloroflexota > Anaerolineae > CG2-30-64-16 > CG2-30-64-16 > CAKZKT01. Next base: position 12,085 of record JBBIKA010000107.1, read on the forward strand.
TGCTGGCGGTGGCCGTGGTGGGCATTCCCGGCTATGCGCGCGTCATGCGCTCGATGGTGCTCTCGTTGCGCGAGCGCGAGTTCGTGGTGGCCGCGCGCATGGTGGGCACGCGCGACCGTCGCATCATGCTCCGCCACATCTTTCCCAACAGCCTCTCGCCCCTGATCGTGCAGGCTACGCTGGGCATCGGCGGCGCGATCCTCTTTGCGGCCGCGCTGGGCTTCCTGGGCCTGGGCGCGCAGCCGCCCCTGCCCGAGTGGGGCGCCATGATCAGCGACGGCATTCCGTTCCTGCGCACCGATCCGCACATGGTCTTTTTCCCGGGCTTCGCCATCATGCTCACCGTGCTCGGCTTCAACTTGCTCGGCGACGGCCTGCGCGATGCGCTCGATCCGCAGCAGACCATCAGGTAAGGACGAACATGACTGCCAATGATTTTGCGTTGCTTGACCGCGCCATCTGCGGCGAGATCTGGGCCGACGACGCCGTGGCGCGCGACCTGGAGCGCCTGTGCCAAGAATGTAACGGTCGGTTCGCCGGCAGCGAGGACTATCGCCGCGCGGCTGAGATGGTGGCCGGCTGGTGGCGCGCCAGCGGGCTGCACGATGTGCGGCTGGAGCCGTTTCCGTTCACCGCCTGGGCGCGCGGCCGCGCCGAGCTCAGCTTGATCGCGCCGGTCGAGCGCCATTATCCGTGCCTGGCGTTGCCCTACGCGCCGACGTGCGACCTGGAGGCCGAGGCGATTGATCTGGGCTTCGGGCTGGAGGCCGATGTGCAGCGCGCCGGCACTGCGCTGCGCGGCAAGATCGCGCTGGTGAAGAACGGCGGTCCGGCCGGAACGCGGCCCGAACACCGGCTCCAGAAATATGCCCGCGTCAAGGCGGCCGGCGCGGCCGCGTTCGTCTTCGTGGACGATCAGCCGGGCATGCTGCCCCCAACCGGCAGCCTGGTCTTTGTCCAGGATGGTGCGCTCGACCAGGCGTTGCCGGCCATCGGCATCCCCTACGAGGTCGGCCTCGACCTGGCGCGCTGGGCCGCCACTGCCGGACCATTGCGTCTGCGCCTGCGGCTGGAGAACCGCTTGTGGCGCAGCGAGTCGTGGAACGTGGTGGGGGAGCTGGCCGGGTCGTCGACCGGCCAAGGCGGCGGTGGAACGGCGCCCGCGTTCATCGTCGGCGGCCACCTGGACGGCCACGACATCGCCCAGGGCGCGATTGACAACGCGTCGGGCATCGCGGCGCTCACGGCGATCGCGCGAGCCCTCGTTCCGCTGCGCGGGCAACTTCGGCACGCTGTGCGCTTCGTCGCCTTCGGCGCGGAGGAATTGGGCATGCTCGGCTCCTACGCCTATGTGCAACAGCACCTGGCCGAGCTGGACGCCTTGCGCTTCGTCTTCAACCTGGATTGCGTCGGCACGGGGGATCGGGTCGGCTGCGGGCTGCAAGATTGCAGCGAACTGGCGCCGGTCTTCCGGCAGATGGCCGACGAGCTGGCGACCGATCTCGACGTGGGCGAGTACCTGGTGCCCTTCTCCGACCAGTTCCCGTTCACCGTGCAGGGCATCCCCTCGGCCTTCATCCACACGAGCGGCGATAAAGGGCCGCGCGGCTGGGGCCACACCGCGGCCGACACGCTGGACAAAGTCAGCGTGCAGGCGATCCGGCTGGCGGCCGCGGCCGTGGCGCGGCTGGTGATCCGCGCGGCGGCCGCCGATCCATGGCCGGGCCGGCGCCGCACGCCGGATGAGGTGAAGGCGATGTTGCAGGCGCAAGGCGCGGAGCCGCTATTGCGCGCCGAGGAGCAGTGGCCGTTCCCATGAACCACCGCGTTGCCCCCACCCCCGGCCCCGCCCCCTGAGAGGGAGCGGGGAGAAGGCGGAATGGGTTTGCGGGGGGGGTAGCCCCCCCCCAAAACCCCCCCCCCCCCCCCCCCGCCCCCGTTTGGGGGGGGGGGGGGGGGGGGGGGGGGGGATAGGGAAAA
>JBBIKA010000108.1:0-13921 GCA_037445695.1 Chloroflexota bacterium
ACGCACAGCGCGCGGGCGCAGACAATTACCGGTTTAATTTTTCAACATTCATCATGTCCGGGCGGGCCGACAGCGCGGCGAGCGCGGCTCGATTACCGGAATAAATTCTTAACATTCATAATTTCGCCCTACCCGGCCAGGCGGTTCTCCAACACCATATCGGGCCGGAAGTTGTCGAGCTGCAGATACCAGGCCGCGGCGTCGAGCAACGCCTGTTGCGGCACCAGCCCGATCAGCTCGCTCGATTCGATGGCCACGCCATAGCGCTGGGCCTCGCGGCGGATCAGCTCCACGGCCACGTGGATAGGCGTCTTCTCGAAGTCGGTCAAATTCATGCTCACCTGGGCTTTGCCGTTGACCGACAGGCCGAGCGCTTTTACGTAGCGCAGGCCGCCGGCGCTGCCGCGGATCGTCTTCGCGATCTTGCGGGCGATCTCCACGTCGGCGGTGGTCAGGTAGACGTTGAAGGCGATCAGGAAGGTGCGGGCGCCGATGACCGTGGCGCCGGCCGAACCGAGCCGGGCCGGGCCGAAATCGGGCCGGCGATCGGGATTGGTGGCGATCTCGGCCTTCAACCCCTCATATTCCCCACGGCGGATGTCGGCCAGGTTCACCCGATCGGGCCGCGTGGCGGCCGCTTCGTAGAGATAGACCGGGATCTGCAACTCTTCCCCCACCCGCTGCCCCAGTTGCCGCGCCAGAGCGACGCAATCGGCCATCTCCATCGCGCGCAGGGGGATGAAGGGCACCACATCGGTCGCGCCGATGCGCGGATGCGCCCCGCGATGTTGCTCCATGTCTATCAACGCCGCGGCCGTCTTGATCGCCTCGAACATCGCCTCGACCATCGTGTCGGGCGGCCCGACCAGGGTGAAGACCGACCGATTGTGGTCGGGATCGCTTTCGATGTCGAGGAGACGGAGCTCCGGATGGCCCCGAAAGACGGCCGCAAGGCGATCAAGCACTTCGGGCCGGCGGCCTTCGCTGAAGTTGGGCACGCATTCCACCAAAGATTGCATCGAGCCTCCTGAGCAAGGTCAATCAATGTCGGGCCGGCGCTCGGGCACTTACCCGACCTGATGTGTTCATTATAGAGGATCGGCGGCGAATCGGCAATGTGAACGTGCTTTTTGCGACACGGGCCGCCCATTTGCCATCCATCCGTTGCGGCGGTAAAATGTCTCTCCGGTGATCATGATTCGTCCTCTCCTCTTGCAACCGCTTGGCCCGGCGCTGATCCTGGCGCTGGGCGGCTTGCTTTTGTGGCTTGCCTCTCGGTTTTCCCGGCGATATGCGTGGGGCCGGCCACGCGGCGCACGGCGCCGGTTGCGCTGGCCGCTGGCGTTGCTGATCGTGGCGGCAGCGAGCTGGAGCTGGCTGCGCGTCATGGCCTCGCCGGCCGGCCGCGAGGTGGGGTGGCGCTGGCAGCCGCTCACCGTGGCCGGCGCGCCCCTCCGTTGGCAGATGGATGGGTGGAACGGCCTGGCGGTCCTCTTGCTGCTCCTTCTGACGGCCGTGCTCCTCTTGTTGGACGAGGATGAGCCGACCGAAGAGCCGATCGTGGGTTCGCTCGAACGCACGTTATGGCTTGCCGCAGCCGCGATCGTCTTCGTCTGCTCGGCCAACATGCTCACCGTCGCCAGCAGTTGGCCGGTGCTCGATGCGCTCCTGGTGTTGCGCCTGTACCCCGGCCGACAGAAGGAGCCGGCCGGCCGCACATGGGGCCTGTTGGCCATGACCATGCCGCTGCTGCTCTTCGTGGTGGTCATGCTCGGCGAGGCCGGCTTGCCGGCGCCGCTGATCGGCGGACGGTTCGGCCGCCAGGAATTGGCCCTCCTGTGGCTGCTGGGGTTGATGCGGACGGGCGTTTACCCGTTCCACTTCTGGTTGACGGCGCCGGGCTACGGCCGCGCCGGGCCCGACGCGGCCGGCCACCTGATCGGCCCGGTCGCGGGCATTTGGTTCCTGGCGCGCGTTCAGGCTTTGGCCGGCGCCGAGCTGACGCGGCGGCCCGAATGGGTGGCGCTCGGCGCGCTGGCGCTCCTGGGATCGGCCATGGCCGCGTGGCTGGCCGGCCGCGCCGCGTGGCGTTGGCGTTGGATCGCGGTCAACCGCGCCAGTGTGGTCTTGCTGGCGGCCTACGTATCGGCCGTGCCGGGCCCGGCGACCTTCGCCTGGCCCCTCCTGGCGTTCGGCCTGGGCGCCGCGCTGCTGGCGGCCGGGCTTTGGCCGCGCGGGGCCGACGGCGCCTGGCGTTGGCCGGCGCTCGCCGGCGCGCTCGTCTTATGGGGCATGCCGGGCACGGTGGGCTTCCTGGCCCGTTCGGCGCTGATCTTCCCCACCGAACTGGCGCTCGCCGCGCCGCTCTTCGGCGTCGTCCTGGTGAGCGAGACCCTGCTCGTGGCAGCCCTGTGGGAAAACGTGCGCCGGCCGGAGCCCGCGGCCATCCGGCCCCAGGCGGCCTCGGCCACCTGGAGCGTGCGGTGGCGCGTCGCCGCGGCGGTCGCATTGCTGGCCGTGCCGGCGGTCGGTTGGGGGCTCTTTCCCCAGCATCTGGCCGGCCTGGTCGGCTTCTCGCTGCCCGAGGCCGGCCAAAACCTGGCGCAGATCATTGCGACGTCGCGGCGCTCCGTCTGGATCGGCCTCGTGCTCTCGGCCGGGCTGGGAACCCTGCTCGGCCTCTGGCGCGATCGGCTCTTCCAAGGGATGCGTGGCTGGCAACAGATCATCGGCCAGGTTGTCGGCCTGGAGTGGCTCTATCGCGGAGCGGTTGCCGGCCTCCGTCTGCTCGGAAGCGGCCTCCAATATTTCGCCACCCTCGGCGAAGGAGAGGGCTATCTGGGCTGGTTGGCGCTGGCCGGCCTGATCCTGTGGGTGTTGCTACCAGGGTAAACACGCATGACGCTTGCCGATCTCTTTCGCCAACTGAGCATCCTGGTGGGCTTGCCGGCCGTGTTGATCGCGGCCGGCGCCGCGGCACTCATCGTTGTAGCACGCGACTGGCGCATCGTGCTGCTGGCGTACGCCGCCCTTTCGGTGATGCTGACGCTGCTCCTTTCCCGGGTGATTCCCACCGAATGGGCGCTGATCCATGCGATTACGGCCGGCCTTACCGGGGTGATGTTCTACCTCTCGGCGCGCCAGTTGCGCTGGCACCCCGCCAGCGGCGTGCGCTGGGAAGATCGCTGGCCGCAAATGGCCTCGTTGACCGTCTTTCGCGGCCTGACGGTCGGATTGGCCGCCGTGGCGTTCCTGTTCATGCACGAACAGGTCGAGCTGCCCAAGGTCGAGCCGCTCTTTCGCGATCTCGTCTCCTGGCTGATCCTGATCGGCCTGTTGGGCCTGGCCCTGCACGAAGAGCCGTTGCACGCCGGCCTCTCCTTGTTGACCGTATTGGGAGGGGCACAGGTCCTGCTGTTGACGCTCGACCGACAGCGGATGTTGATCGGCCTGATGGAAGGGGGGCAGATCTTGTTGGGCCTGGCCATTGCCTATTTGATGTTGGCGCGCGGGCTGGTGGCGGCGCGGCCCCAGGCCATGGCGCCGTCATCCCCCTTGGGAGAAGCGGATGATTTCGGGCGCTGAGCTTCTGGTGGGATCTTTGCTCCTGGGGGCCGCCGCGCTCTATTTTCTGCGCCGGTTCGAAGGGTTGACGGCGCTGCTGGCCGGAGGCATGACGCTCGGCCTGGCGCTGCTGATCTGGCTGTTGCCCCTCGACGCGCCGGCCGCAGTGGCCGGCCGGACCGTATGGTTGGGCAAGGCGGTCGTCTGGGAAGGCATGACGTTGCAGATCGGCCCGGCCCCGCAGATGCTGCTGGTGTTCTTGCTGATGGTGGCCGCCGCGGCCTTCATTTTGGCCTGGCTCACCTATCAGGGCCGCACATTTTACCCTTTCGGGCTGGTATTGTTGGCGGCGTGGGCGGTTGCGGCCATGCTCAGGCCGCTGATCCTGGCGCCTTTTGCCCTCGTCCTGGGGTCCATCGTCGCGGTGTTTTTGATCCAGGCCGGCAGGATCGGCGATACGCGCGGGGCCTGGCGTCAGTTGCTCTTCCCCACCCTGGCCGCGCCCCTCTTCCTGCTCGCCCAGTGGTACATCGAGCAGGCGCCCCTGAACCCGGACGATCAGACGCCCCTGGTGATCGCCGGCTGGCTGCTGGTGGCCGGCTTCGTCCTGTTGCTCCAGCCCGTGCCTTTGCACGCGGCGACGCCGGCACTGGCCGGCCAATCGCCGGCGATCGTCGCCTCCTTTCTGTGGATCGGCGGCCAAAGCACCGTGTTGTTCCTGCTCCAACGCTTCCTGGTCACCTACCCGTGGCTCGCTTCGGCCATAGATAGCGCGCGCTGGCTCCTGTGGCTCGGCGTTTTCACGGCCATGTTGGCCGGTGCGCTGGCCGCCACCCAGCCGACCCTGGGACGCTTCCTGGGCTATGCCGGGCTCTATGATTATGGCGTGCTGCTGGTGGCGATGGCCTTGCGCGGCACGGCCGGCCTGCCGACGGCCATCTGGCTGGCGCTGACGCGCGCTTTCGCGCTCTTCACCGTTGCCACCGGCGCGGCGATCATCCGACACCGCATGGCCAGCGACCGCCTGGAGCGCCTGCACGGCGCGCTCTCGCGCATGCCGATCGCGGTCATCGCTTTGGTAGCGGGCGGGATGGCGCTGGTCGGGTTGCCCTTGACCTCCCAGTTTGCTTCGCGTTGGGCGTTGTGGCAACTGTTGGGCGAGAACGACCCGCGCTGGGTCGTCATGTTGCTGCTCGGCGCGACCGGCGTGATGATCGGCACCGTACGGGCGGGCTATGCCTGTTTCGGCCGGCTCACCTATGCCCGGGTCGAGCGCGAGTCGTTGCTGGCCGCCTTGATTGCCCTGCTCCTGGTAGCGTTCGGCGTGCTCCTGGGCCTTTATCCTCAACTGCTCACCGCGCCGGTGGCGGCTGCGGTCCTGCCGCTTTCCACCCTGGGTCCATAGGGGGCGAAACCTGATAGGTTTTGACAGCCAGTATGCCTTATAAAGCGAGACATGTTTATGAACGGATCTTCGCGCATCAGTGGCTTCTATAATCTGACGCCGGCCGAGCGGAAAAAGATCATCGTCAATCGGGCCGGGCTGACGGCCGAACAGGCCGCGCAACTGGAGGTATGCCTGTCGTTGGCCCAGGCCGATAAGATGATCGAAAACGTCATCGGCCTGTACGCGTTGCCGCTGGGCATCGCCACGAACTTTCTGATCAACGGCCGGGATGTGCTCGTGCCGATGGTCATCGAAGAACCGTCGGTGGTGGCGGGCGCCAGCTTTGCGGCCAGGCTGGCGCGCGCCGGCGGCGGCTTTCACGCCGAGACGACCGAGTCGCTGATGATCGGCCAGATCCAGGTGCTCGACGTGGCCGACCTGCAGGCCGCCGCCGAACGCCTCCAGGCCCAGAAGCAGCGCCTGCTCGACCTGGCCAACCGCACCGACCCGGTGATCGTCAGCCTGCACGGCGGCGCGCGCGACGTCGAGACGTACCTGTTTGCCGATACGCCGGCCGGACCGATGCTGGTCGTCCACATCCTCTACGACTGCCGGGACGCCATGGGGGCCAACATGGTCAACACGGCCTGCGAGGCGCTGGCGCCCCTGGTGGCAGAGATCACCGGCGGCCGGGTCAACCTGCGCATCCTCTCGAACCTGGCCGATCGCCGGCTGGCCTCGGCCCGCTGCGTGATCCCGGCCGCCGCGCTGGAAACCACCGATCTGCCGGGCGATGTGGTAGCCCGCCGGATCGTGGAGGCGTATGCGCTGGCCGCGGTGGATCCGTATCGGGCCGCGACGCACAACAAAGGGATCATGAACGGCATAGACGCCGTCGTGATCGCCACCGGCAACGATTGGCGCGCGATCGAGGCCGGCGCGCACGCCTACGCGGCGCGCGATGGCCACTATCGCTCCCTATCCGAGTGGTCGTTGACGCCCGCCGGGGATCTGGTCGGTAGCCTGGAACTGCCGCTGGCGGTCGGCACGGTGGGCGGCGCGACGCGCGTCCACCCGGTGGCGCGGCTCGCGTTGCAGATCATGGGCGTGACAACGGCGCGCGAGCTGGCCGAGATCGTTGTGGCGGTGGGCCTGGCGCAGAACCTGGCCGCGCTGCGCGCGCTGGCGACCGAGGGGATCCAGAAGGGGCACATGGCGCTTCACGCGCGCCAGGTGGCCATCGCTGCCGGCGCGGTGGGCGCCGAGATTGATCAGGTGGCCGCCAGCATGGTCCGGGAGCGCGTCATCCGGGCCGATCGGGCCGCCGAGCTGTTGGCGCAGTTGCGTCAAGGCAAATCAAGCGACAGGTAGTTCGCTTTCAAGAGGTTGTCGTATATGCTCAAACCCATTCGCGGCGTGGGCATCGTCGGCTATGGCGCCTATGTGCCGCGTTATCGTTTGCCGGCCAAAGAAGTTGCCCGCGTCTGGTCGAACGGCTCCGCCGACCTGCCGATCAAGGAAAAGGCGGTCGCCGGGCCGGATGAAGACACGATCACCATGTCTATCGAGGCCGCGCGCAATGCGTTGGCGCGCGCGGGCATAGATCCGCAAGAGATCCGCGCTGTGTGGGTGGGCAGCGAATCGCATCCCTACGCGGTCAAGCCATCGTCCACCATCGTCGGCGAGGCGATCGGCGCGACGCCTGCCATTCAGGCGGCCGACCTGGAGTTTGCCTGCAAGGCCGGCAGCGAGGCGATCGTCATGGGCATGGGGCTGGTCGGCTCGGGGATGGGGCGCTATGTCCTGGCCATCGGCATGGACACCGCCCAGGGCCGGCCGGGCGATGCGTTGGAGTATACCGCGGCGTCGGGCGGCGCGGCGTTCATCATCGGCCCGGCCGCAGAGAGCCTGGCGGTGTACGAGGCGGCGCTGTCGCACGTTACCGATACGCCCGACTTCTGGCGCCGCGCCTACGCGCGCTACCCCAGCCACGGCTATCGCTTCACCGGCGAGCCGGCCTATTTCGAACATATCACCAGCGCGGCGAGCAAGCTGATGGCCGCCATGGGCACGCGGCCGTCCGACTACACCTATGCGGTCTTCCATCAGCCGAACACCAAGTTTCCGCAGCGCGTGGCCGAGATGCTGGGCTTCACGGCCGAACAGATCAAGACCGGGCTGCTGGTGCCCGTCATCGGCAACACCTACGCGGGGTCTTCCCTGATCGGCCTGACCGCGGTGCTCGACGAGGCCCGGCCCGGCGACCGCATCCTGATGGTGTCGTTCGGTTCGGGCGCCGGCTCCGACGCGTTCTCGATCCGCGTCACCGAACGGATCGGCGAGCGTCGCGGCCGCGCGCCAACGACGCGCGACTATATCGCGCGGCGGGTGCAGATAGATTACGCCACTTATGCCCGCTTCCGGCACAAGCTGCAAATGAAGTGAGGGAGAACGTTCATGCGCGATGTAGCGATCATCGGCATCGGCCAGACGCCGGTGGGCGAGCATTGGGAGAAGTCACTGCGCCATCTGGCGCACGATGCCATCATGGCCGCGCTGCGCGACGCCGGCATCGCCTCGGCCGATGCCCTGTATGTGGGCAACATGCTCTCCGGCGAGCTGAACGGCCAGGAACATCTCGGCGCGCTGATCGCCGATTTCGTCGGCCTGCGCGGCATCGAAGCCATGAAGATCGAAGCGGCCTGCGGGTCGGGCGCGGCGGCCCTGCGCACCGGCATCATGGCGGTGGCCAGCGGCCTGAACGACGTGGTGTTGGTTTGCGGCGTCGAGAAGATGACCGACGCGCCGGGCCACATCACGACCAGCGCGCTCGCGCTCGCGGCCGATCAGGAATACGAGGTGAGCCAGGGCATCAGCTTCGTCGGCCTGAACGCCCTCCTCATGCGCCGCTACATGCACGAGTACGGCGTGACAAAGGAGGCGTTCGCCGGCTTCACCATCAACGCCCATCGCAACGCCCTGACCAACCCCAACGCCATGTTCCACACTCCGGTGACCGAGGCCGCCTATGCGCGGGCTGGCATGATCGCCGACCCGATCAATCTGCTCGATTCCAGCCCCGTGTGCGACGGCGCGGCATGCGTGGTGTTGGCGCCGGCCGAGCGCTACCGCAGCAAGGCCAAGGCGCTCATCCTGGCCTCGGCCGTGGCGACCGACAGCCTGGCGATCCACGATCGCCGCGATCCGCTGGTGTTGGACGCGGCCGTGATCTCCTGCCAGAAGGCGTATGCGCAGGCGCGCCTGACGCCGGCCGACATTCATCTGTTCGAGTTGCATGACGCGTTCAGCATCATGTCGGCGCTCTCGCTGGAGGCGGCCGGCTTTGCCCCGCGCGGGGCCGGGGTGCGCATGGCGCAGGACGGCGAAATCAGCCTGACCGGCCGCATTCCGATCAGCACGCTGGGCGGCCTGAAGGCCCGGGGGCATCCGGTCGGCGCCACCGGTCTCTACCAGATCGTCGAGGTGGTCTTGCAGGTCACCGGCCAGGCCGGGCCGAACCAGGTGGCCGGCGCGCGGATAGGCATGGCGCAGAACATCGGCGGCAGCGGCGCCACGGTGATCACGCACATCCTGGCCGCCGCGTAATGGGCGGTTGGAGACTGTCAAAACCTATCATTTCCTTTGGGTGGGAACCGGCCGGCCCGTTTTGGGTAGTTTTTGAAGGGCGCAATTTGTTACAATGGCCACAGCAAGACCGAACGAGGGAGGCTTTGAGAGAAACTTTATGTTTATGTCCATTCCGCGCAACTGGCGCACGCGCCAGCAACGCTATAGCTTGAAGGCCGAAGTATGCGATAACTGCGGGAAGACCATCTTCCCGCCGCGCGATGTATGTCCGCACTGCGCACAGGAGCGCCAGCATTGGACCACCCTGAGCGGCCGCGGGGAGGTCTATTCGTTCACCACCATGTATCACGCGCCGACCGGCTTTGAGGAATACGTGCCCTACACGATGGCGCTGGTCAAGCTCGCCGAGGGGCCTCTGGTCACCGCCCAGTTGACCGATGTGGATACGGACCAGGTGAAGATCGGGATGCCGGTGGAGATGGTGACCCGCAAGCTGACCCAGGACGGGGATGAGGGGCAGATCCTGTACGGGTACAAGTTCCGGCCGGTGTTGCAACAGGCCGCATGAGCGTTTAAAACACGTGCCAGGCACCCTTTCAGGTGCCTGGCACGTTTATACCACAAAAACCGCGATCAGCGGGATGGCCTCTTCCACCACCAGAGTCCACGCGAAAAGACTCCACGATGCGTGTTGGCCCAGGCGTTTGCGATGATACTCGGTGGACCAGATGACGAAGCCCACCAGCCCCATGGCCGCGACGACCACGATCACGTCGCCGAAGAAGATCGCCGGCCAACGCTCTCGGCCGAAGCGCGCATATAACGCAAAAAAGATATCCCGCAGAAAATAGATATCTGCAATGCCCAGGCCGATGGTCGTCAGCCACAGGATCAACGCCGCGAGACGTCCCAGGATCGCTCCACCTCGTGCCATGAGCCCGTCTTATACCCCCCTCAGCTTCAGTTCCTCGGCCAGGTGACACGCCACGAAGTGATCGGGCTTGAGCTCGCGGAATTCCGGCGTCTTCTGGCTACAGATATCCCTGGCGTAGCGACAGCGCGGATGAAAGTAGCAGCCGGGGGGCGGATTCGACGGGTCGGCCACGTCCCCCTGCATGATGATCCGCTGCGACTTGTACTTCGGATCGGCCTTGGGCACGGCCGACATCAACGCCTCGGTATACGGGTGCAGCGGATACAGATACAGCTCCTCCGCGTCGGCCATCTCCACCATCTTGCCCACGTACATGACGGCCACGCGGTCCGAGATGTGTTGCACCACGCTCAGATCGTGCGCGACGAAGATGTACGAGAGGTGGAAGTCGCGTTGCAGATCCTGAAGCAGGTTGAGGGTCTGGGCCTGGATCGAGACATCCAGCGCCGAGACCGGCTCATCGCAAATGACCAGCCGCGGGTTCAACGACAGCGCCCGGGCAATGCCGATCCGCTGGCGTTGGCCGCCCGAAAACTCGTGCGGATAGCGGCGCAGGTGGTCGGGCCGCAGGCCCACGCGCTGCAACAGGTCAACGATGACCGCCTCGCTCTCGGGCCGACGGTATTGGCCGTGGATCACCATCGGCTCGGCGATGATGTCGCCGACCGTCATGCGCGGGTTCAACGAGTTGATCGGGTCTTGGAAGATCATCGCGATCTCCCGACGCACCCTCTTCATCTGCTGGCGGTCGAGATCGGCCAGGTCCACGAACGTTTCGCTGCCGTCCGCCGTGAGCTGGCGGCTCTTGAACAGCACATGTCCGTCGGTCGGTTCATACAGGCGAATGATCGTGCGGCCGGCGGTCGTCTTGCCGCAGCCGCTCTCGCCCACCAGGCCCAACGTCTCGCCTTCGCGCACGAAGAAGCTGACGTCGTCCACCGCCTTCACGTAGCCCACGACCCGGCGCAGGAAGCCTTTCTGGATCGGGAAGTATTTTTTGAGGCCCTTCACATCCAACAGGATGTTGTCGGACTTGGGTCCTTGCGTCGCCATAGCTCACACCTCCTGATACAGCAGGCAGCTAACCCAGTGGTCGCCCAGCAGCTTTTGCCAGCTCGGCGCGATCTTGTCGCATTTGCCGGGCATGAACGATGGGCAGCGCGGGTGGAAGACGCAACCGGTCGGCAGGTGCAGCGGATCGGGCACCATGCCCTCGATGGAGGCCAGACGGATGCCCGTTTTCCGACCGATCTTGGGGATGGATTGGAGCAGCGCCCGCGTGTACGGATGCTTGGGGTCGTAGAACAGGTCAACCGTCTTGGCCCGTTCCACTTGCTTGCCCATGTACATCACCACGATCTCCTCGGCCATCTCCGCGATCACGCCCAGGTTGTGGGTAATGAACATGATCGCCATGTCCACCGTTTCCTGCAGCTCGCGCATGATGTCGAGGATCTGGGCCTCGATGGAGACGTCCAGCGCGGTCGTCGGCTCGTCGGCGATCAACATGGTCGGCTGGCAGGAGAGCGCCACGGCGATCATCACGCGCTGGCGTTGGCCGCCGCTGAGCTGATGCGGATAGCTGTCCACGCGTTGTTCCGGCTTGGGGATGCCCACACGGCGCAACATCTCGATGGCGATCTCGCGCGCCTCTTGCTTCGTCACATGGCGGTGCGCCTGGATCGTCTCGACGATCTGATCGCCGATCTTGCGCACGGGGATAAGCCGGTGCAACGTGACCGCTTCACCGATGTGCGTTCCGGCCGTGTACACGGGGGTCAGCGAGCTCATCGGTTCCTGGAAGATCATGCCGATCTCGCCCCCGCGGATCTGGCGGATCAGCTCGCCGTCGGGGTCCAGCTTGGTGATGTTGATCACCTCGCTCTGCGTGGAGCCGCGGCCCCGGCGATAGTACAGCACCTGGCCTCCCGTCACCTTGCCCGGCCGCGGCACCATGTTCAGGATGGCCCGCGCGGTGACCGACTTGCCGCAGCCGCTCTCGCCGATGACGCCGAGCGTCTGTCCGCGCTTGATGTCGAACGTGACGCCGTCCACCGCCTTGACCACGCCGGCGCGGACATCGAACTCGACCTTCAAATCCTGGATGTCTACCAGGAGATCGTTATCGCTCATTTGGCTCACCTCCTACCGCGCGCCATACGGGTCGAGCGCGTCGCGCAGGCCGTCGCCCAGCATGTTGTAGGCGAAGATAACAATCAGCAGGAAGGGGACGGTCCAGAGCAGCCAGGGGGCGAACCGAATGGCGTACACGGTCATGGCCTCCTGGAGGAGCACGCCCCAGCTCGTCAGGGGCGGCCGCAGGCCCAGGCCCAGCCAGCTCAGCGCCGTCTCCGAAAGGATCATGCCCGGGATGGAAAGGGTGGCGATGACGATGATGTGGCTCATGGTGCCCGGCAGCAGGTGGCGGAACATCAGCCGCGAGTCATCGGCGCCGAAGCTCTTGGCTGCCAGCACGTATTCCCGTTCGCGCAGCGAGAGGATCAGGCCGCGCACCTGGCGGGCCAACCCGCCCCACCGCACGAAGGCCAGGATCAGGGTCAACATGAAGTAGACGGCGATAGGCGACCAGAAAGTGGGGATGGCCGCGGCCAAGGCCATGAAGAGCGGGATATCGGGGAACGCGGCCAGGAACTCGGTCAGGCGCTGCACGATGATGTCCACCGTGCCGCCGTAGTAGCCGGAGATGGCGCCGAGCACGCTGCCCAACAGCAGGGTCAGGAACTGGCCGATCAGGCCGATCATCAGCGAGAGCCGGCCGCCGTACATGATGCGCGAGAAATAGTCGCGGCCCAGCGAATCGGTGCCCATGATGAAGACCGACGCGGCCGGATCGTCGGAATTAGTCCCAAACAGGTGCCGATCGGTCGGGATCAGTCCGAACAGTTTGTAGGGGTCCCCTTTCGTGAAGAAGAAGATCTCATATACGCGGTTGGGATCTTCGACATAGCTGCGTCGTCGCGCGATCAGATCCACTTTCCGCTCCAGGCCATAGACGAACGGCCGCAGGTGGAACTTGCCGTCCTGGTCCACGAACCGGATCGTCTGCGGCCGGGCCTCGGTGTATTCGGAGCGCCGTTCCAGCGCATAGGGCGCGATGAATTCGGGGATGGCGACGAAGCAGAAATACATCACGGCCAGAATGATCCCGCCGACGATGGCCAGTTTGTTCTTCTTGAACTTCCACCAGACCAGGCTCCAATAGCTCTGGCTGACGGGCTTGCTCTGAGCATTCTTCTGTTTGGCCATGTGTTCCTCCGCCTATTCCAGCCGGATGCGCGGATCGGCCCACGCCAGCATCAGGTCGGCCGCCAGGTTGCCGATCAGCAAGAGCATCGTGAAGAAGACGATGCAGGTGCCGGCCATGTACATGTCGAGCTTGCGCAGCGATTCGACGAACAGGGGGCCGATGGTCGGCAGGTTCAACACGATGGAGACGAGTGCATTGCCGGTGATGATGTTGGGGAACGCTTCGGAGCCCAGGATGACGATCAGCGGATTGATGGCCATGCGAACAGCATGTTTCCAGATCACGGTGCGGTTCTTCAGGCCACGCGCCCGCGCGGCTTCGATGAAAGGCTGGCCCAACGTATCGAGCAGGTTGCCGCGCATGATGCGCACCAGGCCGCCGGTGCCGGTCACCGCGCTCACCAGCGCTGGGATCCACAGGTGCTTAAGGAGGTCAATCACCCGCTCCACGCTCCAGGGCGCGTCCACATATTGTTGGGAGAAGAGGCCGGTCGCTTCCTGGTTCAATACGACGATGGCGAAATAGAGGATGAGGAGCGCTAGCAGGAAGCCCGGCATCCCCAGGCCGATGAAGCTGAAGATGGAAATGAGCTGGTCGCCGAGCGAGTATTGCTTCACGGCCGAGTAGACGCCCATCGGGATGGCGAGGACCCAGGTGACGATGAGGGTGGCGAGGGCCAGGATGACGGTCATGGTGAGCCGTTCGCCGAGCAGGTCTTTCACCGGCCGTTCGTATTCGAACGATTCGCCGAAATCCCCGCGGATGAACTTGGTGGCCCAGCCGGTGTACTGCTCGATGAACGGCCGATCCAGCCCATAGCGGATGCGATACTCTTCGATGCGGGCTTCGGCGCTGCGGTCGCCGCGCGCCCGCAGTTGTTCCATTTTCTGCGTCAGGAAATCACCGGGGGGCAATTTGATGATCACGAAGCTAACGAACGACACCAGCACGATCATGATCGCCGCATAGCCCAGACGCCGGAGGATGTAATTCAACATGAGCGCCTCCTGAAGTAGCTGCCGCCGCGGAAGGGGGCACCGGCCTGCATCATCGGCCTCGTGATGCCAAAATCAGGGGGAGAAGTGGTGGGGGGGGTTAAACCCCCCCCCCCGGGCCAAAAAAAGTGAAAAAGCCCCCCGGGGGGGGGGTATTTGTAAAACACCACAACCCCCGCCCCCCG
>JBBIKA010000109.1:0-13894 GCA_037445695.1 Chloroflexota bacterium
GGTCGCTGCGGGCGCAACCGTGGGCGCGGCCGGCGGCACCGTACAACCGGTCAACACGAACGCGACAATCAATAGGGCCAACACCATTCGCTGAAACATGGTTCACCTCCGGAAGATCATGAAGATGCAGGCGATTGAGATGTGTGAATCACCAACAACAGACCTTCGCGCAGCCAGATCTGCGCTACGCCGGCAGAGAGCACATTGCTGATCCCGCGCGCCCGGCCGAACAGCAGCGGTTCGTCGGACAGCGGATAGAGCAGCCCGGCCGTCGTTACCCCGCGCGCGTCGCCGGCCAACGGCAACAGCGTGAGCAGGTCGCCCGCCGCGCCGACCACCGTCAGGTGCGCGGTTGCGCCGGCGGCCGTCGTCCCGCCGCGCAACAGGCGCACCGTTTGGCCGGCCTCGACGATCGCGGCCGTGATGTGCGCCAGGTCGGGGCGGGCCAACAGGAGGACGTTCGCCAACATGTGGTCGGCCCGGCCGCCCAACGCGGCGCAGATGATCAGCTCGCGCGCGCCGCCGTCCAGCGCGTGCGTCAGCGCCAGCTCCAGGTCGGTTTCGTCCTTCGCCGCGGGCGCGGTGATCGTTGGGACCCTCCTGGCCCGCAGCGTCTCCAGATCGGCCGCGGGCAGCGAATCCAGGTCTCCGATCAGCAGGTGGATCGGCCAGCCCCACGCCAGGGCATGGTGGGCGCCGTAATCCGCCGCGATCACGCGGTCGGCCGGGCCGGGCATCAGATGAGCCGGCCTCTGGGCCACCGGACTGCCGGCCACCACGAACGCGCGCATATCTACCTCCGGGCAATAAAAAAGGCGACCCGACAGGATCGCCTTAAGTTTGCATTATCACTGCATCCCTACGCCGGCATTACCCGTCAGGTTCAAAGGGTCGTTGGCGATGGGGCCAACCTCTCAGCCGGGCCTCTCCCGGCTCCCCTTGCATCTAAAAAGAGTGTAGCATCAAGAGGCCGGTTTTGTCAAAACCGGCGATGGCGAGGTGGCATCCCCATGTAGTGTGGGCTTCAGCCCGCCCTTTGCGGTTTGCAGGCCGCGCCACATGGGCGGCTTGCCCGGCCCGCGGGCGTGTGCTAAAATAAGCCCGGCGCACACGGCCGGCGCGCCCCATCCTCACATTCTCAATCGGAGGCTTCTCATGGATATCGCAAAGCTTTTCAATACCGATCTCGCCAACGCCATCGCACTCAAGCCCGATGTGGCGCGGCGCATTGGGGTGAAGTACCAGTTTGTCATCACCGGCGAGGGGGGTGGTGAATGGTTCGTAGATGTTTCCCCGAGCGGGCCGAAGGTCGAGCAGGGCAATCCGGGCACGGCCGATTGCACCATCAAGATCAGCGCGAGCGACTTCGAGCAGCTCTGGAAAAACCCTTCCAGCGGCATGAACCTTTTCTTCTCCGGCCGGCTTACCGTGACCGGCGATCCGATGTTGGCCCTGAAGCTGCAGGACCTGATCAAGACTGTGTAATCATGGCGTGCCGGGCGCCTGCACGGCCGCCCGACACATGGCGGATGCCACATGTATCAACGAATCGTCATCAAGCTCGGCACCAGCGTATTGACCGGCGGCACGCGGCGGCTCGACCGGGCGCGCATGGTCGAGCTGGTGCGGCAGTGCGCGCAGCTCTACGCCGCAGGCCGGGAGATCATCCTCGTCTCCTCCGGGGCGATCGCGGCCGGCCGGGAGCGGCTCGGCTACCCCGACCTGCCGCCGACCGTCGCCAACAAGCAGATGCTCGCCGCGGTCGGCCAGAGCCGGCTGATGTTCACCTGGGAGAACTTGTTCGAGATCTATGGCATCCACATCGGTCAGATGCTCCTGACGCGCGAGGATTTTCGTGACCGTGCGCGCTACCTGAACGCGCGCGACGCGTTGCACGCTCTGCTCGAACACCGCATCGTGCCGGTCATCAACGAGAACGACGCGGTGACTACGGCCGAGATCAAGGTGGGCGACAACGACAACCTGTCGGCGCTGGTAGCGCTGCTGGCCGAAGCCGACCTGCTCTTGCTGCTCACCGACCAGGCCGGGCTCTTCACGGCCGATCCGCGCACCCATCCCGACGCGCAGCTCATCCCGGAGGTGCACGTCATAGACGAGGCGCTCTATCGGTTGGCCGGCGGCAGCGTAAGCGGCCTGGGCGTGGGCGGCATGACCACCAAGATCCAGGCGGCCGACATTGCCCGGCGCGGGGGCGCGGACGTGGTGATCGCGGCCGGCCATGCCCCCGATGTGATCCTGCGTGCCGCGGCCGGCGAGCCGGTGGGCACGCGCTTTCCGGCCCTCGAAGCGCCGCTGGAAAACCGCAAGCGCTGGATCTACGGCGGCACGACGCCCATGGGCCGGCTGCTGGTGGATGCCGGCGCGGCGCACGCGCTGCGCGAGAACGGCGGCAGCCTGTTGCCGGCCGGCATTGTGGCGGTCGAGGGCGAGTTTGAACGCGGGGATACGGTCGCTATCATCGGCCCGGACGGCACGCTGCTGGCGCGCGGCATCGCCCGCTACGATAGCGCCGACCTGGCCCGCATCCTCGGCTGTCGCTCCGATCAGATCGAGGCGCGGCTGGGCTACGAGCACGGTCCGGTGGCGGTGCATCGGAACGATATGATCCTGGTATGACACTGGACGATAAGACGAGGGACCGAAACATATGACCGATCTTTCTCTGATGGGACAGGCCGCCCGCAGCGCCAGCCGCCAATTGGCGACGCTGAAGACCGAGCGCAAGAACGCGGCGCTGCTGGCCATCGCCGACGAAATCGAAGCCCAGGCGTCCACCATCCTGGCGCAAAATGCGCTCGACATCGCCGACGGCCAGGCGCAAGGGCTAAGCCCGGCGTTGCTCGACCGTCTGTTGCTCAACGAGAAGCGCCTGGCGGCCCTGGCGGCCGACACCCGTCGCGTGGCCGATCTGCCCGATCCGGTCGGTGCGGAGATCGAGAGCCGGGTGTTGCCCAACGGCATGCGGCTGGCCAAGCGACGCATCCCTATTGGCGTCATCGGCGTGATCTACGAGGCGCGGCCCAACGTCACGATTGATGTGGCCGCCCTCTGCCTGAAGAGCGGCAACGCAACGATCCTGCGCGGGGGATCGGAGACGTTGCGCAGCAACCTGGCGCTGGTGGCCGCGATCCAGGCCGCGTTGGGCCGCGTGGGATTGCCGCCGGCCGCGGTGCAATACATTGCCGATCCCGACCGCAGCCTGGTGACGCAGCTCCTGCGCCTCGACCGGTACGTGGACATGATCATCCCGCGCGGGGGCAACAGCTTGCATCGCCTTTGCCGCGAGCAGAGCACCATCCCGGTCATCACCGGCGGGATCGGCATCTGTCATATCTTCGTGGACGAAAGCGCCGATCTCGAGCGCGCGGTGGACATTGTGGAAAACGCCAAGGTCCAACGGCCCAGCGTCTGCAATGCGCTCGATACCGTGCTGGTGCATCGTGCGATTGCGGAGCGCTTTCTGCCGGCCATGGCCGCGCGGCTGGCGCGCAGCAAGGTGGAGCTGCACGCCACACCCGACGCGCTGGCCATCTTGCAGCGCGATTCCGGCGGCGCGACCGTCGTGCCGGCCGGCCCGGACGATTTCGATACCGAATGGCTGTCGCTCGTCCTCGGCGTCAAGATCGTAGATGGCCTGGACGAAGCCATCGCACACATTCAGGAGCACAGCACCGAGCATTCCGATAGCATCTTGACGAACAATTGGGCCAATGCTAATCGTTTCGTGGACGCGATCAACTCGTCGGCGGTCTTCGTCAACGCCAGCACGCGCTTCAACGACGGCGGACAGTTCGGCCTGGGCGCAGAGGTAGCGGTGAGCACGCAGAAGCTCCACGCTCGCGGACCGATGGGCCTGGAAGAGCTGACGACCTACAAGTGGATCTGCTTCGGAGATGGGCACATTCGACCGTGAGCGATCGGGCCCTCACCCTTCCCCTGGCCCCTCCCCTCTCTCAAATTGGGGAGAGGGGAGGGGGCACCTAATCCCCCGACCCCCTTCCCTGCGAGTAGGGGCGTGGCATGCTACGCCCCTACTCCTCTCCCCGTGTAGGGGAGGGGCCGGGGGAGGGGTTTTCTTAGGGGCCGGGGAAGTTCTTTATGGGGGGGTCCCCCTCTCCCGCCTGGCGGGAGAGGGAGCAGGGGGTGAGGGCTCGTTCCCAAGGCGCAATTCGCGGGATAGCGGTGAACAGTTACGAGGCGGGGGCTATTTGACAATCTCCCCATCTTTCCATTAAACTTGCGTCAGGGGTTCAAAAGAGGACCCTCGTTCCACCCGCTGCCAGCATATCACCAACATCTCTACTTTATTATAGAGGAGGATTCGATGTTCAAACAAATCCTGGTGCTGCTGGTTATCCCCGCGTTGCTTCTTCTTGCTCTGGCCGTCACCGTGACCGCGCAAGGGACGGGCGATCCTGTCAAAGGCAAAGCCGCCTGGGAAGCCGCCAACTGCAAATCTTGCCACGGCGCCAACGGCGAAGGTAAGTTTGCCGGCGTGCGGGCGGGTGACGGCAAGACCGCGGCCGACTGGATCAAGCAGGTGCGCACCCCGCGCGCCAACATGCCCAGCTACAGCGCGGCCCAGGTCAGCGATGCGACCATTACCGACATGTGGGCTTACATGCAGACGTTGCCCAAGCCGGCCTCTTTCACGGCCTATTCGGTGCCGGTCCCTGCCACCGAACCGGTCGGCAAGCAGCTATGGTCGCAGAAACGTTGCGAAGCCTGTCACAGCAACTTCGGGCAGGGCATGATTAAGACGCGCTTCGTGGATCAAAATCGCGAGGTGACCACGGAGATCGTCTTGAAACAGCTCCGCACCCCGGCCAAGAACATGCCGAGCTTCAATGCGACGCAGGTGACCGACGCGCAGGCGGCTGAGATCGCCAACTTTATCAAGATGCAAGCCGCCGCGATCAAGGCCGCCGCGGCCCCGGCGCCGGCTGCTGCGGCGCCGGCCACCATGCCCAAGACCGGCGCCGCGTTCAATCCCGCGTTCATTGCCGGTCTTTCCCTCCTGGGCATCGGCCTGGGCCTTGCGCTGCGTCGTCTGCGGTAGGTTGACCGGGCAGGACGTGCCAGGACAGAACGTGCCAGGCACCCTTCCAGGTGCCTGGCACGTAGGAGCGCGACAAAAAACGTGCCAGGCACTTCCAAAGTGCCTGGCACGTAGAGATGCTCATCACACCTTGCGGAATTCCCCTTCGACGACGTCCTCGTTGCCATCGCCGCCGGAACCGCCCGCGCCCGGAGGCGGCGTCTGCGGCCCGGCCTGTTGATACATCTTCGCGCCCACCTTCTGCCACTCATCCATCAGCCGGTCGGTCGCCTTGTCCAGCTCCTCGGTGCTCGCGTTGCGATCCAGCGCGGCCTTCACTTCGTCCATCTTGCTCTGCAGGGCCTGCTTATCCGCGTCCGCCAGCTTGTCGCCGTTATCCTGGATGAACTTCTGCACCTGATAGTGGGCATTGTCGGCACGGTTGCGCGCCTCCACCTGGGCCTTGCGCTTGCGGTCCTCTTCGGCGTGTCGCTCGGCCTCCTTCACCATCTGCTCGATCTGCTCCTTGGAGAGCCCGCTGGAGGCCGTGATCTTGATGCTTTGTTCGCGGCCGGTGGCCTTATCGCGCGCGCTCACATGCAGAATGCCGTCCGCATCAATGTCAAAGGTCACCTCGATCTGCGGAACCCCGCGCGGGGCCGGCGGAATGCCGGTGAGCCGGAAATTGCCCAACAGCTTGTTATCGCGCGCCATGGGCCGCTCGCCCTGCGTCACGACGATCTCGACCTCGGTCTGCATGTCCGAGGCGGTCGAAAAGATCTGCGTCTTTTTGACCGGGATCGTGGTGTTGCGTTCGATCATCGGCGTGGCCACGCCGCCCAACGTCTCGATGGAGAGGGTCAGCGGCGTGACATCGAGGAGCAAAATGTCCTTCACCGAGCCGCCGAGCACGCCCGCCTGGATGGCCGCGCCGATGGCGACCACCTCATCGGGATTGACCCCTTTGTGCGGCTCGCGGCCGAAGAAGCGGCGCACCGCCTCCTGCACGGCCGGCATCCGGGTCATGCCGCCCACCAGCACCACCTCGGCGATGTCGCTGATGGTCAGCTTGGCGTCGGCCAGCGCCTGGCGACACGGCTCGATGGTGCGCTCGATCAGGTCGGCGGTGAGCTGCTCCAGCTTCGCCCGCGTCAGGGTCATCTGCAGGTGCTTGGGGCCGCTGGCGTCGGCCGTGATGAACGGCAGGTTGATCTCGGTTTGCAGCACCGTGGAGAGCTCGATCTTCGCCTTCTCGGCCGCCTCTTTCAGGCGTTGCAGGGCCATGCGGTCGGAGCGCAGATCAATGCCCTGCTCGCGCTTGAACTCGTCCGCGATCCAGTTGATGATGCGCTGATCGAAGTCATCGCCGCCCAGGAAGGTGTCGCCGTTGGTGCTGAGCACCTGGAAGACCCCCTCGCCGACGTCGAGGATGGAGATGTCGAAGGTGCCGCCGCCCAGGTCGTACACCGCGATCTTCTGGTCTATCTTCTTGTCCAGTCCGTAGGCCAAGGCGCTGGCGGTCGGCTCGTTGATGATGCGCAACACCTCCAGCCCGGCGATCTTGCCCGCGTCCTTCGTCGCCTGGCGCTGGCTGTCGTTGAAGTAAGCCGGCACGGTGATCACGGCCTGGGTCACCGGCTCGCCGAGATACGCTTCGGCGTCGGTCTTGATCTTTTGCAGGATCATGGCCGAGATCTCAGGCGGCGAATAGTTCTGGCCGCCCAAGACCACCCAGGCATCGCCGTTGGCGTGCTCGATGATCTTGTACGGAAGCACCTTGCGCGCCTTGACGACTTCCGGATCGTTGAAGCGACGCCCCATCAGCCGTTTGACCGAGAAGATGGTGTTGTCCGGGTTGGTAATGGCCTGGCGACGGGCAACCTGGCCCACCATGCGTTCGCCCGTCTTGGAATTCACCGCCACGACCGACGGGAAGAGCCGGGAGCCCTCGGCGCTCGGGATGACGACTGGTTCGGTACCTTCCATGACGGCCACGACAGAGTTGGTCGTACCAAGGTCAATGCCGACGATCTTGCCCATAGATGCACAAACTCCTTCTTGACGTTATTTCGCCACACGTACCATGCTCGGCCGCAGCACGCGATCGCCCAGCCTATAGCCGCGGCTCACCTCGGCGATGATCTGGCCTTCGCTATAACCCTCGGCGTCTTCGTGGGTCACCGCATAATGCAAAGCCGGGTCGAAGCGCTGGCCCTCGGTCGCGATCGCCGAGACCCCTTCGCT
This sequence comes from Chloroflexota bacterium, assembly GCA_037445695.1. Taxonomy (GTDB): domain Bacteria; phylum Chloroflexota; class Anaerolineae; order CG2-30-64-16; family CG2-30-64-16; genus CAKZKT01. The sequence goes on from JBBIKA010000109.1 coordinate 7,304, forward strand.
CTCCAAAAGCTGCTCCAGCTTGCGCTGGATCAGGCGGAAGCCGTTGACCCATTCGCTTTCGGCCTGGTCGGCCGGCAGATTTTCAAACGCGCGAGCGATGTCGTCCGCGATCGGCAAGAGCTTTTCGAGGACGCGCACGGCCGCCGTGGCCCGATATTCTTCCGCCTCGCGCTGCATCCGTTTGCGCGCGTTGCTCAGCTCGGCCGCGGTGCGGCGCCAGTTGTCCAGGTATTCGGCCGCCTGCGCCTGGGCCTGGGCCAGTTGCTCGCGCAAAACCTGGATTTCGTCCACCTCTCCGGCCGGCGCCTGTTCATGGCCGTCCTGGCGACCAGTTTGTTCTTCGGCCGGCTGGCTGATCAGTTCACTCTCTTCGCTCATCGTTCCTGCTCAACTCCGTGACATTCTAACGCGATTTTCAAGCTGGTGGCCGACGTACCACTCGTTGACCAGGTCGCTCATCAACTGCGAGACGTAGCGCACCGCGCCGATGGCGTAGTCGTACGGCATGCGGATCGGGCCGACCACGCCCAGCAGGCCGCTGGCCCGGCCCTCGACGCCGTAACGCGAGAGCACCAGGCTCAGCTCGGCGAACTCGCGCCAGCGCCCTTCGCCGCCGATCAGTACCTGCACGCTGCCCACGTCGAGCGGCTCGGCCGCGGCCATGACCACATCCACCAGGGTTGGCCCCTCCAGCGTTTGCACCATTTGGCGCACCTGCTCGCCCTCCGCAAACTCCGGTTCGGACAGGATGTGCACCAGCCCCTCGCGATAGAACGCGTTCGCCTCGCGGGCGTCCATGTTGATCATGGTCTGGCTGACCAGCTCACCGAGCTGGCCGAGCAACCCAGAACGGGCAGCCAGGCGGGCGCCGATCTGGCTGCCGGTTAACCCCACGCACTCCGCATTGAGCTGATTGGAAAGCCGGCTCAGCGACTCTTGATCCATCGGCTGGTCCAGGGTGAGCATCTCCTGCTTCACCGTGCCTCCTTGCAACACCAGGACCAGTAAGACCAGGGTGTCGTGCAGGCTGATCAGCTCCAGGTGCTTGAACTTGCTCTCGCGCGCCCGCGGGGGTGTCGCCACGGCCGCCTTGCGCGTGGTGTGCGCCAACACGGCTACCGCCAACCGCACCCATTGGTCCAGCTCCAGCCGCGCCTGGTGAAATTGATGGCGGATCTTGAGCTGTTCGGGCAACGGCAGCTCGGTGTCGCCCAACAGGTGCTCGACGAAATAGCGGTATCCTTGTTCGGTCGGGATGCGACCGGCTGAGGTGTGCGGATGCGTCAGATAGCCCATCTCTTCCAGCGCGGCCATTTCGTTGCGGATGGTGGCCGCGCTGAGCTCCAGGCCATACCCCTCGACGAAGGCTTTCGACCCGACCGGTTGGCCCTTCTCGATGTAGGATCGGATGACCAGACCCAGAATGGCCTGGCGACGCAACGTCATCTCAGGCATCGCTCTACCCCGTTTTAGCACTCTCGCATCGAGAGTGCTAATCCATCGGGCCAAATGATACCACGAAGTGGCGAGAGTGTCAAAATTCAATAGGCCGATTGATCGGTGAAGATCTTGAAGACCGTGCGCAGCATGATGCGAAAGTCGAGCCAGAGGGACCAGTTCTCGATGTACCACAGGTCGTACTTGGTGCGCTCGGCGATCGAGGTGTCTCCGCGCAGGCCGTTGACCTGGGCCCAGCCGGTGATGCCGGCCTTTTCGCGGTGGCGCTCCATATAGCGCGGGATGCTTTGGCGGAACTGCTCCACATAGGCCGGCTGCTCGGGCCGTGGCCCCACCACGCTCATGTCGCCCATCAGCACATTGATGAATTGAGGCAACTCGTCAATCGAAGTCTTGCGGATGAACGCGCCCACGCGCGTGCGCCGCGGATCGTTTTTGGTCGTCCAGCCGGGGCCGTTCGCCTCGGCGTCCTGGCGCATGGAGCGAAACTTGAGCAGCTTGAACGGTTTGGCGTCCAGGCCCATGCGCTCCTGGACGAAGAAGACCGGCCCGGGCGAATCCAGCTTGATGGCCAGCGCCACCAGCATCATCAGGGGCGACATGAAGAACAGAAACAGGCTGCTGAACACGATGTCCACGATGCGTTTGAGGGTCAGCTTCCAGCCGCGCAGCGCCACATCGCGGATCGTCAACAGCGGCAGCCCGGCCAGATCGCTGATCGTCACCTCCGACGCCATGATCTGGAAGACATCGGGGAAGACGCGGATGCTCACCTTCTCGCGCTCGCATTGCGCCACGATGCCCACCAGTTCCTGATGGCTAGCTTCGGGCAGGGCAATGATCACCTCGGCGATCCCCTGTTCTTCGATCACGCGCGGCAGGTCATCAATGCTGCCGAAGACCGGCAGGCCCAACACGCGGCTCGCCGTTGGGTTCACGTCCACGAAGCCGACGGCCTGGTAGCCCAGGCCAGGGGTGTGCTGGATCTTCTGCAGGATCATCCGGCCCACCTCGCCCGTGCCGACGATCAGGACGCGTTCCGCGCCCTTGCCGCGGCGCTGCAAACGGCGCTGGATCCGGCTGTGCAGCCAGCGGCCGAACGGGATCAGCACCAGGGCCGCGGCCCAGGCGAACACGATCATCAGGCGTTGATATTCCAGCCCGCGCAAGACGAAGCCCAGGAACGCAATGGTGAGGAGCGTGGCCACCGAGACCGCGCCGAACATGCGATATACTTCGTCCAACAAGATGGCCGCATGGCGGCGGTGGTAGAATTTGTAGGCAAAGAAGACGAGCAGCGTGTTGACGAGCTGGATGGCCGCCAGGATGAAGTAGTCGCGGAACGGCCCGATCTTGGGGCCGATCGTGAGCATGCGCAAGAGGTAGGCGATATAGAAGGCGAGCAGGCTCGCGGCGGCGTCGGTCAACACCAGCGAGACCAGGAAGAGCACGCGCAACCGACGGCCCGGCATCGTCGGGGGCCGATCGGGTCGGTGCCGGCCGTCGCGGCCGGCACCGGTGGCGGTCGTCGTGGTCGGGTCGGCGCTCATGTGCTTGCCCTCGCATCGGCTGAAGGTCGCGGCCGGCGCTCGGCAGCCGGCCCCTGGCCGCGCAGCCGACGGCTCAGCAGGTCGAGCTGCGCGAAGAAGAAGATGCCTCCGCGGATCAGCCAGTCCATCCAGAAGGGGGTGTTCGCCTGATAGTGCTTCTCGTAGAAGATCCGCAGCGCGCGGTAAAACTCGACCCGCGCCCGGTAGGAGTGCCGCGAGGACGCCTCCTTGACATGGGTGACGGTCACCGCGGGGTTATACCACACCTGCCAGCCAGCGTCGGTGATGCGCTTGGCCCAATCCAGATCTTCGCCGTACATGAAGAAGGTTTCGTCCAACAGCCCGGCCTGCAGGATGGCTTCGCGGCGCACCAGCATGAACGCGCCCACGATGGCATCCACCGGCGTCACCAGGTCGGGATCGAGATAGCGCAGGTCATAGCGGGCGAAGCGCGGACTGCGCGGGAAGAGGCGATCGAGCCGGGCCAGGTGAAACAGCGAACTGGCCGGGGTGGGGAAGGAGCGCCGACAGGCGTGATCCAGCGAGCCGTCTAGACGCACCAGCTTCGGCCCGGCCGCGCCGGCCCGGGGATGCGCCTCCATGAACGCGATCATCTCACGCAGGGCGGCCGGCGGCAAGACGGTATCGGGGTTGAGCAACAAGGCATAGCGGGGCAACGCGGCGACCGCATCGTTGCCGGCGGACGCCGGCGACGCGGCCGGCCGATCGCCGAATCCGAAGTGGCGCAACCCCTGATTGTTGGCGCGCGGATAGCCAACGTTCGCCTGGTTGGCGATCAGGTGGACGTCGGGGAATTCCCGGCGCACCATGGCCACGCTATCGTCGGCCGATGCGTTATCTACCACACACACGGCTACCGACAGGCCGGCCAGCTCGCTGGCCGCAAGCGACCGCAGGCAGTCGCGCAGCAAGGCGCTGGTATTGTAGTTGACGATGATGATCGCCAGATCGAGAGATGTCATCGGCGCACTGTCCATGGGCAGCGAAATTATAGCATTGCCCACCCGCGCGGTCAATTACAGGCGTAGCCGTTGAGCGCCGCCCCGCTCAGGGCCGGAGGCGCGCCGGGCCCTGGTGCTGGAAGATCACCGCGCCTTGCGCGTCTCTCAGCTCGATCCGCACCTCGCCGTCGGCCGGCGCGGCGGCCGGCAACGGGATCAACTCGTTGAGCGGCTGCGCCGGGCTGATGTCCGCGCGGCCGACGAAGGGCGCGGCGGCCGGCACCGTGATGCGCACTTCGCCCTGCACCGGCCGCGTCGGCGCCAGGCGGACGCGCAGGCCGGCCGCTTCGGCCGTCAGGTGGAGCGCGGCGCCGGCCGTAGCGGCGGTGACTCCGCCGATGTGGGCCACGGGGTACCAGGTCTCGGTCCAGCTCACGCGGCCGCCGGCCGGCAAGGTGTACCAGTCGTCGAAGGTGGGCACCAGGCCGCCGTGCAGCTCCACGTAGCCGGAACGATCGTCCGTGTAGGCCTCCGGGCCGATGGGTTGGCTCCAACCCAGGGCGAAGATCTTGGCCCCGCGCGCCACATCGGCGGGGAAGACGCGGATCATGCCTTCTTCGGCCGTGGGATCGTATACGCCCATGTAGCCCTCGCCGGCCGCGGGCCGCGCGAAGATGCCGAGGTGTTGTGCCCAGTTGCCCAGCCGGCTCATGTCCCGGCCGGCATAGACGGGCCATGCCATCGCCGCTCCCGGCCCCGGCAGGGCAGGATCGGTCGTGCTATGGACGGTCACTTCCCGCGCCGGCAGGATGAAGCGCAGCTCGGGCCCGGGCGCGTTGGCCGCGCCCGGCGCCAGCATCGCGTTGGCCCACCACTTCACGCGCGCGGCCGCGGCGGTCGGGTTGACGATGGCCGGCTCGATCGTGAAGTAGCCGGCCTCGGCCAACAGGGTGACGTTGACCGTGACAAACGGCCGCTGAAAGTCTCCGGTGAACAGGCTCACCTGCATGCCGCCATCGGGCAGGCGGAGCGCATTGTAGCCCCACTCCTTGCCCCACTCGTAGCCGTGCTCTTCCACCGGGAAGCCCCATTCGATCCCGCCGACCGCCAGCCACCAGTTGGCGCCGGCCGGATAGGGCGGGCTGGGCGGCCCCCAGCCCGTGGGCTTGATGACGGGATTGCGATACAGCTCGTTGTGGCCGGTCGGCTTGAAGATCACTTCGTAGATGCGGCCGCCCAGTTGAGGCAAGATGCTGAGACGCAGGTAGCGGTTTTCCAGCACGAGCAGCGTGTAGCTGGCCGGCGCCGGCCGGGGATTGGTTGCTTCGTACGCGGCGCGGTCCAATGTCAGAACCTCGTAGCCTCCCAGCGTCGGGTCGGCCGCGGGGCGCAGAAACGGCCGATAGGGGTAGGTGGGAATCGTGACCTGGGTCACCTGAAACGTGACGGCCGGCGGCCGGGCCGCCGCGGGCGTGGGCAAGGCAGCCGGCCGGGTGGGAGTGGCGCTTGCGGTCGGCGGCGCCGACGTCGCAGTGGGCGGGATCACCGTCGGAGACGCGGTCGGCGCAACGGTTATCGCGGCCGTCGGCCTGGAGAGGACGCTCACGACAAGGAACGCCTGGCCCACATTGCCCGCGGCATCGGTGGCCACCGCGGTCAGGGTATACGGCCGGCCGGCCGTGAGGCCCGGCAGGGTGGCCGGCGCGAACGCAAAGATGATCTCCTCCCCTTCGGTGGCGGCCAGGACCTGGTCATCCAACAGCAAGGCCAGGTCCGCGACTCCGGCGTTGTCGTCGGCGGTCGCGCGCACCTGGGTTTGTTCGCCCCATGCCACTTCCGTGCGGTCACTGTGCAGGGCGACGGTCGGCGGCGCCACGTCCCCCAGCTCGGGCGCATAGGTCGCCTCGGCGCCCGCTTCGAGCGCGATCGTTTCGGAGAGGGGCGCGTAGCCGTCCCCGCGCAACTCGATCTGGTGCTCGCCGGCAGGCAACGTCAACGTCAGCGGCGAGCGGCCGCGCACGACGCCGTCTACGCTTACTTCGACGGCGGCCGCCGGCTCCGGCATCACCAGCAGCCGGGCGAGCGGCGGCGTCACGGTCGGCTCGCGCGGGGGCGGCGCAAGGGTCGGCGCCGGAGCTGCCGTCCCCGGCAACGTACAGGCCGCAGCCAGGATCAGGATTACCAGGCCGCCGGCCCAGGTGTAGATGCGTCTCACGATGGTTCGCATAGTGCCTTCGAGGATTTGCTCTTTAGGTTGTGTAATTCTTTTCACCGCTATCCTCGTTCTCTCCTGGCAGGGGTTACCTCTCTCACCCCCTGTCCCCGCTCTCCCCTGAAAGGGGTGAGCGGGGGCGAAGGAGGGGGTGTGCGGGCGGCTTCGCCGCCCGCACACCCCTTTTGACTTTTCCCCGCTCCCGCGCCAACCCCTTCCCCGATTTTGGGGAGAAGTTGGGGCGAGGGCGTCGAGACACATAAAGATTATAGCGCATGGCCGCGTATTGGCCAAGCGCCGCTCGCCAACGGGGCCGCCCGGCTAGTGCTTTGTTAGGTTAGATTTTGCACTTTGCCGCATTGACCCCCACCCCCGGCCCCGCCCCCTTTTCGCGAAATTTCGCGAAAAG
>JBBIKA010000110.1:0-11721 GCA_037445695.1 Chloroflexota bacterium
GTCTTGCGAGTCCCGGAAGGCGAGTTGCGGCGCGCACCCCCGCCGATGCCGCGATCGTCGGCGCCGCGGCGCTGATCGAGCGCGACGGCGCGGTGTGCCGCGCGGTGCGGCTGGTGCTCGCCGGCGTTGCCGACCTCCCGCTTGATCTGACCGACGCGGTCGCCACCCTGGCCGGCCGGCCGGCGACGGCCGCGGCCATCGCCGAAGTCGTCGGCCGGGCCACTGCGGGCCTCCGGCCGCCGGCCGACTTCCGGGGCAGCTCCGCATATCGCCGGGCCATGGCCGAAGTGTTGGCCGGCCGGGCGCTGCGCCTGGCCTGGGAGCGGGCCGCCTGAAGCGTACAGGCGCGACGAAAAAGGCGCGAAACGATGCAACTCCATTTCATCCTAAATGAGGCTCCCCAAACCTGGGAAATTGCCCCCAACGAATCGTTGCTGAATGCGCTGCGCCGCCACGGGATCTTCGGCGTCAAACACGGCTGCGAGACGGGCGAATGCGGCGCGTGCACGATCCTGCTCGATGGCGTGCCGGTCACATCGTGCACGATGCTGGCGGCCCAGGCCGACGGTCACACGGTGACGACGGTGGAAGCCCTGGGCGAACATGGGGAACAGGGCTGGAAGCAGACCGCCGGCCTGAGCCCGCTCCAACAGGCGTTCATCGAGGTCGGCGCGATCCAGTGCGGCTATTGTACGCCCGGCCAGCTTCTGGCGGCCGAAGCGCTTCTGCGCACCAATCCGGCGCCCACCGAAGACGAGGTGCGCCGGGCGCTCTCGGGCGTGCTGTGCCGTTGCACGGGATATGTCAAGCCGGTGCAGGCGGTCTTGCGCGCGGCCGCCATCTTGCGCGGCGAATCGCCGCCCCCCTTGCCGCCGCAGATCGAGCCCCCCAGCGTGCTCCTGGAACTGCCGCCCGCGGCGCCGACCGAATTACCCGAACCCACGGCCGCCGGACCACAAACGCAAACCCTCGTCAAGAGGCCGCCGGTGATCGCCGCGGCCGGCGCGCCGCGCTACGTTGGCGCGGCCGAGCCGAAGGTGGATGCCGTCAAGCTGGTGCAGGGCAAGCCGGCGTTCACGGCCGATATCGAAATGCGCGGCATGTTGATCGGCAAGATATTGCATAGCCCCATCGCCCACGGCTACATCAAGCGGATAGACGTGAGCAAGGCGCGCGCGCTGCCCGGAGTACACGCCGTCCTCACCTACCAGGACATCCCGCGCGTGGTACACACCACGGCCGGCCAATCCGACCCGATCCCCGGCCCCCAGGATTTCGTGAGCCTGGACCGCAAGGTGCGCTGCGTGGGCGATCGCGTGGCAGCCGTGGCCGCGGAGACGGAAGAGATCGCGCAGCGCGCCTTGGAGCTGATCGAGGTCGAGTACGAGGAACTGCCGGCCATCTTCGACCCGCGCGAGAGCATGAAGCCCGGCGCGCCGGTGATCCACGACGAACCGGACTACATCCCGTTCGGCGAATGCGATCCGCAGCGCAATTTGGCCGCGCACATTCACATCGAAATGGGCGATGTAGACGCGGCGCTCCAGGCGGCCGATTATGTCATCGAGGGCGAATACGAAGTGCCCAAGGTGCAACAGACGCCGATCGAACCCTACGTGTGCATCACCTATTGGGACGAAGACGACCGTCTGGTGATCCGCACCAGCACCCAGGTGCCGTTCCATGCCCGACGCATCCTGGCGCCCGTGCTCGGCCTGCCGATCAAGCGCATCCGGGTCATCAAGCCGCGCATCGGCGGCGGCTTCGGCAACAAGCAGGAAGTGATGATCGAGGATATCTGCGCCCACCTGACCATCGCCACCGGCCGGCCGGTCAAGCTGGAATACACGCGGGAAGAGCAGTTCGCGGCCAGCACCTCGCGGCACCCGATGATCATCAAGATGCGCACGGGCGTGATGAAGGATGGCCGCATCGTGGCCAATGAAATGCGCGTGCTTGCGGACACCGGCGCCTACGGCAACCATGCCCTCACCGTCACCGGCAACACCGGCCACAAAGCCATGTCGCTCTATCCGGCCGACAAAGGGCCCGACGGCCGTTCCAACATCCGTTTCGTGGCCGATATCGTCTATACCAACAAGCCCACCTCCGGCGCATATCGCGGCTACGGCGTGCCCCAGGGCTTCTTCGCGCTCGAAAGCCACATGGAGCGCATCGCGCGCACCCTCGGCCTCGACCCCCTGGCGTTTCGGCTGATGAACGTGATCAAGGCCGGCGAAGAGCATCCGATGTCGAAGGCGTGGAGCGAAGGCCGCGCGGCGCGGCCCGAACTAATCCGCACCAATGCCATCGCCGAGTGCGCGCGGGTGGGGATGGAGTTGATGGGATGGGGGACGGGTAGACTGGGAAATTGGGAAATCGGGAAATTGGGAGACCAACCTACCAATCTACCAACCTACCAACCTACCAATCTACCAACCTACCAACCTACCAATCTACCAACCTACCAACCCACCAACCTACCAACCTACCGATCTACTCTCCGCCACGGCCGGGGAGTGGCGTTCGTCATGCAGGGCACGGCGATTCCGAACCTGGACATGGGTGCGGCAAGCATCAAGATGAACGACGACGGCAGCTTCAACCTGCTGGTCGGCGCCACCGACCTGGGCACCGGCTCGGATACGGTGTTGACGCAGATGGCGGCCGAGGTGCTGGGGTGTCCGCCGACCGATTTCATCACCTACTCGTCGGACACCGATTTCACGCCGTTCGACAAGGGCGCATACGCCAGCTCCACCACCTACATCTCGGGCGCGGCCGTGGTAGAGGCCGCGCGGCAGGTGGCCGAACAGATCAAAGCCGTGGCCGGCGAGATGCTCGGCGTGCCCGCAGCAGAGATCATGCTCGCCGACCGGCAGGCATGGGCGGCCGACGGCCGCAGCGTCACCCTGGCGCAGGTGGCGCTGGAGAGCCTGCACCATCGCAACCAGCGCCAGCTCATGGCCGTGGCCTCGTGGATGAGTCCCGATAGCCCGCCGCCCTTCGCCGTCCAGTTTGCCGAAGTCACCGTGGACACCGAGACCGGCCAGGTGACGGTGGATCGGCTGGCGATGGTATTGGATTGCGGCATGATCGTCAATCCGGCCACGGCCGCCGGCCAGGTGGAAGGCGGCATGGCCCAGGCGCTCGGCTACGCGCTCTGCGAAGAGATGGCGTTCGATGAACGCGGCCGCATGGTGAATCCGCGCTTCGGCGACTACCGCATCTTCACGGCCGATGAGATGCCCGAAATGCACGTCCGCTTCATCCAAACCTATGAGCCGACGCACCCGTTCGGCGTCAAGGCCGTGGCCGAGATTCCGCTGGATGGCGTGGGCCCGGCCGTGGCCAACGCGGTGTACGATGCGCTCGGCATGCAGATCCCGGCCCTGCCGCTGACGCCCGAACGCGTCTGGCGCGCGTTGACCGAAGGCCGAAAGGCGACCGGGGTCACGACCAGGAGCACTGCGGACAGGACACCCCCAAATCGTTGACTTCTGCGCCCAATTACGCTATACTTCATGCCATCTACACGAGGTGATTATGCGGCGGTGGGTGATCCGCTCGTCCTGGGCCAGGTGGCTCCGCATCGGCATGGGCGTGAAGCGCTGGCTGCTTCTGCTCGTCGGCGGCATTGTTGCCCTCTGTGGGGCCACTGCGATCTTCACGCGGGCGGCCGGCGCGACCGATTGGTGGACGTTCATCGTGGATTCGGGGCGGCTCCCCGTGTCTCCGGCGCTCCTGGCGGTGGCATTCGCGCTGGCCGGCAGCGCGGCGGTGGCCATCGCCATCTATCGGCTAAACCTGTCGTTGTTGGCCGCCTTTCGTCGCCGAGATCAGGCCGAGCTCGTAGATATGGTTTATCGCCATCGCGCCCGCCAGCGCGGACCGCAGGTGGTGGCGATCGGCGGCGGGCACGGCCTGAATACTCTGCTCCGCGGGCTCAAGGAATACACCGACAATATCACCGCCATCGTCACCGTGGCCGATGACGGCGGCAGCTCGGGCCGATTGCGTCGCGAGCTGGGGATCTTGCCGCCGGGCGACTTTCGCAACTGTATTGCCGCGCTCTCCGATGCCGAAGAGCTGATCACCGACCTGTTCCAATATCGCTTTCAAGGCAACAGTCACCTCGACGGGCATAGCTTCGGCAATCTCTATTTGAGCGCCATGACCGCGCTTACCGGCAGCTTCGAGGCCGCGCTGGCCGAATCGAGCCGCGTCCTGGCCGTGCGCGGCCGCGTCCTGCCTTCCACGCTGGCGCAGGTCACGCTGGAGGCCGAGGTGGGCATAGAGGCCGGGGGGCCGAAGGCCGATCGCGGCGAGGAGTGGCGCCGCGTGCGGGGCGAATCGGCCATTGCGGCCGCGCGCGGCCGGATCCGCCGCGTGGCTCTGGACCCGGAAGATGCGCCGGCCTATCCGGAGGCGATTCGTGCCATCTTCGACGCCGACCTGATCGTCGCCGGCCCGGGCAGCCTCTATACGAGCGTCTTGCCCAATCTGTTGGTGTACGATCTGGCCCAGGCCATTGCGGCCGCCCCGGGACTGAAGGTGTACGTCTGCAACGTCGCCACCCAGGTCGGCGAGACACAAGGCTACGATGTCGAGGCGCATGTGCGCGCCTTGCAGGATCACGTCGGGCCGGACCTGTTCAGCACCGTCCTGGCCAACAATACGTTCATCGGCCCCGCGCCGCCGGGCCAGGGGGTCGAATGGGTGCGACCGCCGGAACGCCAACCCAGGAATTATCGGCTCGTTTTGCGGGATCTGATAGACCGACAACAGCCCTGGCGCCATGATCCGCACAAGCTTGCACAGGCCCTGCTGGAATTGCTAAACGCATGAGCACAGAACTCTCTGCTTCCCAATGCGACGTCTTTTTTGAAACGCTTTACCGCATTGCGCGGACGGTGAACTCTTCTCTTGATGTCATGCAGATCTTGCCCCGGGTGGTTGCCCAGACCACCGAGGCGCTGGGCGTCAAGGCGTGTTCGCTGCGCCTGCTCAGCCCGGATCGTCGCCGCCTCTTCATCGGCGCGGCGCACGGGCTCAGCGCCGGCTATCGCGCCAAGGGGCCGGTAGATCTCGCCCATAGCCAGGTGGATCAACTGGCACTGGACCACAAGCAACCGGTCATCATCCCCAATGCGCAACACGACCCCCGGTTTCAGTACGGCGATCGGGCGCGCGAAGAGGGGATCGTGTCGGTCGTCGTCGTGCCCCTCTTCGTCCAGGACCAGCCGATCGGCGTGTTGCGGGTCTACAGCGGCGAAGCGCGGGACTTCTCGGCCAGGGAGATCGAGCTGCTCGAGGCCATCGCCAGCCTCAGCGCGCTGGCCATCGAAAACGGTCGGCTGTACGAACGGTTGAATCGCGACTATCAGGCCGCCCTGGCGTTCGGCGACCGCTTATTCGATTGAACAGCGAGGGCAAATTTCTGATGAAACCCGTCGGAGGTGACTTAGCTCATACACAACCTACGGGGAGTGTGTTACACTACATCTGCTTGTGCAGAGCTCGCTCTGCATAACACACTCGCCGCACAATGGCGCCGGCGCCAGGGTCCCGGCCAGGACAGCGGGGTTGCCGCCTCAGCGGAGCGCGCAATCGTGCCTCGAGGCCGGAGATACAGCATGGAGGGCCGGCGCTTTATTATGGATGGCGTTCGCCAGCGAATTACAAAGGAGGCACAGTAATGACAGTCAAGGTAGGTATCAACGGCTTTGGCCGCATCGGGCGGCAGGTACTCAAGGCAATCCGGGATTACTATCCCGATCAATTGGAAGTGGTGGCGTTCAACGACATCGGCGACCTGAAGACGATGGCTCATCTGCTCAAATACGACTCGAACTACGGCCGCTTCAACGGCACGGTCGAGGTGGTGGATGACGCGCTGGTCATTGACGGCAAGCCGCTCAAGGTGTTCAAGGAGACCGATCCGAGCAAGCTGCCGTGGGCCGATCTGGGCGTTGAGATCGTTATCGAATCCACCGGTCTGTTTACGGTCAAGAAGGACGGCGTCAACAAGAAGGGCAAGCTGGTCCAGGGCGCCGAAAACCACATCACCAAGGGCGGAGCCAAGAAGGTCATCATCTCCGCGCCGGCCGAAGGGGAAGACATCACCATCGTCATGGGCGTGAACGACGACAAGTACGACCCCGCGATCCATCATGTCATCTCCAACGCCTCCTGCACCACCAACTGTCTGGCGCCGGCGGCCAAGGTCGTCCACGATAAGTTCCGGATCGTGCGCGGCCTGATGACGACGATCCACGCGTACACCAACGATCAACGGATCCTGGACCTGCCGCACAGCGATCTGCGCCGGGCCCGCGCCGCGGCCATGAGCATCATCCCGACCACCACCGGCGCGGCCAAGGCCGTAGCCCTGGTGATCCCCGATCTGAAGGGCAAGTTCGACGGCTACGCGCTGCGCGTGCCCACCAGCACCGTCTCCATCGTGGACTTCACGGCTCAGGTGGAAGTGCCCACCACCACCGAAGAACTGCGCCAGGCGTTCCGCGACGCGGCCGCCGGCCCCTTGAAGGGCATCCTGGCCGCGGTGGACGAACCGCTCGTCTCGATTGACTACAAGGGCGATCCGCACAGCTCCTCGGTGGATCTGCAATTCACCTCGGTGCTCGGCAAGGACAAGAGCGACTTCATCAAGGTCGTCGCCTGGTATGACAACGAGTGGGGCTACAGCGTTCGCACGGCCGACCTGGCCGCGATGATCGCGCGCAAGCTGTAGGGAGGTAGATAAGTAGACAAGTAGACAAGTAGATAGGTAGATAAGTAGATGGGTAAACAAGGTATTGCCATACCCTCCTTAATCCTTGTCTACTTGTTTCCTTGTCTACTTGTCTACCTGTTTCCTCATCCGCAAGGAGCATCTCGTGAACAAAAAGACTGTGCGTGACGTAGCTCTTCGCGGCAAGCGGGTCCTCATGCGCGTGGACTTCAACGTGCCGATGGACAAGGGGGTCGTCACCGACGACAAGCGCATCCGTGCCGCGCTGCCGACGATCCAGTATGTGCTCGATCAGGGCGCCACGCTGATCCTGATGAGCCACCTGGGGCGGCCCAAGGGCACCGGCTTCGATCCCGAATTCAGCCTGAAGCCGGCCGCCGAGGTCCTGAGCAAGCTGTTGGGCCGGCCCGTGCAGATGGCGCCCGATTGCGTCGGCCCCGAGGTCGAGGCCATGGCGCAGGCGCTGCAGCCCGGCGACGTGCTGATGCTGGAGAATACCCGCTTCCACAAGGGCGAGGAGAAGAACGACCTGGAGCTGGCAAAGCAGATGGCCCGGCTGGGCGATGTGTATGTCAACGACGCATTCGGCTCGGCCCATCGCGCCCACGCCTCCACCGAAGGAGTCGCCCGCTTCCTGCCGGCCGTCTCCGGCTTCCTGATGGAACAGGAGCTGGAATACTTGAGCCGCGCCACCGATAACCCGGCGCATCCCTACGTCGCCATCCTGGGCGGCGCTAAGATCAGCGACAAGATCGCCGTCGTCGAGAACCTGCTCACCAAATGCGATACCCTGATCATCGGCGGCGGCATGGCCAACACGTTCCTGGCCGCCAAGGGTTACAACATGCAGGAGAGCCTGGTGGAACCCGGCTCCATTGACACCGCCAAGGCCATCCTGGAGAAAGCCGGCGCGAAGATCCTGTTGCCGGTGGATGCCGTCGTGGCCGACAAGTTCGACGCCGAGGCCAACAGCCAGGTGGTAGATGTAGACAAGATCCCGGCCGGCTGGCGCATGCTCGACATCGGCCCCAAGAGCGTGGCGAAATTCGGCGAGGCGCTCAAACCCGCCAAGCTGGTCGTCTGGAACGGCCCGATGGGCGTCTTCGAGTTCCCGAAGTTCGCCGAGGGCACCTTTGCCATCGCGCGGCTGTTAGCCGAGCTGGACGCCATCACCGTCATCGGCGGCGGCGATAGCGCCAGCGCGGTGAAGAAGGCCGGCGTGGCCAAGAAGATGACCCACGTCTCCACCGGCGGCGGCGCCAGCCTGGAGTTCCTCGAAGGCAAGGTATTGCCGGGCGTAGCGGCGTTGAACGATAAGTAATCGAAGGCCGATAGCCGGTCAGACGGACGGGGCAGGTCCGGGCAGCAGGGAGTCGGGGCCTGTCCCGCTTTTGTTTGCGCAGCCATGAGCGACTATACCCGGACCCATTTGCAACAGCTCGAATCGGAGGCCATCTACGTCCTGCGCGAGGTGGCGGCGCAGTTCGAGCGGCCGGTCTTGCTCTTCTCCGGCGGCAAGGATTCGATCCTGCTCGTCCACCTGGCGCGACGGGCGTTCTGGCCGGCGCGCATCCCCTTTCCGCTGCTCCACATTGACACCGGCCACAACTTCCCGGAGACGCTGGCCTTTCGCGACCGGCTGGTGGCCCAGATGGGCGTGGAGCTGCTGGTGCGTTATGTTCAGGATTCGATAGATCGCGGCCGGGTGGTCGAAGAGCGCGGCCCCACGGCCAGCCGCAACGCCTTGCAAACGGTCACCCTGTTGGACGCGCTGGTCGAGCTGCGCGTCGACGCGGCCATCGGGGGCGCGCGGCGAGATGAGGAAAAGGCGCGGGCGAAAGAACGCTTCTTCTCGCATCGCGACCGCTTCGGCCAGTGGGACCCCAAGAACCAGCGGCCCGAGCTGTGGAACCTCTACAACGGTCGCAAGGCGCCGGGCGAACACTTCCGCGTCTTTCCGCTGAGCAACTGGACCGAGCTCGACATCTGGCAATACGTCCAGGAACAGGGGATCGAGCTGCCGTCCCTCTATTTCGCACATCGCCGCGACGTGTTTTCGCGCGACGGGACGCTCCTCGCCGTGTCGCCCTATCTTCCCTTGTTGCCGGGCGAAAAAGTCGAAAACAAGCTGGTACGCTTCCGCACCATCGGCGACATGACCTGCACCGGCGCGGTCGAATCCACCGCCACCACCGTGGCCGAGGTGATCGCCGAGCTGGCCGCGGCGCGCACGACCGAGCGCGGCACCCGCGCCGACGATCGCCGCTCGGAAACGGCCATGGAAGATCGCAAACGCCAGGGGTATTTCTGATGGCCGGAGATCTGTTGCGTTTCACCACGGCCGGCAGCGTGGACGACGGCAAGAGCACGCTGATCGGCCGACTGCTGCTCGACTCCAAGGCGATCCTGGAGGATCAGATGGCCGCCATCGAGCGCGCCAGCCGCAACCGGGGCGACCCCTACCTCGACCTGGCGCTGCTGACCGACGGCCTGCGCGCCGAACGGGAACAGGGCATCACCATTGATGTGGCCTACCGCTACTTCGCCACCCCCCGACGCAAGTTCATCATCGCCGACACCCCCGGCCACATCCAGTACACCCGCAACATGGTCACCGGCGCATCCACCGCCGATCTGGCCGTGATCCTGATTGATGCGCGCAACGGCGTCGTGACCCAGTCGAAGCGTCACGGCTTCATCGCCAGCTTGCTGGGCATTCCCCACATCGTGGTGGCCGTCAACAAGATGGACCTGGTGGACTACCGCCAGGAGGTCTTCGAGGCCATCGCGGCCGAATATCGAGCCTTCGCCAGCAAGCTCAACGTGCCCGATCTGACCTTCATCCCCATTTCCGCGCTGCGCGGGGACAACGTGGTGACGCCCAGTCCGGCCATGCCGTGGTACGACGGACCGACATTGCTGCATCACCTGGAGCATGTCCATGTGGGCGCGGGCCGCAACCTGGTAGACTTCCGCTTCCCCGTGCAGATGGCCATCCGCAGCCACCCCGACTTTCGCGGCTACGCCGGCCAGATCGCGTCGGGCACGATCATGCCGGGGGAAGAGGTGCTCGTCCTGCCGTCGGGCCAGATGAGCCGCGTGCGGGAGATCGTCGTCTACGGCCGAACGCTGGCCGAGGCCGCGGCCGGCGACTCGGTCGTCCTGCGCCTGGCCGACGAGATAGACGTGAGCCGCGGGGACATGATCGTGCGCCGGCACAACCTGCCGCTGGTGGCCGACCGGCTGGAATGTACATTGTGCTGGATGAACGAAGAGCCGCTCCGCCTGGGTGCACCTTATATCGTCCAGCATACCACCCGCCAAGTGATCGGCCAGATCACCACGCTCAACTACCGGATAGATGTAGATACGCTGCATCGCGAGCCGGCCGCCACCCTCCAGCTCAACGAGATCGGCCGCGTGCTGTTGGAGACGGCCCGGCCGCTCTACTGCGATCCCTACGTGATGAACCGGGCTACGGGCGGCTTCATCCTGATTGACCCCTCCACCAACAACACGGTGGCGGCCGGGATGATCCGCCGGGCCGCGCAAAACGGCATCGTCGCGCTGCAGCCGCCGCGACCGCATTCCAGCGATGTGGCCTGGGAAGAGGCAACGATCTCGCGGGCCGCGCGCGAGGCGCGCAACGGTCACGCCGCGGCCGTGCTCTGGCTCACCGGACTATCCGGCTCCGGCAAGTCCACCATCGCCAGGCTGCTGGAGCGCCGGCTCTTCACGCTGGGGGTGCAGACCTTCCGGCTGGACGGCGATAACGTGCGCCACGGCCTGAACGGCGACCTGGGCTTCTCGCCGGCCGACCGCCAGGAGAACATCCGTCGCGTGGCCGAGGTGGCCAAGCTGGCCTTCGAGCACGGCGCAGTGGTGCTGTGCACCTTCATCTCGCCGTTCCGCCGCGACCGCGACTTCGCCCGCGGCCTGATCCCGGCCGGCCGCTTTTTTGAGATTTATGTCAAGTGCGACGTCGCAACCTGCGAGGCGCGCGACCCAAAGGGCCTCTACGCGCGGGCGCGCCGCGGGGAGATTCCCGAGTTCACCGGCGTCTCGTCGCCCTACGAGGAGCCGACGGCCCCGGAGCTGGTCGCCGACACCGAGGCGCGGTCGGCCGAGGAGATCGTCGAGGAGATCCTGGCCCTGTTGCGGGCGCGGGGCATCCTGCGCAGGTGAGGCTATCCACGAATAAAGGCACGAATACACGAAGCGGGGGCGCATTCGTGATAGCATGCGTGCGCATCAGCCGACGCATCCCCTGCATTATCGGCAGGAAAGCGAAAGCAACACGTTATGCGTGCATTCGTGATAGCATTCGCCTTTCCTATGCTATCGGCGGAAAAAGCGAAGGCCACAAGTCATTCGTGCATTCGTGATGTCATTCGTGGAGGGCTCCCTGCCTCGCCCGCCGTCCGGCCGGCCGCCAGCAGCGCCAGATTCTCGGCCGCGATCTCGGGCCGTTGGCCGGCCCGAATCGCCTCGGCAAGCGCCTCCAGCGGAAAGATGGCCAACTGCTGAAGAGCCGCAACGGTGGTCAGCAGCGCCAGATGCTTCCTGCTCTCCCGGATGCCCGCCGCGGCAAAGTCGAACACCACCTTGCGCGCCGGCGTCTCCAGCCCGGCGAACTCCGGCGTCGTGAAAAGCCGGCTTTCGGGGGTCAACGCCTTCAGATAACGGCCCGCCATCCGATAACCCTCCTGGCTGACGAGCACCAAGGCATCGGGCCGATTGACGCCGGTGAAGAAGATCTCGGTCGGGCTGAAGATCAGCTCGCTGATGCTGTGGCCGCTTTGGACCGTCACCGGATAATCATCTTGTTGCGCGGCCCACAAGCCCGAGAGGAGCGCCGCCTCGCCCAACAGCCGCGCCAGCGAACGCACCTTCCCCCCGGCCGAACCGGCGATCACCAACCGGAACTCGCGCGTCAGATGCGACGCGTAGCGCGGCACGATCGGTCG
>JBBIKA010000110.1:11821-13798 GCA_037445695.1 Chloroflexota bacterium
GGTCGAAGGCGGTGCCGCGCCACGCGAAGCCGGCGCCGTTGGTCGCAACCGTGGCGCACAGATCGAGCGGCCGCTCCAGATTGCCCCCGCGCGTGGTCGCGGTGATGCCCCCCGGCGGCGTGGTGACGCTATGCTCGCCGCCGGTCATGCCGAAATTGAAGTTGTTGAACACGAGCACCGTCAGGCCGATGTTGCGCCGCGCGGCGCTCAACAGATGCGCGGCGCCGATCCCCGTGCCGCCGTCGCCGATCAGCACGATCACGGTCAGATCCGGGTCGGCCAGCTTGATGCCGCTGGCATAGGCGATGCTTCGGCCGTGCAGGCCGTGAAACGCATTGGTGATAAAGTATTGATCGCCTAGTCCCTGGCAGCCGATGTCGCTTACAATAACGATGCGCCGGGGATCGCGGCCCAGTTGGACCAGCGCCCGATCGAGCGCGTTCAAGATCAGGCCGTGGCCACACCCCGGACAGAACGGATAGGGCCGATCGTTGCGGTATGTGCTCAGCATAGGCCGATCCTCCGCTGCAATAGGGGCTCTTCCCCCGGCAAGGCCGCAGCGAATTGCTCCGGCGTGATCAGCTCGCCGTCCACCCGATGGATGCCGCCGACCTCCGGCGCAGGCCGACCGGTGGTGGTCGCCCACCGATAGATCACCCGCTCGACCTCGCGGCGGAAATCGCCCAGGTTCAGCTCGGCCACGATCACGCGCGCCGCGGTGCCGACGGCCTGTAAGATCGCCCGTTCGGGCACGGGCCACAGGCTCTGCACCGTCAGCGCGGAGATCCGCCGGCCGGCCGCGCGCGCCCGGCGCACCGCCTCGGCCATGGCGCGGGCGGTGATGCCGTAGGCGATAAAGAGGGTCTCGGCGCCCTCCTCCAGGTCGGCTTGCGCCAGCTCGATCTCGTCGCGGTGATCTTCGATCTTCCGCCACAGGTGTTCGTTCAAGCGGCCCACGGCCGCCGGATCCTTGGTCAAGAAGCCATGCTCGTCGTGGCTGGAGCCGGTGAAACGCACGATGTGCGGCCCGCCGATCGGGCTGAAGAGGGGCGGCGCATGATCGGGGCCGGGGCGATAGGGCACGTACAGCTCAGGGAGATCGGCCGGCGCGGTCGGCCGCGGACGCACCGGGGGATGTTCGTATTGCTCGATCTCGACCGTGCTCATGGAAAGGAACATCTCTTTATCGGCCAGAAGAAAAACGGGAACCCGAAACCGCTCCGCCAGATCGAAGGCCCGGCGGGTCAAGCCGTAGCAATCGGCCACGCTGCCCGGCGCCAGCGCGATGATCGGATAGCCAGCCGAAGTGCCCCAACGCACGAACTGGACATCGCCCTGGCCGGGAGTGGTCGCACCGCCCGTCGCCGGCCCCATCCGCTGCACATCCACGATCACCAGGGGCACCTCGCCCATGATCGCCAGGCCGATGTTCTCGCTGTAAAGGCTGATCCCCGGCCCTGACGTCGCGGTCAGCGCCCGGCGGCCGGTCATGGCCGCCGCGATGCACATCGAAATGGCCGCGATCTCGTCCTCGGTCTGGATCGCCACGCCGCCGCAGCGGGGAAGCTCGCGGATCATGTGGAGGAGGAGCGGGGTGGCCGGCGAGATCGGATAGCCCGCGAAGAAGTCGCAACCCACATCCAGCGCGCCGCGGGCGACCGCAGTCGCGCCATCAATGAACTCGCGCATAAAACTTGCTCCGTTGCAAATCGTTTTCCGATGTTAAGATAAACGATCGCTGCGGTTTTCACCATGACGGCGCTCATCCTCGCCACCGGCATGGGAAAGAAAGGTTCTCCAGCTTCTGGTGGGACAAGAGGCATTTCGGCAATTCCGGCTGCAGTGAGCCCCCCCACCCCTGACCCCGCCCCCCACAAGCGGGGGGCGGGGAATCCCTTGAAAGGGGTATTTTGGCCGCCGAAGGCGGCCAAAATACCCCGCTATTAGCTCGCCCCTTCCCCGCTTGGCGGGGAAGGG
>JBBIKA010000111.1:0-13682 GCA_037445695.1 Chloroflexota bacterium
AGAATTTACTTTTTCGGCCGCCTTACCTCTCTCACCCCCCCGGCCCCCGCTCTCCCCTGAAAGGGGAGAGCGGGGGCGCTGAGGATGGGGTTTGCGAGCGGCGAAGCCGCCCGCAAACCCCATTCAGCCTTCTCCCCGCCCCCGTTTCGCGAAATTTCGCGAAACGGGGGCGGGGTCGGGGGTGGGGGTCAAGGCGGCAAAATGCAAAATCTAAGCTAACAAAGCAGTAGGGCGGGTGATCAAGTGACCAACTTTCCAAGTTACCAGATCCCAAGCTACCAACTTCCCAATTTACCAAGTCCCAATTTACCAATCTACCATTCACACCTTATACACCTTCACCCGCGTCACGCCATTTCCCGCCAGCAGGGCGTTGACGTTCGCGCCGATGACGGCATTGGCCGGCGAGCCGCGGCCCCAGCGGATCAGGGTGCGATGGCCCAGGCCGGCCGGCAGGTAGACGGCGTTGGGCCACAGGCCGGGATAGATGCGCACGACCGCCTGCACGCGGCCCGCCAACGACTCCACCCAGACGCGCTCGCCGTTGGTCACGCCGAGCGACTGCGCCGCGGCCGGGCTGATCTCGACCCACGACTTCCACTTCATGTTGGATTGCAGTCCGTAGCACTCCTGAAGGGTGGGCAAGATCCCTTCCCAGTTGCGCGGCCGGGTGATGAGGCCCTGCGCGATCAGCAGGAACGGATATTCGGCGCTGGCATCATCGGCCGGCGCGACGAAGTGCGGCAGGCACGCCAGGTCGGTCGGCGCCACGCCGGGGACCGTGGCCTGCGGCAACGCGCCCGCGGCGGCCAGCGCGAACAGCTCGCGCGAGAAGAAGTCGAACCGGCCATCCTTGGGCGCATGCAGGCGGTCGCGGCCCACCACGTTGGCCCAGGCCGGGCTTCCCGGCTGGGCGTTGAAGTAGATCATCTCCGACCAGACGCCGTTCTCGCTGAACCGCTCCCGATCCATGTCAACGGCCGAGAGCCGATATTCGATCAACGACTTATAGTCGGCGTAGGGCAACGCCTGTGCCACCGGCCCGGCCAGCCGGCCGGCCAGCTGCAGCAGCACATCGGCGGGATTGCGCGTGTCGTGCACCGGCTCGATCACCGGCCGACGCAACGACACGCCCGCATAGCCTGTCCCTTCGACGAAGTCATCGCCCCACACCTCCAGGAAGGTGCTGGCGGGCAGGATCAGGTCGGCGTGCGCGGCCGATTCATCCAGCGTCGAGGCAAAGCTGACCACGAAGGGGACCTTCAGCAGCGCCTCGGCCACCCGGCCGCCGGCCGGCGTGTCGAAGACCGGGTTGGTGTTATAGAGGAAGAGCGCGTTCACCGGATAGGGCGCGGCCGCCAGCAGCCGATCGGCCACGGCCGCGGCGGTCAGCGGGACGCCGAAGGGCAGCGCCGCGTCGAGCCGCGGTTGGCTCAGGCCGGCCTGCGCGGCGGCATCGGCCTGAAAGGCCGGCCAGGGCGCCAGCTCGGGGAAACGCTGCACCAGCACGCCGCCCTTCGCATCAAGCGAACCCACCAGGGCATTGAGCGCGTGCACGGCCAGGGCCGCGTACAGATCGAGGCCGTCCGGCTCGACCGGCATGATCGCTACGGCCGGTCGGTTGGTGGCGAACTCGCCGGCCAGCCGGGCGATGGTGGCCGCGGGCACGCCGGTGATGAACTCCACCCGCTCCAGGTTGTAGTGTTCCAACACCAGGCGCTTGAAGCCGATATGGGGCTGGCCCTGGGCGTCGGTGAAATCCTCGAACCCGAAGGTGAAATCGCGGACGAAATCGGCGTCGTATAGATTGCTGTTGATGATAACGTTGGCCATGCCGAGCGCCAGCACGCCCTCGGTGCCGGGGCGGATCGGCACCCACTCGTCGGCCTTGACGCCCGTGAGCGAGAGGCGGGGATGCACCGCGACGAACTTGCCGCGCCGCGGCCGGCCCCGCCGCATGAACGCCAGCGCGGCCAAGTAGCCGATCACGTGGCGGCTGCTCTCCAGCAGGTTGCCGCCGAACGCGATCGCATAGTTGGCGTTGTTCAGGTCGTAGACCGGATAGCCGTTAATGCCTTGCGAGAGGAACATCGCCAGC
This sequence comes from Chloroflexota bacterium, assembly GCA_037445695.1. Classification (GTDB taxonomy): domain Bacteria; phylum Chloroflexota; class Anaerolineae; order CG2-30-64-16; family CG2-30-64-16; genus CAKZKT01. The sequence continues at coordinate 2,099 of JBBIKA010000111.1, forward strand.
CGGGCCGTCTGTTCGCCCGCGGGCTCCAGCGCCAACACGTTGGGCGATCCGTAGGCGGCCATGAAACGACCGATCAGGCCGCGCAGCGAGCCGCGTGTCTCGCCGTGCAGGAACGCCACGGTGTGCGCCTGGCCGGCCTGGCGCAGCTCCGCCAGCTTTGTCGTCACGAGCGCCAGCGCCTCGTCCCACGAGATCTCGCGCCAGTCGCCGCCGCCTTTCGGGCCGGTTTGCACCCGCGGATGGCGAATGCGCTCCGGGCTGTAGAGCACCTCGAGCGACGCCTGTCCGCGCAGGCAACACACTCCCTGGTTGACCGGATGAAGCGGGTTGCCCTCCACTTTGACCGCCCGGCCGTCTACCACCCGCACCTGCAGACCGCATCCTGCCGGGCACAGCGCGCAGGTCGTGTTGACCCACGCTTCCTGGCCCTCGGTCGCAGCGGCCGCTGCGCGGGCCGTCGGCCGGCCGTGCTGGTCCAACCACGAACGCGTGCCCAGTGCGCCGGCGGCCGCGACGGCGCCGAGCCCGGTGAGTTTGATGAAGGTACGTCGCGAGAGTCCGCTCATGGCCTCAATTGCCCTCATAGCTCCGCAACCAGGCGCGCACCTTCTCGGCCTGGGCGGACGTAACCGGCATGGACGGCGCCGGGCTCTTGGTCCCCGGCGCGGCGATGAAATCCTGGGCGTTGGCGCGCAGCCGCACCCCCAGCACGGCCAACGCCTCTTCCAACGGCGGCACCACGCCCGGCCGGCCGCTGCCCACCCACGCCTGGCCGCGCGGAGTGCGCAGGCCGCCGCCCGACGGGCTGATATGACACGTCGCACACGGCTCGCCGGTTTGCACGGAGTACTCCGGCAGCGCCTGCGACGATCCCACGAGCGCCAGGGCCAATACCGCCCCCACCAACAACACCCATATCACCCACAACCGCTTCATGCCCTCGCCTCCACCGTGGCACGCTGCACGTTGGCCGTTTGCCGCCTCATGCTTCCCCCACAATCACCTGCTCGCCTTCCACGCGCACCGGGAACTGCTCCAACGCCACCGGCGGCGGCCCGGCGATCACCTCGCCAAACTGATCGAAGCGGCCCTCGTGGCACGGGCAATAGAAGCCCTGGTTGGCCTCTTGCCATTGCACGATGCAACCCAGGTGGGTGCAGATCAACGAGAAGCAACGGATGCTTTCCGGCGTGCGGATCACCAGGGCCGGCGTGCCGCCGTAGGTGATGGGCCGGACGCCCCCGACCGGCAGCTCGGCCAAGGGGAAGGCGACCGGTTTGGCTTCTTCGGCTGCGGCTTCCCCGAACAGCCTGGATTGGACCAGCGTGCCCACCCACGCCGCGCCGACCATCGCCATCCCGGTCAGGATGAGCTGTCGGCGGGTGACGAAGGGGGAGGGGCGAGAAAGGGTATCTGACATAGAAACTGCTCCGCGAATCAAACGTGAAACCTCAGAGGTCAGTTGGCGAGTGTGCCGTTCCCGGCTCTACCGCACCACCGGGCTGACGCCCACGTAGCGATGGCAGTTATTGCAGCTCCGCTCCGGCTCGTGGCAATACAGGCAATCGGCCTGCTGCAAGTCCCCGCGGTCGAGCAGGTCCATGTGATGGGTCCGATAGTAGTCGAGCGGGCTATGGTATTCCGGCGCGGCATAGCGGGCGGACACGTTCACCGCCATTGGGCCGGCGCCGTTCACCACCGGCGTCTCGACCCACGATGGATAGAAGCCGATCACCAACAAGACGAGCGTCAGGACGGCGACGATGAGGATCAACTTGCGCATGCACCACTCCGGTCAGGGGTCGGGGGCCGGGCCTCGCGCCTCGGCTCCTGGCCCCTGGTCTCACAGCTTCAAGGCATTGCCCAACAACTGCACCACGCCCCCCACTTCGGCCGGGACATCCCAATACTTCATGACCTCCGGCAGTTGCGCCTTGCAGATGGCGCAAGGGGTGGCCACGAAGTTCGCGCCGACGTGCTTGACGGCCATGGCCCGCGGCTTGCCGCCCGCCATGCGGATGGGCATCACCTCGTCGGTGAGGAGCCCGCCGCCGGCGCCGCAGCAGAACGTCTTTTCCCGGATCGTGTCGGCCGGCATCTCGATGAAGTGATTGCAGGCCGCGCGCACGATCTCGCGCGGTTCTTCGAGCAATTGCCCCGCGCGGGCCGGGTTGCAGGGATCGTGATAGGTGACGATGTACTGGTCGTTGGCGCTCTTATCTATCTTGCCGACGAACGCGCCCTTGCGCAACATCTCGGCGACGTACTGGCAGATGTGATACGGATAGGGCGGATCGAACATATCCATCGGCCCGTTGAGGGTGGGGGTGAAGATGCCGGCCCGCCATGCGTGCCCGCATTCACCCCAGATGATCGTCTTGACCCCCAACATGCGCGCGGCGTCTATGATCCGCTTGTTGACCTTCTTCAGATTGGCGTAGTTCAAGAAGAGGCCGAAGTTGCCCCCCTCGTTGCAGTAGGTGCTGGTGGTCCAGCGCACGCCCAGCACGTGGAAGATCTTGGCATAGCCGATCATCGTCTCGGTGTTGGCGAAGTTATCGGCCGACGGCGCCACCAGGAGCACCTCCGCGCCGTAATCGTCCACCGGAAAGCGGATCGGCACGCCGGTCTGTTCTTGCAGGTCCTCTTCCAGGAACTCACAGTTGTCTTTCCAGGCGGCCGGCGGGATGCCCAGATTGTTGCCGTGCTCGTACACCTTCGCCACCACCTCGGTCACATACTTGGTGCTGACGCCGATGGAGGCCATGATCTCCCGCGCGGCCATGGTGATCTCGGCCGTGTCAATGCCGTAGGGGCAGAAGACCGAGCAACGCCGGCACTCGGAGCACTGATAGAAATAGGTGTACCAGAGCGCCAGCATCTCCTCGTCGAAGTCGGCCGCGTTGTTCGCCTGGGGCCACAGACGGCCGGCCGGCGTGTAATAGCGCCGATACACGGCGCGCAGCAGCTCGGCGCGGGCCACCGGCATGTTGTATGGGTCGCCGGTGCCCAGATAGAACTGGCACTTATCCGCGCAGGCGCCGCAGCGCACGCAGATGTCCATGAAGACCCGCAGCGCCTTGTTCTTCTCCAGCAGCTCGCCCAGCTTCGCCACCCCGCGCGCCTGCCAATCGGGCACGCGCTCCGACGGCAGATCAATGGCCTGGGTATCCTTCGGCTTGCTCGGCCAGCACTTCACCCGGGCCGCCGCGGCCTCGCGGATCTCCGGCGGCCGCAAAACACCCTTAACCGCCGGCTCCTTCACAATCGGCGTTTCATCGAATTTCGCCATATCCCCAATCCCTAATCTCTAATCCCTAATACCCCCTCCCCACATACCTCTTCCCCGGCTTCTGCACCTCATACGGCTGATTGCGCGTCGGGCTGAAGAAGATGCCGCCGGCGTGCAGCAGCTTACTGAACGGGAAGTAGAGCATCAGGAGCGCCACCAGGACAAAATGAACCAGGAAGAGCGGATGGGGAGGCGGCGCGACCGGCCGCAGCGTCATCAGGCCCAGCGTGAACGCCTTCACGTCCACCAGATAGACGTGAGCCCAATATTTCATCGCCAGGCCCGTGCCGGCAATCAAGCCGAGAAGCGCGAGCGCAAAATAGTCCGGGACGCCGGAGACATAAAGGGCGCGCGGCAGGGCCAGCCGACGCCAGAAGAGGAAGAGTGCGGCCAGTCCGAAGAGACAACCCACCCACAGCGCCACCGGCGAGAGGGCCACGGCGATGCCCGGCACCGGATAAGTAAAGTAGCGCAGATGACGGGTCAAGATCAGCCAAAGGGCGATATGAAAAATCCAGGCGCCCGCCCACAGAGCCTTGTCGGCCCGAAAGAGGGAGGGGAAGAGCAGCACATCCCCCATCACCCGCGCCGCAGCGCCGGCGTCGCTCGTCGGCGCCGGGGTTACTGCGGCCGGCCACGGCATCGGCGTGCGCAGGTAGCCGATCAGCCGCCACACCAGCCCGACCACGAACGCCAGCCCCGCAAAATAAGCGAAGCCGATGAGTGCCAGCGAAAAAAGGCTCCACAGAGCAGCAGAGGTAGACAACGTTCGCTCCCTCAGAAGTGACATGGTGGAGGGCGTTAGTCCACTCCGAATGATGAATGTTAAGAATTTATTCCGGTAATCGAGCCGCGCTCGCCGCGATGTCGGCCCGCCCGGACATGAATGTCCGGGCTACCCGGCCGCGCCCGGTAAACCGGGCTGAGCGCCCCGCCGGCATGGTTTTAGCCCCGTTAACGGGGCGTCGCGTGGTAGCCCGGTCGATTTATCGCCGGGCGGTCAGGCGTGACGCACAGCGCGCCGGCGAAGACAATTACCGGTTTAATTTTTCAACATTCATAATTCGGGGCGAAGGAGCCACGGGCCGCGATGTCGGCCTGCGCCGACCAGCGGCCGCGTCCACGCAGGTGGACGCCCGGCCACAGGCCCGTTAGCTGCGATTTCAATCGCCGGTTGCCCCCGCAGCAACATGGCGGAGGGCGGTGACGGCAGAGCACATCGCTCACACCGCCCCGCCGCCCCAATCCCTAATCCTCCAATCCCCAATCCCTCACACGCATCCGGTCGGCTTGGGCAACCCCGCGATCTTGCAGGCGCCCTTGGCCGGGCCGCTGGGGAACATCTCGTAGATCTCCTTCAGCGAGAAGCCCGTATCCTTGCACAGCTTGCGAATCATCGGCGCGATGCCGAACTGCTGATAGTAGTTACGCAGATAGTTGATCACCTTCCAATGATTTTCGGTCAACTCAGGCACATCCTCGGCCCGGGCGATGGCCGCCGCCAGCTCCTCGCTCCAGCAGGCCGGATCCTGAATGAAACCATCTTCATCTACTTCAACCGGTGTCCCGGCAAGCTCTACGACAGGCATTCTACCTCCTTGATTCGTCGCTACGAACCATCCGCATTCCTCATCGCGGTCGGCGAAGAATACGGATCATTCGTGGCTACACATTGCCCAGCTTGATGAAGGTGGCGCCGCCGAACGACTCGAACTCCAGCGTGCCGGCGTTGACCATCTCGGTGATCGCCTTCTTGACCACGCGATGCTCCACCCCCAGGCCGTCGGCGATATCTCGTGCGCTCACCTTCTTCTTGCTGTTCTTCACGTACTCGATGATCTTGGCCTTCAGTTCTTCTTCTGCCATCAAGCGCCTCCTCTCGGTTATCGGTAGATTGGTAGATTGGTAAATTGGTAGATTGGTAGATTGGTAGAGGGGTAGAGGGGTAGATGGTAGGCTGGCCGGCGATGCACCAATTTACCAACTTACCAACTTACCAACTTACCAACTTACCAACTTACCAACTTACCAATCTACCACCTACCACTTGAACGTCGGCGTGCTCCGATACGTCTCTGGCGCCAGGGTGAAGTCGTCAATGAGCTGCACCTTGAACTCGATGCCGGTCAGATCGAAGAAGCGCTCCCAGCCGATGCGATCAATCCACTCGCCCATGCGTTCGTGCTTGTGCGCGTGCTGCGCCCACGTTTCGATGATGTTCTTGACGGCCGCGGTAACTTCGGGCCAGCGCGGCGGGTTGTTGGGCAGATACGGGATGACCAGCCGCGAGAACTTCGGCGGGGTGCGCGCGCTCGAAACCTTGCCGCCCACCCAGATCGAGACCCCATCGCCGACCGGATCGGCCAGCGGCATGCCCGGGCACATGGTGTAGCAGTTGCCGCAGTACATGCACTTCTCTTCGTTGACGATCAACGACTTGGTCTTCGGATCGGGCCGGATGGCGCCCGTGGGGCACGCGGCAATGACGTTAGGGATCTCGCAGCGGGCGCGCACGATGTCGTGGTTGATCACCGGCGGCTTGCGATGGATGCCCAGGATCGCCACATCCGAGCAGTGCACCGCGCCGCACATGTTCAGACAACACGCCAGGCTCACCCGGCAATAGGCCGGCAGCTTCCACTCCTTGAAATAGTCGAACAGCTCGTCCATCACCGCCTTGACGATGCCCGAAGCATCAGTGGCAGGCGTATGGCAATGGATCCAGCCCTGCGTGTGGACGATGTTCGTGACCGAATGCCCCGTGCCGCCGACTGGATAGCCGTGGGCGTCCAGATAGGCGATCAGGGGCTCGACCTTCGCCTCGTCCGAGACGAGGAACTCGACGTTGTGGCGGCTGGTGAAGCGCAGATAGCCGTCGCAGAACCGATCGGCGATGTCGCAGACATCCCGGATCCAATCGGTGCTGACCAGCCGCGAGGAACCCACCCGCACGGTCCATAGCCGATCGCCCGACTCGGCCACGTGGACCAGCAGCCCGGGCTTGATCCGCTCGTGATACTTCCACTGGCCGTAGTTCTTCTGGATGACCGGCGGGAGCATGTCCCTGAAGTAGGGGGGGCCGAAATCTGTGCGCGTTGCCATTACTTCACCTCCTCCGGATCCCAGAAGTAGTACGGATTGGCGCGCGGGGCCTTGACCATCTGCGGCACCGGCGGCAGGCCCACGGCCTTCAAGAAGGTGCGCATCCCCAGGCGGTTGATCAGCTCACCCAGGCGTTCGCGCATCTTGCCGTTTTCGTCCCACCACTCCCAGATCTTGTCCAGGAGCTCCTTCAGCTCGGTGTAGGGCGGTTCGATCTTCATGAACGGCACGATGACCCACGAGAGCAGTGCACCGTGCACGATGGGCGCCTTGCCGCCCACCAGAATCGTGGCGCCTTTCTCCTGGCCCACCCGCAGCGCCTTCGGCATCAGGTTGATGCAGTGCATGCAGCGGTTACATTCGGCATCGTCAATCTTCAGGGTCTTGGACGCTGCATCCCAGGTCATGCAGCGCGTGGGGCAGAGCGCCACCACCTCGCCCGCGATGTCGAAGCCGGCATTGGCGTAATTGGCCACCTCGGCCGGATCCAGCCGAATCCGATCACGCCAGGTGCCGATGATGGCGATGTCGGAGCGCGGCACGGCCGCCACGCAGTCGTTCGGGCAGCCGGAAATTTTCACCTTGGACTTGTACGGGAACATCGGCCGATGGAGCTGATCCTGATACGTCATGGTCAGATCGTAAAGCAGCTCCAGCGTGTCAATGCACGCGTACTCGCAGCGGCCCGGGCCCACGCAGCAGCTCGGCGTGCGCATGTCGGAGCCGGAGCCGCCCAGATCGAAGCCGATCTCGGCCAGGTCGTCGAAGCACGGCTGCAGCTCGGCCGTCTGCGTGCCCAACAAGATGATGTCGCCCGTGGCGCCGTGCAGGTTGGTGAGGCCCGAGCCGTGCTTGTCCCACACATCGCACAGCTCGCGCAGCTTCTTCGTGTTGTAGAACCAGCCCGAGGGCATGTTCACGCGCAGCGTGTGGAACTCGGCCACCGCCGGGAACTCTTCAGGCAGATCGGAATAGCGGCCGATCACACCGCCGCCGTAGCCCTTCACGCCCACGATGCCGCCATGCTTCCAGTGGCCGATCCGGTCGCGATACGACCGTTCGAGCTGGCGGAGCAGGTCTTTGGCCATCTCTTTCTTGGCGGCCGCGCGCTTCATCTCGGTGACGAAGCTGGGCCAGGGGCCTTGCTCCAGTGCATCGAGCAAGGGCGTTTCCGGGGGTGGCAGCTTCTCATCTTCTGCCATATCAACCTCCTCGCAAAAATTCAACACCCCGATCGGCTCCCCCGGAGGGTGCGCCGGGGGAGCCGGTCAAAGGAGGGCTACAGCTTGGCCGGGAAGAGCCAGCCGAAGATCAGATACGAGACGATCAGAGCCAATATGGTGTTGAACACCGTCACGATCAGATAGACGATGATCGGGTTCCAGCCCATCTTCTTGATCTGGCCCGCGGACAGCTCCAGGCCCATGCAGACAAAGGCCAGGCAGAACGCCCAGTCCTTCATCGCGGCGATGGCCGCGCCCGGATCCTTGGCGATCAAGCCGAAGGTAAAGAGCAGCGAGGTGACGATGAAGCCCAAGACGAACTTGGGGAAGCGCTGCCAGATGACCGCCGCGCTGGGCCGCTCCTTCTTGCCCTCGACCACCACGCTGAAGTAGAGCGCCAGCAGGAACGCCACCACGCCGATCAGCGCGTTCTGCGTCTGCTTCACGATGCTGGCGATCTGCTGCGCGGTCTTGCCGTAGATCGTGCCCGCGCCCACGACGGCCGCGGTGGTATCCACGTTGCCGCCGAACCAGGCGCCGGCAATCGGCTCGGGCAGGCCCATCAGGCCCGCCAGCAGCGGCGCGATCACCATCAGCGGCAGCGCGGTCACGATCACCAGCGCGGTCACATAGGTGATCTCCTCCTTCTTCGCCAGCACCGAGCCGGCCGCGGCGATCGCCGCCGAAACGCCGCAGATCGAGATGGCGGTGGACATGACGGCCCGCAGCGTGTCGGGGAGACCGAACTTGCCGCTCAGCCACCAGCAGAAGAAGTAGACCGCCGTAACCATGATGAGCGCCTGGACGATGGCGCCCGCCGCCGCGGTGACGATGACTTTGAAGCTGATGCCCGCGCCCAACAGCACCAGGCCGACCTTCAGGAACAGCTCGGTGCGGAAGCCGGACTTCATGAAATCATAGACGTTGACGGTCTTCAGGATGTAGTTGACGATCAGGCCGACCAAAGCGGCCCAGAGAGGATACTCCAGGGCCTTGCCGGGAATACCCAACGGCAGGTTGGCGCCGTAGACCTGGATCTTCAGCCAGCGGGCGACGAAGGCCAGGACGACGACCACGGCAAGACCGACCAGGAAACCCACAAGATTGTTGCTCGATTGCGCCTTTGCGGGCACTTTGGCAGTAGTCATGGCTGGTGCTCCTTCAAACTTCCTTGTATGAAAGTGATAGTAGATCCCCGTTCCAGGTCGGCCGACCTAGAACATCATCCATGCCGGCGTGATCACGCCCACAACGGCCAGGATCAGCAACGCGAAGGCGATGATGACGGCGAGCCAATCCTCATTGATTTTCACATTCATGAGAGTCCTCCTGCGGGGTAGTGACCTGAAATTAGAACTACAAACCCAATGCGACATACCGCCTCGACGCCGGCGGCCGGCGGCTTCCTCCTCGGTTGCGCATCCCTCCTTTCTGCCATGGCTTCAACACGGCCGCTCTGCCCGGCCCCACGCGCGGCCGCCGGGCGCACCCTGTTCCCGATGACGACGCAGGCTCAACGGCCCAAGCCGAACAGAGCTTCCGTGCTTTTATTCACGAAGCCACTGATATTGTATAATGTGTGCCGACGCGAAGGAATAGGGGAATTCTTATTTTGGCCTAAGTAAAACCTTAGTGAAAGACAGCACACGAATTCTGCGAGGTTTTTTGGAACAGGGCGACCTGGCGGCGATCGTGCGATCGGCGCGCGGCTCTCGCCGCGTCCTCAGCCATCTGACCGCGCTCACCTACGATCCCGACCCGGCGATCGCCGACCGGGCCGTGACGGCGATGGGGCTGGTGGCGGCCGAGCTGGCCGACGCCGATCCCGAATTCGTGCGCGGGCATCTGCGGCGGCTCTTCTGGCTCCTCAACGACGAATCGGGGGGGATCGGCTGGCGCGCGGCCGAAGCCATCGGCGAGATCATCCGCGCGCGGCCGACGCAGTTCGCGGAGTTCATCCCGAACCTGATCTGGCTGTTGGACATGGAACCTGAAGACGCCGGCCGCTTTCAGCCGGGGATCTTGCGCGGCATCATGCGGGTCGCCGAGGTGACCGAGCTGGCGGGCCGCGGCGACCTGCACGATCTGCTGGAGAAATTACGAGGGAGCGAAAATCCCGAAGTGCGCGAGCTGGCCGAGCGCTGCCGGCAGCAACTCAGCGCGGGCGGCCTTCCGAGAGAGCCCGATAGCGCCTGACGAACTCCAGGCCCAGGCACACCAGCGCCCCGGCGCCGGCCGCCGCGCCCGCCCAGAACATCCACGGCACATCGCTGTGGCCCACCAGCAGCCACACGCCGATCCCCAGGCCCGCCCAGCCGGCCGCCAGCAGCCAGTGAGCCTGCAGCGCATTGGCGGCCGCAAAGCCCAGCAAGGCGATCAGCGCGCCGGCCACCGTCTGGCCCATCTGCGAGCCCAGGAACACCCAATCGGCCCACGCCGCCACGAAAAGCACGACGCCGACCGCCATCGGCACGATCGTCAACAAGAGCAAGACCTGCCGCCAACGCGGGGCCTGCGGCGCATCCGCCGCCGTTCGGCGCGCGGAGGTGTGTTTCCTGGCCATGCGAATTCTCCTTCAGGCAACCGCGGCGAACGCCACCTGCGCCGCGGCAATCGTCTGCTCGATGCACGCGTCGTCGTGCGCGGCCGACATGAACCCTGCCTCGAACTGCGAAGGCGCCAGATACACCCCCTGTTCGAGCATGGCGCGGAAGAAACGGGCATAGCGGGCCGTGTCGGCGGTCCGGGCCGTCGCCCAGTTCGTCACCTGATGCGGGGTGAAAAAGGCGCAAAACATGGTGCCCACCTGGGTGGCGTAGATCGGCACGCCGGCCGTCTGGGCTGCGCGCTGCAGGCCGGCGCACAGGCGTTCGGTGGCCGCCACCAGCGCCTCGAAGCAGCCCGGCCGGCGCAGGATCTGCAGCGTCGCGATGCCGGCGCTCATGGCCAGCGGATTGCCGCTGAGGGTGCCGGCCTGATACATCGGCCCGACCGGCGCCACCAGCCGCATGATCTCGGCCCGACCGGCATAGGCGCCCACCGGCAGGCCCCCGCCGATCACCTTGCCCAGGCAAGTCAGATCGGGCATGACGTTGTAGAGCGCCTGCGCGCCGCCCAGGGCCACGCGAAAGCCCGTCATCACCTCATCGAAGATCAGCAGCGCGCCATGGTGGCGGGTCAACGCGGCCAGGCCGGCCAGGAAGCCCGGCGCCGGCGGCACCACCCCCATGTTGCCCGCCACGGGCTCCACGATCACGGCCGCGATCTGGCCGGCGTTCGCGGCGAACAGCGCTTCCACTGCCTCCAGGTCGTTATAGGGCGCCACCAGCGTGTCCTGGGCCGCGCCGCGCGGCACGCCGGGGCTATCGGGCAGGCCCAGCGTGGCGACCCCGCTGCCGGCCTGGACCAGCAACATGTCGGCATGGCCGTGATAGCACCCCTCGAACTTGATGATCTTGTCGCGGCCGGTGAAGGCGCGCGCCAGGCGCAACGCGCTCATCGTTGCCTCGGTGCCCGAATTGACGAAGCGTACCATCTCGGCCGACGGCACCATCTGACACACCAGCTCGGCCAGTTCCACCTCCAGGGCGGTCGGCGCGCCGTAGCTGGTGCCCCGGCCGGCTGCCCGGCTGACGGCCTCCACGACCTCGGGGTGGGCATGGCCCAGGATCAACGGCCCCCAGCTCAACACATAGTCAATGTAGCGGTTGCCGTCCACGTCGTACAGGTACGGTCCCGCGCCGCGTTCGATGAAGAGCGGTTGCCCGCCCACGGCCCGAAACGCCCGCACCGGCGAGTTGACTCCGCCGGGGATGCGCGCCTGGGCGGCCGCGAAAAGACGCTGCGATTGAGATGTGTTCATGTGTCATTCCAATCCAACGGAGTGATATGGGCTTCGACCTGCCCCGCAGGCTCATGAATGTTAAGAATTTATTCCGGTAATCGAGCCGCGCTCGCCGCGATGTCG
>JBBIKA010000112.1:0-13679 GCA_037445695.1 Chloroflexota bacterium
CGCCCACGCCCACCCGCACGCCGACGGCCACGCGCACACCTGCGTCCGGCCTCAGCATTGACAAGCGGCTGGTGACGACCGATCTGGTCGCGGGCGAGATCGCCGAGTACTCGATCCGGGTCGTCAACAACGGCCCCGGCGCGGCCCACAACGTGCGCGTGAGCGACGACCTGCCCAGCATACGCAGCGCCTACGTCAGCTCCAACCCCGTCGCCACCCCGGTCGGCTCGCCGGTCACCGGCCTGAACTGGCCGATCATCGCCACATTGGCGGCGGGCGAAAGCAGGACCTACCAGGTACGCGTGCGCGTCAACACGGACGTGCCCCCCGGCGAGACGCTGCGCAACACGGCCAGCGTCCGCGCCGATGGCGTCGCCAGCATCAGCGACAGCAGCGTGGATGCGGTCGCCGCGCCGACCATCCAGATCGAGCCTGTCGTCGGCACATCTCCGGTGGTGGCCGGCGAAAAAGTCGCCTTCCACGCGACCGTCAGCAACCTGGGGCCGGGCCGGGCGCAGAACGTGCGGGTCAGCGTCCGCCTGGGCGGCAACCTGCAGAACCCGGTCGCCGGCAACCCGCCGGGCAGCACATACGACAGCGCTACCCGCACGATCACCTGGACTTACGGCGACATGCCCACAAACGGCTGGCGCACGTTCTATGTCGAAGCGACCGTCAACCCGGCGCTGGCCGCGGGCTCCGTCGTGCACGCCAACTGGACGGTCAAAGCCGCCGGTATGCCCGACACGACGGCCGACCAGGCGATCACAGTGAACCAGGCCCGGCCCGCGCCGTCGGTGAGCGTCGAACATGCCATTGCGCCCAACACCATCGCGCCCGGCGGCAGCGCGACCTGGAGCGCCACCGTCCGGCAGAACAGTTCGTACGCGCTGAACCACTTCAAGCTGACCTTCAAAGCGCCATCGGGCCTGACCTTCAGCAACCTGGCGAGCAATTGCAGTCCCCACGCCACCAACAACTGGGTCATCTGCACCCTGGACGGCGCGGCCGGCAGCAGCCAGACCAAGACGGTGACGGTCGGCGCGCCCGCCAGCTCGAGTCTCGGCGACAAGAACCTGACAATCGAGGTCATGGCCGACGAGATGCTCAGCCCGCAGACCTACTCCGACCAGCTTGAGATTGCTACCGACCTGACGATTTCTGGCATCGAGGTCACGCAGTCCATCCAGGATTACCCCAGCAACAGCGTCGGGCTGCTGGAATACCGCAAGACCTGGATTCGCGTCTATCCGGTGAACAACACAGGAACCGTGCGCGACGTAGACTGCGTGCTGCGCGTCTATCGTTGCACCGGCTCCGATTGCAACCAATTGATTTTGACCCTGACCCCCCTGGCCGATCTGAGCGGCAAGACGACGCGCAGCGTCGGCGCAACCTACGACCGCGGGGACGGCGCCCAAGGCTTCATCTTCGGCCTGCCGCAGGTCGAGGCGCACGATCGGCTGAAATTCGCGGCCGAGGTCAACGCGAGCCGGGGCGTCGTGGAAACCAATTACACCAACAACACGTTCTCTGTCGGCCCCTTCACGTTCGAGCGGAGCTTCCAATACGCGGTGGCGTTCGTCAACGGCGCGTATCGAAACGATTCAGGCGGCTATACCTACGCGGGGCCGGCCGGTCGCGCCACTGCGCTCACCTACCTGCGCGGTTCCCTGCCTGTCACGACATGGCTGGAAAAAGAGGGCAACCACGGCAACGCAATGTTCCTCGATAACTTTGGCATGAACAGCGAAGACGGTTGGAACGACGCGCTGGATGAACTGGATGACCTCCACGATGATTGCGAGGGCGCGCCGGAGTGCAGCTACTACTGGGCGTTGATCGTGCCCGATCGCGAGGGCTGGGATGCCCTCAATGGGCTTTCCGAAGGCTGCAATTGGGGCTACGGCTGCGGCAACGATGTCTTATTCGGAGAATGGACGGTCGAGACCCTGGCGCATGAATTGGGCCACAACATGGGCATGGGCCACGCGGCCGGTTGCGGTGACCCTGCGGGTGTGGATGATAGCATTCCCTACCTGATCGAGGACTATGGCTTTAACGCCGAGACGTTGCAAGTCTACACCCCCAGTGCGACGGGCGATCTGATGAGCTATGCACACCAGTGCGGTCTGCCGCGCTGGCCCAGCATCCACACCTACAACGCGATCTACCAATTCCTGCTCAACGCGAACGCGCAGGCGACGATGCAGGCCGCGGCAGAGCGGCAGCCCGGCTTGCTGGTCGCCGGCCGCGTTGATCCTGCCGCCGACACGGGTGAAATCCGGCGCGCCGACCTGTACCGCTGGCCGGGCGGCCCGTTCGACCAGGTCGGCGTTGGCCCCTACAGCCTGGAACTGCAAAATGCGGGGGCGACCGTCCTTTTCACCCGCTACTTCACGCCCACGCTGCGCTGGGCCGACGGTGAAAACGTGTCCGGCGAGTTCTTCAAGGAGGTCCTGCCGCCCCAAACCGGCATGAGGCGCATCGTCCTGAAGCACGGCGCGACCGTACTGGCGACGCAGCTCATCAGCGCCAGCGCGCCGACCGTGACGCTGCTGGCGCCCAACGGCGGCGAGACGATCACCGCGCCGTTCCAGGCGCAGTGGCAGGCCAACGACGCGGACGGCGACTCGCTCACCTACGCGCTGCAAATCAGCCGCGACGGCGGCCAGAGCTGGCTGCCGATCACGCGCGGCCTCACCGAGACGACCTACACCCTCGATCCCGCCCGGCTCCCCGGCGGCGCTCACCTGCGGCTGCGCGTGCTGGCCCATGACGGTGTGCGCACAGCCGGCGACGCATCGGATGCCGATTTTGCGGCCACGAACCATCCGCCGACCGTGCAGATCGCCCGACCGGCCGACGGCAGCAGCTTCCAGGCCGGCCAGTTGATCTTCCTGCTCGCCCGCGCGACCGATCGCGAGGACGCAGACATCCTCGACCAGGTGCAGTGGCGCTCCGATCGCGACGGCGCCCTGGGGACCGGCGGCGAGATCGCCACCCGCAGTCTCTCGGTCGGCGTGCACACCATCACCGCCAGCGCCACCGACAGCGGCGGCTTGACCGCGACTGATCGTATCTCCCTGACGATCACCGCGGCCGCGCCGCCGCCCGATCAGTGCACCGAACGGCTGGTGAACGGCGATTTCGAGATGGCGGGCTGGGCCGCCTGGGCGCATGGCGGCGCGCCCGAGCCGGTCATCGTGGCCAGCAACAGCGCCGCGCCGACCCACACCCTGCTCCTGGCCCCGCCCGGCAGCGCCGACGTGGCCGGCCTCTCCTGGGCGCGGCAGACCGTCACGTTGCCGCCGGGCACCGCCACAGCCCGGCTGAGCTTCCGCTATCGCACCGGCTCGCGCGACCCCGACAGCGAGCGCGACTTCTTCCTCGCCGCGGTCACCGGCGCGGACGACCAGCCGCTCCACGCGCTGCGCCGTCACGGCGGCCAGAGCGCCTGGCAGACGGTCGAGGCCGACCTGAGCGAATATGCCGGTCAAACCATCGGCATCCTCTTCGCGGTGCGCAACGACGGCCAGGCCGGTCAGACCTGGGCCGAGGTGGACGACGTCACGCTGTGCGTCAGCGCGGCCGGCCAGGCCGGCGCGGGGCCCGGCGCCTGCGCGCTGCCCGCCGACCTGCCCGACTACGCGGCCTCCGGCCTGCCCGATTTCGACATGCGCCAGGCCGACTGGCAGACGACCATCGTTTCGCGCACCGCCTGGACGCACGACGGCCCGGCCGCGCTCGCCGACCTGCTCTGGTGGCGCGATTCGGCCGCCGAGGCGGGCGTCACCCCGCCGCCGGCCGTCTCCGACAGCTACGCCCTGGTCGAGAGCTACGGCCCGTGGGACGACCACGACCCCCAGAACGTCCCGCCGTTGGTCGAGGACCTGGCCGGCCGGGCGAACACGAACATCGGCCAGCCCGGAACCGATCTCGATGACCTGACGGCCGCCCTAAACGACTATCTGGCCGCAAAGGGCCTGGCCGACGCCTACGATGTGATCGTGCGCCGGGCGCCCTCGTTCGACTGGGTGCGCGACGCGGTCAGCCAGCACGAACAGACGCTGCTGTTGCTCGGCTTCTGGGAGCTCCAGCCCGGCGGCTGGAAACGGCTGGGCGGCCACTACGTCGCGGTGGCCGGCGCGGGCTGCACCGTTGACCAGATCGCGCTCAGCGATCCGTTCCGCAATTCGGCCGAGTTCGGCTGGCCGGGCCGCGTCGCGCCGCCCGGCTGGCACGGCCATCCGCCGGAGCCGCCTTTCACTCTGCACAACGACGCGGCCTACGTCTCGCACGACGGCTACGGCATCATGCGCACCGCGACGGGCTGGGGGCCGCAGGGCTACGCCCGCACGGTGGAGGAGATCGCGAACTTCGTCGGGTTGAACTTCGCGCCCGCGTTGGAGGCGCAGCGCGCGACCGGCTACAACGGCGGGCAGATCCTGACCCTGGCCGACTATGCGCTCGTGCTGGCCCCGCGTCGGCCGGAGGCGATCCTGCGCCTGGCGCCCGGCTTCAGCCTGGCGCGCGGCGGCGAAATCTTCACGGTGGAGGTCGCCGTCCACGCCGGCGCGGCCGGCGTGAATCGCGGCCAGGCCTTCCTGAACTTCGACCCGACCATCCTGCGCGTGGTGGATGAAAACGGCGCGCCGGCCACGCAGATCACCCCCGGCGCGGCGCTGGCGAACGTGCTGGTCAACGGCGTAGACAACGCGGCCGGCCGCATCGGCTTCGTGGCGCAGGGCGACGTCCAGGCCGGCCGCTTCACGTTGGCGACCGTGCACTTCCAGGCCATCAGCCCCACCATGACGACGCGGGTGGAGTTCAACGTTGCCGCGCCGCGACACAGCGACCTGCTGCTGAACGGCGCATCGGTGCTGGCCGGGCTGCGCGGAGGAGCGACACTGGTGCTGCCCGGCGCGCACATCACCGGCCAGGCCACGCTGGAGGGCCGGCCCGCGGCACCGAACGCGGCCTGGAGCATCCCGCTGCTGCTCACCCTCGGTCAGCCCGGCGAGCGCGGCCCGGCCTACGCCCTGGGCATGGTGAGCACACAAAGCGGCGCCTTCGCCATCCCCCGCGTGGTGGCCCCCGGCGACTACCGGGTGCGGCTCAAGGGGCTGCATACGCTCCGCAATCTGCTGCCGACGACGTTGGCCGGCGGCGTCAACACGGTGAACATGGAGACGCTGTTGGAAGGGGATGCGTTCGGGGACAATCGCGTGAACGGCCGCGACGTCTCGCTGCTGGCGGCTGCCTTCGGCAAGAGCCAGGACCAGCCCGGCTTCGACCCGCGCGCCGACTTCAACGAGGACGATGCGGTCAACGCGGCCGACCTGACGTTGCTGCGGGCCAACCTGGGCCGGCGTGGAGATATCCTGCTCGGCGCGAGCGCGGCGGCCGACCTGTCTGCCGCCGAGCCGCCCGATCTGGCGGCCCTGCTGGAGATAAGCGCCGCGGCCGGGCCGGTCGCCCTGCGCGTGACGCCTTCGGCGGCGCAGGTCGCGGTCGGGCAGATCATCACGCTGGAGGTGGTCGCCGAGGCGGGAACGCAGGCGGTGGATGCAGTCGAAGTATACCTGGATTACGACAGCGCGCTGTTGCAGGCGGTGGATGCATCCGGCGCGCCCGCCACGGCCGTCCAGGCCGGGACGGCGTTGCCGGCCGTGCTGCTCAACCGCGTGAATCCGGCCTGGGGCCAGATTGACTTCGTGGCCTCCAGCGCGGGCGCCGCGGCCCCCAGCGGCCAGATCACCATCGCCCGCTTGCACTTCAAGGCGCTGGCGGCCGGCCAGAGCACGGTCCGCTTCAGCCTGTCCGATTGGCGACCGACGGACGTGTCGGCGGCCGGCGAATCAGTGCTCGGCGCAGTGGCCGCGGGGCAGGTGCAAGGCGGCATCGCAAATGTGCTCTACCTGCCGTTGATCGTGAAGAAGTAAAGGTGGTCTCCGGTGCGTGGCGCACGCTTCGCCGTGCGCCACGCACCGGCTTCAGGCAAGGAGCGAGACGGTCCGTATAGGACCTCGCGGCCAACAAGGCGGCCGGCCGTCGCGCGGTGATGTGGCCGATTTTGATCGGTCCCGATTTTCGTTATACAAAGGTAACTGCCTACCATCTTCAGTCTGTGAACCCATTCTGATCCCCTCAACCCCCTTTCCCCCTTCTCCCCCGACTCGGGGGAGAAGGGGGAAAGAAGAGTGAGGTTTGGAGGCGGCGGCGAAGCCGCCGCCTCCAAACCTCATTATCTCCCTTCCCCCCTCATCCGTTGCCTTTCTTGGTGAAAACGATCAGGGCGCTGAACCGCGCGCGCATCACCTGCAAGGTGTGGCCGCCCGCGGCCTCGCAAAGGGAGACCAGCTCCTCGGTCGCCAGAAAACGGCTGCCCATCAGCAGCAGGCGCTCCATGACGGCGATCAGCCGCGTCCCGGCGTGACGGATATCCGGCTCTTCGATCACCAGCCGACCATCCGGCCGCAAGACGCGTACCAGCTCCTGCGCGGCCAGGCGCTGGGCCGCCTCGGGAGAGGGGTGCACGAAGTGATGAAAGGCGTCCACCACCAGGATGCGATCTGCGCTGTCGCTCCGGAAAGGCAGGTGAGTGACGCTTCCCAGGACGGTCGGGAGTCCTTTTCGGCGTGCCTGGCGCACCATGCCCTGCGCCGCATCGCAGACCACGACCTGCGCGCCCAGCTCACGCAGACCGTAGACATTGCGCCCTGTCCCGCCGCCCACATCCAGGACCCATTGTCCGGCCTCGACCGCCAACAGGTCGGGCAGCGGATCGTCGGTCGGCCGGGTGATCAGCCGGTCGTACCAACGGGCGATGAGGTCGAAATGGTCGAAGGGCAGCCTCACCGGACGGGCTCCTTTGGCCGCCCCAGTGTGGCGCGGGTCATGGTCATCAGCCGTCGGCCCGTGATCTGCCTGAAAGTGGCGCCCTGGCTGACCGCAGCTACCACGGCCGGGATGTCGGTCACCACCGTGCCGGAGATGGCATCCACGCCATAGTCGAAGAGCAACGGAGTCAACGGGGTGCTGGGGCCCAGAACCAGCACATATGCTGTGGGCCGACACAATGCAATCAGCTCCTGGAAGGTGCCGTTGACCAACGTCATGCCGGTGATGGCGACGACATCGGCCTGGGGGATGATCTCCGGCGCCATGTGTGCGGGCAGGTCATCGGGGCCGGGGCTAAGCTCCAATACCCAGCAGGTCTCTGCGACCTGCCGGGCTTTGGGCACAAAAGGGAAATGTCCTACGATGGCGATGCGGCGCCCCTTGCCCCGGCGCAGGATCTCCTCCTCTGCGTTGAGGTCCACGCACAGGGTCTCGTCCACGTCCAGCAGGGCGTTGATGGCAGCGAAGCCCAGGCTGCGCTCGGTGAGGCTGGTAGACAGGGCCAGCTCGGCCAGGGCGCGGGCATCCTGGCCGATCAGGCGGCCGGCATCCCGTACCGCCGGCCGGCCGTGTTCCAGATCGTGCACGATCTGGGTGGCGGCCATGCCGGCGCGCAAGCCGGTCGACGTCTCGACCACCACGACCGTCCAGTGGGTGCCGATGCGCACGTCGGCCACCGGGCCGTTCCATGACAGCGAGGCCAGGATCCGGCGGATCAGATCGTCTTGCCGATTAGTGGTTGGCTTGTCCATGTCTCGACTCCTTGCGAAAGCGCTTCCCGGTGACGGTCGTCTCCGCCGGGACTCACCCGCGCTTTTTCTCGGCCTGCAATTTGGCGATCTGCTCTCGTGGGGTGATCTTCGCCAGTCGCTCCTCCTGGGCCTTGGCCGCGGCCTGTTCGCCCGGGGTCAGGCCGCCGATGCTCCCCAGCACTGCGACCTGTGAGACGACCCGCCGGGTCTCGCCGCTGCCGCAGCCCGGGCATTGCGGTGGGCCTCCTTCCTCGGCCGCTTTGATCGAAAGCCAGAAGTGATCGAAGGTTTGGCCGCAGTGCGAGCAGATGTATTCGTAGATCGGCATAATAGGCGTCCTCCACGTTGCCCTGAAAATAGCCTCTCGACGTGCCAGGCACTTCCTTCGCGAAATTTCGCGAAAGAAGTGCCTGGCACGTGGGCGACTGAGACAAGCGCCGGTTGTAGCTGTGGTCAGTGTACTCCGTCGGCACCGCATTTGTCAACCGTCGCAGCACTCGGCCAGCCATTCCAAATATGAAGGGAGGGGCCGGCCGTGGGTCTGTGCGCACCAACGGTCGAGGACAGAGAGATCATCCCCTCTCAAGTGCGTCACGCTGCCGCGCGCAAAGCGGGTGGCCTTTGGAATGGGTGAGAATGTGCGGACGACCGGGGGCCATCCCCGAATGGGGCACGAATGCACGAATGCACGAATGGCCCGTTGCGTGATTCGTGCATTCGTGGTCGGATTCGAGGATGGCCCCCGACCCGCCACCCAAAATCATACCGGAACAGCGATTGCAGCCGGGCCGAAAAGGCCTGGGCAATGCCGGTAGCGTAGAAGCGGCCGTCCAGCTCCCAACACCTTGAAAATCCGTCTTGACATGACGGATTTTCAAGGTATAATGGGGACATGATCCAGCCAAGACCGCAATTACAGCAAGCGATCGAGCGCGCGCTGACACGCAGCCGGGTTGTCGCGCTCATTGGGCCGCGTCAGTGCGGCAAGACGACCCTGGCCCGGCAATTCGTCCCCGCCGACTCGTTGAACTACTTCGATCTGGAGGACCCGATCAGCCTGGCACGGCTCGACCAGCCCATGACCGCGTTGCAGGGCCTGACCGGCCTGGTGGTGATTGACGAGATCCAGCGGCGCCCCGACCTTTTCCCGGTGTTACGCGTGCTCTGCGATCGCACGCCCCTACCGGCGCGCTTTTTGATCCTGGGCAGCGCTTCGCCTGAGATGCTGCGCCAATCGTCCGAAAGCCTGGCCGGACGTCTGGAGATCGTCCGCATGGCCGGTTTCAGCCTGGCTGAAGTCGGCATCGAAATGCAGATGCGCCATTGGCTGCGCGGTGGTTTTCCCCTGTCGTTCCTGGCCGCCTCCGACGCCGACAGCCTGGCCTGGCGGCGCAACTTCATCCAAACCTTTCTGGAACGAGATCTGCCGCAACTGGGCGTGAGTATCCCCGCGACCAGCATGTTTCGCTTCTGGAACATGCTGGCTCACTACCACGGCCAGGTCTGGAATGCCGCCGAAATCGCTCGCGCGCTTGATGTCAGTGAGTCCACGGTGCGACGCTACCTTGACCTGCTCGAAGGCGCCTTCATGGTGCGCCAGCTCCGACCCTGGTTTGCCAACCTCGGCAAGCGGCAGGTCAAGTCGCCGAAGATTTACTTCCGTGACACTGGCCTCCTGCATCAGATGCTGGGGATACGCGAGGAGGCCGATCTCTGGTTGCACCCCAAGAGCGGTGCTTCATGGGAAGGTTACGTCATCGAAGAGGTCATCAAGGCGGTTGACCCGGATGAAGCTTACTTCTGGGCTACCCATTCCGGCGCCGAACTCGATCTACTGCTGTTCAAAGAGGGTCGCCGCGTGGGCATCGAGTGCAAGCGGGTAGACGCGCCGCGGCTCACGCCCTCTATGCGCGTCGCCCTGGAGGATTTGCAGCTCGATCAACTGATCGTTTTTTACCCGGGCACACGTCCTTACCCCCTGGCCGAGCGCGTGACGGTGTTGCCGCTAACCCATCTGGCGCGGGGAAGCCAGGCCCTGAACACCGAGTGACGCGCATAGCTTCACTGCGGCCTCATCCGTTACTGAGCTGCCCCCATGTAACTGTGAACATTTACGGGTCAACATGCTATTGACAAGAAGCAAGTGCGGGGGTATGATGAGCATAGGCGGGTACCAGGCGCGGGATGCAGTCATGCAGAAAGGAGGTGAGGCAACCAACCGATTCTGTCGGCCGAGAACAACCTGAGCTCTGGCTTCTTTTCAAGGAGGTGACAGATGAAAGAAGCCCTTTCTGCCAGCGCCATCGTCTTGCTGGCCGCCTCCGTCATCGGATTGGCCACCCTCTCCGCCGCAGACATCGCTTCAGCCGGTCCCGCAGCCGGCCTGGCCGCCAGCACCACCCTCTATCCTGTCGCCGATGCCTGGGTCAACTACCACTTCGCTACTGGGAACTACGGCACCGCCGACCTGCTCGAGGTTGGCTCGGAGGAATGCCCCGGTCAGGAGTTCCCCGACCGCGGCCGCACCCTGATCCGCTTCGAGCTCTCGGCCATCCCGGCCGGCCAGGCCATCCAGAGCGCTTCGTTGCAGCTCTACCTGCGCTCTGCTTACTCCGCCAGCGGCAGCGCGACCATCAACCGCATCGGCCTCCACCGGGTGACCGGCAGTTGGACCGAGACGGGCGTCACCTGGAACAACCAGCCTGGCCACTCGGCCACGGCTTACGCCGCCACCGACGTAGGCCTGACCACCGGCATCTGGTACAGTTGGGATGCCACCCAACTGGTGCGCGAGTGGTACCAGGGCACGTATTCTAACTACGGGCTGAAACTGGTCAGCCAGGCCGAGACAACCTGCAACATGCGCTACTTCGACAGCCGCGAGAACCTCTACGACGCCCGGCTGGTGATCACCTACGGCACGCCGACGCCCACGCGCACGCCGACGCGCACGCCCACCCGCACATCTACACCGACACGTACGCCCACGCGCACGCCCACCCGCACGCCGACGCGCACCCCCACCATCACGCCCACGCCGACGGCCACGCCGGTCGGCAACCCGGATCTGGGGGACGCGCCCGATAGCACCAACTACTTCGGTTTCGTGATGACCGCCTATGCGGGGGTCAGGGCCAACTTCCCGACCGTTTTCAGCAGCGCCAGCGGTGGGCCGGCCGGCCCGCGACACCGCAACGACACGCTGCTCTTCTTCCTGGGCGAGGCGATCAGCCGCGAGGAGGAGGCCGACACCGGCCCCGACGCTGACGGCGTGAACAACCTCAACCCGCAAGGAGATATGGCCGATCTGGACCGCGGGGACGACGGCCTCCGCCTGCCGACCAGCCTGCCCCACTGCGAGCCGATCGCCGTAGACTACATCGTCACCGTGCGCGCCGGCGCGCCGAAGGAAGCCTACCTCAACCTGTGGCTGGACTGGGACCGCAACGGGCAATGGGGTGAAACGCTGAAATGCCCCGATGGCAGCCCCGCGGCCGAGTGGGCGGTGCAGAACCACGTCGTCAGCTTGCCGACGACCCCCGGCTCCTACTGGCTCACAACGCCCAAGTTCCTGGTCTACAACCCGAAGCCCGAGCTGGACCTGTGGCTGCGGGCGACCCTCAGCGACAAGGCGGCCGCGGCGGCCGACGGCAGCGGCCCGGCCGACGGCTGGGCCTACGGCGAGACAGAGGACTACCGCTTCAGCACTGCGCCCACCCCCACCCCGACCGTCACACGCACCCCGACCCGCACGAACACGCCGACCGCCACGCGCACCCGTACGCCGACGCCCACGCGCACCCGCACCCCGACGCCGACCCGCACGCCCACGCGGACGCGCCCGCGGACCCTCGCGCCCACCCCCAGCGTGGCTCTCGCCAGCACCGCCCGCGAGATCACGCAGGGAATCCAGGACCTGAGCAACAGCGTGCCGCTGGTGGCCTACAAGCGCACTTACGCGCGTGGGCATGTGCGCGCGAACCTGGGGAACCACAGCAACGTCCTGGGCCGCTTCACCATCCAACGCGGAGGCACCTCCTATGGCCCCTACGTGGCCGATAACCCCGGTGCGCGCATCACCGTGCGCAGCGCGCCCGACCGCGGCCAGGTGAACGACAGCTTCTTCTTCGAGATCCCGGCCTCGCTGCTCGGTGCCGGCAGCATCTCGGTGTGCCTCAACCTGAACCCCGATCACCTGGTGCCCGAGTTCAACTACGGCAACAACTCAAGCTGCGTCACCGTAAGCCTGAGCGCCTCCCCGTCGGTCAAGGTCAAGATCTACAACGTGCGCTTCCAGGCGGGCGGGACGTGGTATCAGGCCGACTGGACGCACTACTGGATGCTGCTCTCCTGGCTGCGCCGGGGCTATCCCACGGCCAATGTGGAGTGGTCGGTCCACACCTTGAACTGGCCCACCGCCAACCCGCCCTGGACGTTGCCCGATTCCAGCGCCGGCTGCGGGGACGTGAACAACGCGCTGGCCGCCCAACGCACGCTGGACGGGTCGCCCGCGCGCTGGCGCTACTACGGCATGGTGATTGACACGGCCGGCTTCATGCGCGGCTGCGCGGCCGGCATCCCCGCCTACATCGCCTCCGGGCCGACGGGGACAAACACCTGGGGCTGGGACTTCGACGGCTCTTACGGCGACTGGTACGGCGCGCACGAGCTGGGCCACACCTATGGCCGCGGCCACGCGAACTTCTGCGGCGCCGGCGGCGGCCCATCCTATCCCTATCCCAGCGGCCGCATCGGCGGGCCGGCCGACGACCCGCAGCGCTACTACGGCTGGGACGTGGAGCTGCGCCAGGTCTATCCCTGGAACTGGACCGACCTGATGAGCTACTGCGCCAACGAGTGGCCCTCCGACTTCACCTACAAGGGCATCCGCGATCGGCTGATCAGCGAGGGCTGGGGCACAGCGCAAGCTGCATCCGCCTGGCCGGAGGCGACCGAGTACCTGGCCGTCTTCGGCCTGGCCAACCTGACCCAGGGCACGGCGCAGCTCGGCACCCTCTACCGCCTGCAGGACGTCCCTGCGCCCGAGCCGCCCACCCCCAGCGCCGACTGGACGCTGGAGCTGCTGAACGCGAGCGGCACGGCCCTGGCCAGCTACTCCTTCACCCCGAAGGAGGATACCGAGCCCCAGCCGGGCGAGGACCTGATGGCCTCCATCATCGAGACGGTGCCCTGGGCCAACGGCACGGCGCGGGTGGCCGTGCGCTACCGGGGGAACATCGTGGCCGAACGGGCTGTCAGCGCCAACGGGCCGACGGTGCAGGTCACCTATCCCAACGGCGGCGAGAACCTGACCGGACCGAACGTGGCCGTGGCCTGGACCGCCAACGATCCCGACGGCGACCCGCTGGTCTACGCGCTGCTCTACAGCGCCGACGCGGGCGCCACCTGGCAGACGCTGGCCACCGGGCTGACGCAGACCGGCCACACGGTGGACCTGACGGAGTTGCCCGGCAGCGACCAGGCCCTCTTCAAGGTGATCGCCTCCGACGGGGTGAACACCGGCCAGGACCGGTCGGACGCGACGTTCCGCGTGGCGCGCAAGGCGCCGCAGGCGTTCATCATCGCGCCCGATCAGGGCGCGCGCTTCCTGCCGGAGCAACAGGTGATGCTGGCCGGCGAGGGGTACGATGC
Source organism: Chloroflexota bacterium (assembly GCA_037445695.1). Lineage (GTDB taxonomy): Bacteria > Chloroflexota > Anaerolineae > CG2-30-64-16 > CG2-30-64-16 > CAKZKT01. The sequence goes on from JBBIKA010000112.1 coordinate 13,308, forward strand.
GGAGGACGGCAATCTGCCCGACAGCGGATTGACCTGGGCTTCGGACCGGCAGGGCAACTTGGGCGGCGGCCATCAGTTTTCGGCCACCGGCCTGCTGCCCGGCCGGCACGTCATCACGCTGCAAGTCCGGGACAGCGACGGCCAGAGCGGCACGGCCAGCCGCGTGATCTACGTGGGCCGGCCCACCTATCTGCCGTTGATCTTGCGACCGTAGGGACGATAGACAGGCGGGCGGCGGGCGCCCTCTCAAGCGCACGCCGCTCGCACCCCTGCCCTGAAAAATCGGGACGTAGGGCGAAATTAGTTTCGCCCTACAAACGTGCCAGGCACTTTATGAAAGTTAAAGAATTAAACCGGTCATCGCGTTCGCCG
>JBBIKA010000113.1:0-13352 GCA_037445695.1 Chloroflexota bacterium
CCATAAATGGCCCGTGCTACCCGGCTGCGCCCGCTGAAGCGGGCTGGGCGTCCCGCCGGCATGGTTTTAGCCCCGTTAACGGGGCGTCGCGTGGTAGCCCGGGCGATTTACACTTGCACCGCACTGCGTTTGGTGCAGTGCAGGTGTCGCCGGGCGGTCAGGCGTGACGCACAGCGCGCCGGCGCACGCGATGACCGTTTAATTCTTTAACTTTCATAATTCGGCCCTACGGTGTTTCGTTGCGCGAGCTGTCCCAGCTCGCTCTCCAACGCCTCCAGCTCCTCCGCGCCCGACATGCTGCGGATCATCTCCTCGCGGCTCAGCTCGGCCTTCGTCCAGGCGCCCAACATCCGGCCGCGCTTGAGAATGATGAAGCGATCCCCGACCGGATACGCGTGTTGAGGATTGTGCGTGATGAAGATCACGCCCAGGTTGCGCATCTTGGCCTGGACGATGTGCCGCAGCACCAGGGCCGCCTGCTTGACGCCCAGGGCCGCGGTCGGCTCGTCCAGGATCAGCACCTTGGCCCCGAAATAGACCGCCCGAGCAATCGCGATGGACTGGCGTTCGCCGCCCGACATCGTGCCGACCGGCTGATCCGGATCGCGGATGTCAATGCCCATTTGCGCCAGCTCCTGGCGCACCGTGCGTTTGGCGAATTCGACGTCCAGGCGGCGGAACCCGTTGCGTCCCTTCTCCGGCTCCGCGCCCAGGAAGAAATTGCGCCAGATCGGCATCAACGGCAGCAGCGACAGGTCCTGATAGACCGTGGCGATCCCCAGCGCGCGGGCCTCGCGGGGCGAACGCAGGACAACCGGTCGGCCCTCGAAATAGTACTCGCCCTCGGTAGGCTGATAGACGCCCGAAAGGATCTTGATCAGGGTAGATTTGCCCGCGCCATTGTCGCCCAGCAAACAGGTCACTTCGCCGGGATAGACCTTGACGGAGACGTTGCTCAGCGCGATCACGCTGCCGAACAGCTTGGTGATGTTGCGGACTTCGAGGATCGGTTCGACCATCACGGCGTCTCCTCTTCGGTGCGCGCCTTCGCGGCGGCCACGCTGATCGCCTCGGCGCGGCGCCGCGTATAATCGTTGACCAACACCGCCACCAGGAGCATGATGCCCAGGAACGAATAAAACCAATCGGTGTCCCAGCCGGCAAAGACGATCCCCACGCGCGCCATGCCGAAGATCAGCGCGCCGATGCACGCGCCGACGACCGAGCCGTAGCCGCCGGTCAACAGGTTGCCGCCGGTGACGACCGCAATGATGTAGATGAACTCCTGGCCGATCCCTTCGCTCGCCACGGCCGAGCGCAAACGCACGATGCTCATCATGCCCACCAACCAGGCCGCGGCCGCCGTCGTCATAAAGAGCACGATCTTGACGCGCTCCACCGGCACGCCGCTGTTGCGCGCCGCGTTGGCGTCGCCGCCGGCCGCGAAGATCCAGTTGCCGAAGCGCGTCCGTTGGAGCACCCAGGTGGCGATCAGCGCAATCACGAGCCACCAAATGGTCGAGGTCCGAAAAGAGACGCCGAACAGGGGAAACTCCAGATCGAAGAATGCTCGTGCCGTCGCGAAGCCGAGCGTCTGATCAATGTTGGAGACCAGCACCCGGGCCGTCACCAGCCGGGTGACGCCGACGTTGGCCCCGCGCAACACGAAGAAGGTGGCCAGGGTGACGATGAAACTGGGCAACCGCGTCTTGACGACCATCCAGCCGTTGAAATAGCCCACCAGCAGCGCAAAACCGAGCGAGATCAGCATCGCCACCCACAGGCTGATGCCGAGCTGCGTCGCCAGCATGCCGGCAATCAGGCCGGAGGTGCCGGTCATCACGCCGGTGGACAGGTCGAACTCGCCTCCGATCATCAGCAGGGCCACCGCCACCGCCATGATGCCGAGCGTAGACGCCGAATCGAGGATGCGCGAGACGCCCAGGATCGTCAACCAATGGGTCGGCGTGATGAGGGCAAAGAACAGCCAGATGACGATGGCGCCGATCAGGGCGCCGACCTCGACGCGGCGGAAGAGGCCGCGCACCGTGCCGACGCGGACGACCCGCTCGTCCTCGCGGCGGGCGCGCGGCCAATGCTCGATGGCCATATACGGTCCTCCTTGGCGCTTCGCCCGGGACATCTTCTGTCCCGGGCGAAGATCCCCATGGCGCCGGACGCGAATGGCAACAATGCCATTCTCTTTCCGAGAAGCTCCGTGTTAGCGGGTGCCCTTCTTGGCGAGATCCTTCACGGCCGCAGCATTGCTCTTATCCACAAAGCCCGGGCCGGTCAAGACGGGCAATCCGCCGCCGACCGTGTTCAGATTGGTCTTGTAAAGGTACAGCATGACGACCGGCAGATAGCCTTGCAGGTATTGCTGCTGGTCAATGGCGAACATCAGATCGCCGGCCTCGATCGCGTCCAGGACATCGGTGCTCAGATCGAACGTGGCGACCTTTTGCGTGCCCTTCACGGCTTTCACCGCGTCGCGGGCCGCGATGCCGACGACCGGATTGAGCGCCAGGATGCCGTCAATGGTCTTGTCCGAGGTCAGCTTGTCCTGGATCGCCGCCACCGTGCCCTTGACATCCTTGACGCCGGTGGTGGCGACGTTGAAGCGCACCACTTCGCCCTTCAGCGTGTCCTTCAGGCCGTCGCAGCGTTCCTCAAGGCCGATGTTGGCCTCCTCGTGGATCACGCAAAGGACCTTCTTCAGGCCGGCCTTGGTGAACTGTTCGCCGGCGCCCTGTCCGGCCACGCGTTCCGTCTGGCCGACATGGGTGAGCGCGCCGAACTGCTTGTACACGCTCGCGCCGGAGTTGATGGTGATGACCGGAACGCCCGCGTCGGTGGCCTTCTTGACAGCATCTTTAAGCGCGTCGGGGTTCGCCAACGAGACGATGATGCCGTCCACCTTGGCCGCGACGTAGTTTTCAACCAGTTGGGCCTGTTCCTTCGGTTGCCCGCTGCCGCCCGACTTCAACGTGATGCCGAAGGTGGCGGCTGCGTCCTTGGCACCCTTCTCTACCACCCCCCAGAAGAGGTCTTCGGCCGGATTCGCATGGACGGCCAGGCCCACGACCATGCTCTTCTGGACAACTTGCGGCGCGGATGGCTGTTGAGCGGCGGTCGGCGCAACTTGCGCCGGTGCCGGCGCCGGCACCGGCGTGCAGGCAGCCAACACGAAGACGATAGCGATCACGAGCGAAAACGACAGGTACCGGTTTGCGCGAGACATGGTTCTTCCTCCCTGGCTACTGATGCAAAAGGTTTCTTGCTCTGCGCGATCGTCCAGACCATGGGGCTACCGTTTGATCCGCTGATCACCTCCTTTCCCCGGCCGATGCCTCATGGCTGTGGCCCGGTTGATTCTCGCACGACCAGCCGTCCTTCCAGTACGATGTTGCTCACGCGTTCGGCGGCGGAGTTTTCCATGAGCGCGAGCGCCATCTTCATGGCGCGCTGGCCCATCTCGAGCTTAGGTTGGGCGATGGTCGTCAGGGACGGCGAAACATAAGCTGCAAAAGGAATGTCGTCGAAACCGACGACGGCCAGATCATGTGGGACATTCACGCCGGCCAGGCGCGCCGCGCGCAACAGGCCGATGGCCGTCATGTCGTTGTAACAGAAGACGGCCGTAGGTCGTTCGGGCAGGGCCAGGAGCCGGGCCAACGCCTGCTCGCCTCCTGGCGGCCGGCCCGTGCCCTCGCACACCAGGGCCGGGTCGAACGGGATGTTCGCCGCGGCCAACGCCATCCGATAGCCGGCCAGGCGGTCGGCGGTGGTGCTGTGGCCAACCGGCCCGGCCACGTGGGCGATGCGCCGATGCCCCAACGCCAACAAGTGCTCGGTCGCCAGCCGGCCGCCGTGTACATCGTCGACGCGCACCGAGAAGGTTTGCGGTGTGAGCTGCTGGCTATGGCTGTTGAGCAGGATCACCGGCACGCCGGCCGCGCCCAGGCGTTTCTGGTGCAGCGCGCCCACGCGCGACGAGGTGACGATCACCGCGTCCACCCGCTGCGAGCGCAACGTCTCCACTGCACTCACTTCTCGCTCCGGGTCGTCCTGCGACGCGGCCAGGATCACCGAATAGCCGTGATCGTAGGCGACCTCCTCGATCCCCTCCACCACCTCGGCCGCCCAGGGATCGGCAATGGTCGTCACCACCACGCCGACGGTGCAGGTGCGTCGCATCACCAGGCCGCGTGCGCCGGCATTGGGCGAATAACCCATCTCCTGCGCCAGCCGCCAGATGCGGTCTCGGGTCGCCTGGCTGACGAGTGGACTATTGTTGAGCGCGCGCGAGACGGTCGAATGCGAGACGCCGGCCGCCCGGGCGATATCCTTGATGGATGTAGCCACGCCAGACCTCATGCAAACGTTTGCAGCGAGGACAATAAAGAACTGCCGGACTTTTGCAAACGTGTGCAAGCCGAGTATACTACCAAACGGCCCGGCTGTCAAATGTGTGATTGTGGGTAAATGCTCCCAGTTACGTCGTACGGCCCCCTACCCCTAACCCCGCCCCCGCAAGCGGGGGCGGGGAAGTGCTTTATGGTGGGGCTTTGGGGCCGCGAAGCGGCCCCAAAGCCCCACCCTTGACAGGGTTCCCCCTCTCCCGCCAAGCGGGAGAGGGGGTCAGGGGGTGAGGGTCCGCTCCCAAGGTGCAATTCGCGGGATAGCGGTGAACAGTTACGATTGTGGGTCGTGGGGAATGGGGGCCGCCAATGTGCGAAGCCGAATTTGGCCAACGGCGGGTGTTATGTATAATTTAAATCTTTCCGCTTTGCCGCGTTCGACCCGGCGGACCCCCGCCTGGACTGATCCTGACATTGATAGAGGCAAGGAATGCCGGATATTCCCTGGACGATCTTGCTGTTGATCGGATTGGCGCTGATTTTCGATTTTTTGAACGGCTTCCACGACAGCTCAAACATCGTGGCGACCATGATCGCCTCGCGGGCGCTTTCGGGCCGCCAGGCGCTGACGATCACGGCCATCGCCGAGTTCATCGGGCCGTTCCTGTTCGGCGTCGCAGTGGCCACCACCATCGGCCATGAAGTGCTGAACGGCGAGGCCATCCAGCTCTCGGTGGGGGTGGCTGCGCTGATGGCCGCCATCAGTTGGAACATCTTCACCTGGTGGCTGGGCATCCCCTCCAGCTCGTCCCATGCGCTCGTCGGCGGTCTGATCGGCGCGGCCGTCATTCAGAGCGGTTTCGGGGTCGTGCGATTGGCCGGCTTGGGCAAGGTATTGATCGCCCTCGCCATCTCCCCGCCCATCGGGTTGGCGGCCGGTTTCCTGGTGACCAGGTTGATCCTGTTCCTGGCCCGCGCGGCGAGCCCGAAGATCAATACCTTCTTCAAGCGCGGCCAGATCGTGACCGCGATCTTTCTGGCCCTCTCACACGGCACAAACGACGCGCAGAAGACGATGGGGATCATCACCCTGGGCCTGGTAGCCGGCGGCATCATCCCGACCTTTCATGTGCCGCTCTGGGTCATCGCGGTCTGCGCGGCGGCCATCGCGGCCGGCACGGCGACCGGCGGCTGGCGGCTCATCAAGACGCTGGGCGGCAAGTTCTACAAGATCCGCCCCATGCACGGCTTCAACACCCAGATCGCCTCGGCCGGGGTCATCATCGCGGCTGCGTTGCTGGGCGGCCCGGTGAGCACGACCCAGGTCGTCAGCTCGGCCATCATGGGCGTGGGCGCGGCCGAACGCCTCTCGAAGGTGCGCTGGGGCACCGCCGGCCAGATCGTGGTCGCCTGGCTGACCACGATCCCGATCACGGCGATTCTGGCCGCATTGATATCGGCCATTTTGAGGAGATTGTTATGAGCTGGCTTAAAGATTTCTTCAAACCGCGCCAGGACAACTTCACCCGGCTCTTGATCGAGCAAGCGGCCTGGGTCGTCAAGGGCCTGGATGCCCTGAATGCCTATGTGGTGGCCAGCGAAGCTCGCCCCCGCAATGCCAAAGCCGCCGAAGCGAAAGCCGGCGAGGCCAAGGCCGGCGAGGCGAAAGCCGGTGAAGCCAAGGCCGGTGAAGCGAAGAGCGGCGAGTCGAGCAAGAACGCCATCGCACAGGCCGTGGAGGCCGTGCGCCAATGCGAAGAAGAAGCCGACGAAGTGCGTCGCATCCTGATCAGCGAGCTGAACCGCACGTTCGTGACGCCGATGGACCGGGAAGACATTTTCGCCCTGTCGCGGGCCATAGATGACATCCTGGATTACGCCTGGTCCACCGTGCAAGAGATGGAACTGTTGCACGTCAGGCCCACGCCGTATCTCCATCGCATGGTTTCGCTCTTGGGCGAAGCCGCCCACGAGGTGCACATGGCCATGTTGCGGATCAAGGATCATCCTCAGGTGGCCACCGAGCATGCCCAGCGCGCCAAGGCGCTGGAGAATCGGGTCGAACATGTCTATCGCGAGGCGCTGGCCGATCTGTTCGACGGCCCGGCCGGCCCCAAGCGGGTGATCTGGATCCTGAAGATGCGCGAGGTCTATCGCCATCTTTCTAACGCGGCCGATCGCGGGGACGCGGCGGCGAACATCATCTATGACATCGTGGTCAAGATGACTTGACCCGGCGGCCCGATCCCCAAACTTCCTGCAGCGGCCATTCCGGGGAGCGGTTGCCCCCCACCCCCGTTCTTGCCCCCTTTTAGGGGGCGGAGAGACGTCGAAAAGGTTTTTTTGCGGGCGGCGAAGCTGCCCGCAAAAAACCCTTCAGCTGCTTCCCTCCTCTCCCGCAGGCGGGAGAGGAGGGAGGGGGGTGTGGGCGTTGGTCTGATCGCACAGCACGTGAGTTAAGGGCGAACACTTACCCCGGAATCCCGAAGCCCCGAAGGTTTCATTTGACAGGCCGATAGCCCTGTGTTATCATCATTTCTAATCGAATATCAGGAAGCGCTGAGCCCAGGGAGAAGCCGGTGCAAGACCGGCGCTGTCCCGCAACTGTATGATGGAGGTGTGCGCGTGGCCTGGAGGCCATCGCACTCTCTGTCGAGCCAGGTCGCCCAGCTCGGCGCGTTCCCTACGACCTTCGAGGCAAAGGGCGGGGGAACACAGCCCGACACAGGCTGATCTTCCGCCCCTTGCCCCATCAGGCAAGGGGTTTTTGTTTTCTGATGCGTCGCCATATCTTGATCGTGGGCCTGCTGGTCGGCCTGTTGGTGGCCAACCCGAGGCCGGTCGTGGCCGGCAGCGATACGCCAGCGACCCGCGCGATCGCCTGGTTGCACACGCAGCAACGGCCCGACGGGGGCTTCGGCCGGCCGACCGCGAGCGCCGGCCTGACGGCCGACGTCGTCTACGTGTTGGCGCTGTTCGGCGAAGATCCGGCCGGGCCGGCCTGGACCCCGGCCGGCGGCCAGAGCGCGCTGCGGGCGTTGCAGACGCTGGCCCCCGACTACGCCGCCGCCGACGCCGGCCAGGCCGGCAAAGTCGCGCGCGCGGTCGCGCTGGCCGGAGGCGATCCACGCAACTTCGGCGGCCTGAACCTGATGGCCACCATCCGACGAGCCTACGATCCGACCACTGGCCGCTATCACCCGACGCTGCTCTATCGCCACACGCTGGCGGTCGAAGCCCTGTTGCGCAGCAGCGAACCGGTGCCGGACGCGGCGTTGCAGGCCTTGTGGCGGGCGCAGCTCGCCGACGGCGGCTGGTTCTGGAGCTTCGACGCGGAGCAGAGCGACGTGGACACCACCGGCCGGGTGATGCAAGTGTTGGCCGGCCACGCGGGCGCGTGGAATGCGGTCGCGTTTGCCCGCGCCGCGCACTATCTGTGTCGTCGTCAGCTCGACGCCGGTGGGTGGGACGTAGGGCCGCGGCGGGGGCCGGCCAATGCCGATTCCACCGCCCTGGCGGTGGCCGGGCTGCGCGCCGCGGGCTACGACCCGCAAGGGCCGGCCTTCCGCAAGGCCGGCCGGGGCGCCGCCGATGCGTTGCTCGCGTTTCAGGAGGCGAGCGGCGCGTTCGTCTATATGCGAGAGCCGGGCAAGCAAGAGAGCCGGTTGATGGCGACGATAGATGCCCTGACCGCGTTGGCCCAGCCGCTGATCCAGCCATCGCCGCTCCGCCCCCTGGCCCGCTGGCATCCCGATCGCTGGCCCGAACGCCTCAGCGACTGGGGATGTTACCGGCTTAATCCCACTCTGCCGTGAACGGGATAACTGAACCCCCCGGCCCCGGCTCTCCCCTTTCCGGGGAGAGCCGGGGCACTGAGGAGGGGGTTTGCGGGCGACGAAGCCGTCGCAAACCCCATTCCGCCTTCTCCCCGCCCCCGTTTCGCGAAATTTCGCGAAACGGGGGCGGGGCCAGGGGTGGGGGTCAATACGGTAAAGTACAAAATCTAAGCCAACAAAGCACTACCCTATCAACAGGAGGAGCCTTTCATGTTTCGTCGTTTCACCCTTGTCATCGGACTGGCCTTGATCTTGGGCCTGCTTCTGGTCGGGTTCGCGGTGGCCGCGGACGCGGGCACGAAGCAGGTGGGCGTCGTGATCGCCTTCCCCAACAACGTGACCCACACCGAAATCGTCACCGTTCCCATCACGGCGACCACTTTCGATGTCCTGCAAGCCGCCAAAGTCAAGCTGACCAGCCAGACGACCAACTTCGGCCCGGCCGTCTGTGCGATCAACGATGTCGGCTGTCCCGCGACGAACTGCTTCTGTGACCCGAGCCGGTTCTGGGCCTACTACCATCTGAACGGCAACGCGTGGACCGCGGCCGCGGAGGGCGTGGGCAGTTACGTACCGGCCAACGGCGCGGTGGAGGGCTTCGTCTGGAGCGGGGTGGACGCCAAGTTCAACCCCACGCAACAACCGCCGGTGGTGGCCTTCGCCAAGATCGCGGCCGCACCGACCCCCGTAGCCTTGCCCAAGACGGGCGGCCTGGGGCTGCTCGGCTTCGGCCTAAGCGGCCTGTTGCTGGCGGCCGGCCTGGCCCTGCGCGGCCGGCGCTAAGGGATGGATCGCATGGCGCGCTTCGTCCGTTACGCCGTCCGGCTGGGGGCGGTGGCCATCGTGGCCTGGTTGGGTTGGGCGTTGCAGGTCTGGGCCCAGGACGGCCCCCACCGCGCCGGGCTGGTGGTGCGCTTCGGCGATGGGAGCGTCGAGACGCGCTGTGTCTCGTTCGCCGAGCCGACCATCTCGGGCGTGGAGCTGCTGGCGCGCGCCGGCCTGTCTGCGCTTGTGGATTACAACGGCGGCATGGGCGGTGCAGTGTGTAGCATCGAGGGCCAGGGTTGCGCGTTTCCCAGGGAAGATTGCTTCTGCCGATGCCGGGGCAACACGTGCGAATATTGGGCCTACTACCACTGGCAGGACGGCCGCTGGCTCTATTCCGATGTGGGCGCCGGCAGCTTCCAGGTGACGGACGGCGCGGTGGAAGGCTGGTCGTGGGGCCAGGGCAACTTTTCGAGCGGCACCGAGCCGCCCAGCGTCCGCTTCGACGAGATTTGTGCCGCGACCGTTGCCCCGGCCGCGAGCGGTGTCGCCCCGGCAAATGCGCCGGTCGGGCCGGCCATGGCGCCGCGAGCCGCACCGCAGCCGGACATGACCGGCGCGATGGGGGGGACCGCAGCCGCTGCGACGCGCTATGCGAGCTTTGCTTTGTTCATGATGATCCTGGCCGCCGGATGGGCTTGGCTGCTTGGGCGACGTAAGCGTTCCCCGGCGACTTCAGACGCCGACCACAAGCCATAATGTGGCCTTGAGCCGCTTCAGTGCACGCGTGCCGGCCGCTTTCTAACGGCGACCGGCACGCGTGCGCTTCTGTTCATGCGCGCTGTGACTTCTAACCGCGACGTTGCTCATCCTTACGCCTGGCTGGCATGGCTGCTTGCCGCCGCCCTGCCGGCCCTTTCGACGCGCAATCCGCTCTATCTGCTCCTGGCCCTTTTCGCCGTCGCTGCGGTCTATGTCGCCTTGGGACAGCGCACCGCTCAAACGCAGAATTGGAGCGCGTTCGTCCGGTTCAGCGCCTTGCTCTGGTTGCTCACCGTTCCGTTCATCCTCTTGCTGAATCATCATGGCACCATCGTGCTCTTCCGCTTGCCTGCCGGCTGGCCTCTGATCGGCGGGTCGGTCACCTTGGAAGCGCTCCTTTACGGCGTGACAGGCGGCCTGGCACTGGTGACGGTGCTGCTCGTCTTTGCGGCGTTCAACGTGGCCGTGGACCAGGCGCGGCTGTTGCGCCTGACGCCGGGCTTCATCTACCAGGCCGGCGTGGTGGCGGGCATTGCCATCGCCTTCGTGCCGCAGATGGTTGCCGCGTGGACGGCCATCCGCGAGGCGCAGGAGGTGCGCGGCCATCGGGTGCGCGGGGTGCGCGATCTGCTGCCGCTGCTCATGCCGCTCCTGATCACCGCGCTGGAGCGGGCGATGCAGCTCGCCGAGTCCATGGAGGCGCGCGGTTTCGGCCGGCAGGTCCTCGCGGCCACCGCTGCCGAACAACGGCGCATCCAGGTCGCGTTATTGGCCGGGCTCGCCGGCCTGGGGGTAGGCATAGCCGGACTCGGCTTCTGGTCCGCGTGGCCGTGGCGGGCCGCCGCAGCGCTGGTTTGCGGTGCGGCTCTGTTGCTGTGGGCCTTTTGGGATCAGGGCCGCCGCGTGCGGCGCACCCGCTATCGGCGGTGGACGTGGACCCCGGCCGATCGGCTCGTATTGGCGACCAGCCTGGCGGCTGCGGGGCTCTGGCTTGGCGCCCTGGTGCTGTGGCCCGACCGACTGTTCTATTATCCCTATCCACCCTATTCACCCTGGCCGGCCTTCGAGCCGGTGTTGGGCGGCGCCACCCTCTTGTTGGCCGTGCCGGCCTTCGTTCGGGAGGTGATCTGATGTCGCGCCTGATCTGGAATCTGCTGATGGCGGCCGCCCTCCTGGCGGGCGCGGCCTGGATCTGGGCCGGTCGCGTGCCCGAGGGGGCCGGACGGACGGACGCCGGCCTCCCGCCGGCGCCGGCCGTCGGCCACCCCGCGCCCGATTTCACCCTGACGACAATCGCGGGAGACACGTTCACCCTTTCCGCATGGCGGGGCAAGCCCGTGATCCTCAACTTCTGGGCCACCTGGTGCCCGCCCTGTCGCGCGGAATTGCCGGAGCTGAAGGCCGCGCACGAACGCTATGCCGGCCAGGTGATCGTTGTCGGCGTCAATCAGATGGAGCCGGCCGCGAGCGTGGCGGCCTTTGCCGGCCAGATCGGCCTGACCTTTCCGCTGCCGCTCGATCTGCGCGGGGAGGTGAGCCGCGAGTATGCGGTGCGCAGCCTGCCGACCACCTTTTTCATTGATCGTGCAGGGGTCATCCGCCGGATCCAGGTCGGCGCGCTGACCGAGGCGACGCTGGCGCAGGCGCTGAGGACGATCTTTCCCTGAGCAAACGGAGGCGCAATGCTCCCCATCTTGCAGGTCGGCCCGCTGGCCTTGCCGACCTATCCGCTTGGCCTGTTGCTCGCCTTTTGGATCGCGCTGGAGGTGGCCGGCCGGCTGGTGCAACGCCGAGGACTGGACGGCGATCATCTCTATAACGCAGGGCTGCTCGGCGGCCTCGCGCTGATCGTGGCGGGCCGGCTGGCGCACGTGGTGGCCTTTTGGTCGGCATATCGTTTGCAGCCGGCCGAGATCGTCGGCTTGAACGCGCAGGCATTTCTATGGGGGCCGGGCGCGATGGTCGGCGTGCTGGTGACCGCGTGGTACATCTACCGGCGCCGGTTGCCCTGGCCGGCCGTGGCCGATGCCGCGGCCGCGGGCATCCTGGCCGGTCTGATCGTTGCCCACGTTGCGGCGCTGTTGGCCGGGGTTGAGGTGGGCGCGGCGGCCGATCTGCCCTGGGCGGTGAACCTGTGGGGCGTGCGCCGCCACCCGGTCCAGGTTTATGCCGCGCTGGGCGAAGCGATCGCGCTCGCCGCGGCCATCTGGGCCGTGCGCCGCGGGGCGCGGCCGGGGCGGCCGACCTGGATCGCGCTGCTCGGCTGGGGCGCGACCACCTGGCTGGTCGAGCCGTTTCGTGGGGAGAGCGCAACGCTCGGAGGCGGGCTGCGCGTGATGCAGATCGTCGGCTGGGTTGCCATGCTCGTCGCCTGGTGGAAGCTGCGCCCCGCCGGCGGCCGGCCGGGGCTTCGCCTGGTGGCTGTGCTGGTCGTGGCCGCCGCGGCCGCCTGGCGCCTCTGGCCGCAGGAACAGCCGCCCCTGCGCGCGGCCGTGCGCATGGCGTTGCCGCCGGCCGATGTGTCCGGCTTCGCGCGCGCCGAGGGCCCGCGGCCGCTCGTCTTTCCGGCCGATCACGGCCCCCACGAAGCGTATCAGACCGAGTGGTGGTACTACACGGGCAACCTGGTCGCCGAGACCGGCGAGCGGTTCGGGTATCAGTTGACCTTCTTTCGCCGCGCCATGACGCCGCCGGATGGTCGGCCGACGGCCGACCGGTCGTCGGAGTGGCGGACGGCCCAGGTGTACATGGCTCACTTCGCGCTCACAGACGTGGGCGGTCGCACCCATCGTTCGTTCGAGCGATTCAGTCGCGGCGCGGTGGGCCTGGCCGGCGCCCAGGCCGAACCGTTTCGCGTTTGGCTGGAGGATTGGGAGGTGGCCGGCCCCGAGATCGGCCGGGCGCGACTGCGCGCGGCCGCGCGCGACGACGCGGGCGAACTGGCGCTCGACCTGGCGCTGCGCGATCTGAAAGGACCGGTCTTGCATGGGGAGCGCGGCTATAGCCGCAAGGGGCCGGAGCCGGGCAATGCGTCGTATTACTACAGCCTCCCGCGCCTCGAGACGGCCGGCACGGTGGACACCCGCGGCAAGACCTGGGCCGTCACCGGGCTGAGCTGGATGGATCACGAGTTCAGCACCAGCGCTCTTGGCCCTGAACTGGCCGGCTGGGACTGGTTCAGCCTGCAGCTCGCCGATGGGACCGAGATCATGCTCTATGCTTTGCGCCGCACAGATGGAACGCGCGATCCGTTGTCCGGCGGCACGCTCATCGCGGCCGACGGCTCGACCCGACCGTTGGCCGCGGACGAATTCGACATCCGGGCCACGGGCGAATGGCGTAGCCCGCGCACCGGCGGCCGCTACCCCCTCGGCTGGGTGGTCACCGTATCGGCCGCGGACCTTCGCCTGACCGTCACCCCGCGCCTGGCCGATCAGGAGATGCGCACGTCATTGCCGTATTGGGAGGGTGCGGTGGCAGTCGAGGGCACGCGTGGCGGCCGGCCGCTCCGCGGCGATGGCTATGTCGAGCTGACCGGCTACGCGCAATCGTTGCGGGGTTTGTAGGACGAAATAATGAAAGTTAAAGAATTAAACCGGTCATCGCGTTCGCCGGCGCGCTGTGCGTC
>JBBIKA010000114.1:0-6641 GCA_037445695.1 Chloroflexota bacterium
GACGCCGGTCGCACCGCGGCCGCCCTTCATCCTGGTGGTGGACGGCCTGGACGGCGCGGTCGGCGCGCGGTTGATCGCCGGCCTGGCCGCCGGGCTTCCCCAGGCCATCCTCTGGCCGCTGGGACTGAACGCGGCCGCGCAGGTGGCGCTGCTGAACGCCTTGCCGGCCGCGGCGCCCATCGTGCCGGCCGACGCGGCAGCGCGCGCCGGGCTGATCATCGGCCCGGCCGACATGCTGATCGCCGGCGGCCTGAACGGCGAGGTGAGCGCGGAGCTGGCCGCGGCCATTGCCGCAAGCCCCGCGCTCAAGCTGCTTTTGCCCCCGCGCGGCCCGGCGTTGCGCTGGGTGGCCGCGCCCGCATGGCCGATCGAACGCTGGGTGGAAAACGCTGTGATCGAAGCCGCCAACGCACTCAACGCGAACCGATGATCGCCAACTTACGCCGCCGCGCCGACGAGCTCCGGCGCGAGACCCATGCGCTTTACCTGGCCTATCGCGATCCGCGCACGCCGTGGCTGGCCCGCCTCGTTGCCGGCTGCGTCGTGGCCTACGCGTTCAGCCCGCTCGACCTGATTCCCGACTTCGTGCCGGTGCTGGGCTATCTGGATGATCTGGTGCTCGTGCCGCTGGGGGTGGCGCTGGCGTTACGGCTGATCCCGCCGGCCGTGATGGCCGATTGTCGCGCACGCGCCCGCGCGGCGACCGATCGGCCGAATAGCTGGGCGGCGGCCGCGGCGATCATCGTCATCTGGCTGGGGCTGGCCGCGCTGGCCGTGGTCTGGGCCATCAAGACGTTCGGCCGAGGATAGACACACATGCGCACGATGATCCTATCGCAACATGGCCGCTTTCAGAACGGCCTGACGGCCGAACACCTGGCGGCCATATTGGGCGATCCGCACAATCTCATCTGGCTCGACATCGAGGATCCGACTCCGGAGGATATGGAGCTGTTGCGCCGCGAGTTCGGCTTCCACCCGCTGGCGCTTGAGGATGCTATACGATCCCACGAACGCCCCAAGGTGGACGCCTATGGCGTGCCGGGCGATCTCAATGGCGATGGGGTGGCCGATGTGACGGCCGAAGCAGCCGAGGAGCCGGTGTTGATTCCTCTGGAGCCGGCCGATGGGGCCCAGAGGGAAGAGGAGGAGACGCCGCTCGGCCGCGCGTATTATTTCGTCGTCTTCTACGCCGCCGCCTATCACCCGCAGGACGACCACATCGAAGCGCGGCCGGTGAGCATGTTCATCGGCGCGAACTACCTGGTGACGGTGCATCAAGGCCCGGCGCCACACATCGCCGCCACGATGGCGCGCTGGCGCGCGCCGCAAAGCCCGCTGGCGCATCGCATCAGCGCGTTGGTGCACGCGCTGCTCGACGCGATGGTGGACGACTATTTCCCGGTGATGGATCAGGTGGCCGACCGGGCCGAAGACCTAGAGGACACGATCTTCATCCGCTTCGATGAAAAATCCATCGAGACGATCTTCCGGCTGAAGAAGGACCTGTTGGCCATGCGTCGGATCGTGGCGCCCGAGCGGGACGTGCTCAACGTGCTGTTGCGCCGCCAGTTGCCCATCTTCGCGGCGGAAGATATCGCCTACCTGCAGGACGTCTACGATCACATCGTACGGGTCACCGACAACATTGACACCTACCGCGACCTGCTTTCCAGCGCGCTCGATTCATACCTGTCGTTGCAGGGCAATCGGCTGAACCAGATCATGAAGGTGCTTACGGTCTTCTCGATCATCCTCATGGCCGACGCGCTGATCACCGGCTTCTACGGCCAAAACTTCAAGTTCTTCCCCGATCTGGACTTTCCGCTGGGCTCCTTCTGGTCGCTGATCTTGATGGCCGTCGTGACCCTGGCGCTGGTGATCTATTTTAGGCGCAAAGAGTGGCTGTAGCGTGAGCTGAAAGCCGGGGGCCGACGAGGTGGGGGCATTTACGGATAGGCATGTGGCGCGGCCTTCAGGCCGCCGGTGCGGGCTGATGAATGTTGAAAAATTAAACCGGTAATTGTCTGCGCCCGCGCGCTGTGCGTCCCGTGCGCCCGCCCGGCGATAAATCGTCCGGGCTACCCAGCAGCGCCCGCTGAACCGGGCTGGACAGCGCGTCGGCTGGATCTAGCCCCGTTCAGTGCGAAGCCTCCCCGTGGGACGGGGCGCTGCTCGGTAGCACGAGCCATTTATGGTCGTGCGGGCGTCAGCAACGGGACGCCTCGTCCATTACCGGAATAAATTCTTCACGTTCATAAGCCCACATCACAGTCGCGCAGCGCGGTGGCGCAGGCTTTCAGCCTGCGCCACCGGCTTTCCCTAGGCCCGGATCTCCTGGCGCTGGAACAACACATACGCCAGCGCGAACAGCACGATGGTCGCAGCGATCAGGCCGGTCAACTGCGGCCAGATGATCGCCAGGCTCTGATCCACCGGCAGCGGCGAGCCGAGCAGTGCGCCCTGCAACTGCACCGGCAACACGAAGCCCACCGAACGCAGGGTCGGCTGGAGCAACGCCAGCATCGCCTCGCTGTACAGCGTATTAGGCGACACCCGGCTCAGCGCCAGCTCCAGCTCGATCTGAGCGATGATCTCGTCCGGCAGGCCGTACTGGATCGGCAGCGCGGCCTGGGCGATCAGGCTCGCCAGGATGCCCCAGAAGACGGTGAAGAAGAGCCACACCGCGATGGCCGCCAGCGCCGCCGAGGCCGGCTGGCGGAACACCACCGAGAAGACCAGCCCCAGCGCCAGCCAGATGCCGCCGTAGGCAATGGTGGCCAGCAGGAAGAGCAGGCTGCGCGCCACCTCTTCGCCGCTGGGCGGCACGCCCAGCCCCACCAGCCCCAGGCCGATGATCAGCAGCCAGATCGCAGTCAACACCAGGGCCAGGGTGAAGAGCCCGCCCAGGAACTTGCCCATCAGCAGCGCGTCGCGGTAGATCGGCTGCGCCAGCACCCGCGACATGGTACGCCGGTTGAACTCGCCGTTGATCGAATCGAACGCCAGCGCGATGGCCACCAGCGGCACCAGGAAGCCCAGGAACCCGACGAACGCCGGCAACGGATCGCGGCCAAGGGTGAACAGCTTCAGCAACACGAACGGATCCTGGCCCACGCTCTCCCGGATGTTCTGCATGGCGCCGTACACCGTGCCCGCCGCGGTCAGGATGATCAGCAGCTCCAGGATGTACATGCGGACGCTGGTCAGGTGATCGGCCATCTCCTTCGCCACCACCGCCCACAGGCCCACCCACGGCGAGCCCTCGCGGCGCCGCGGAGCGGGATTCGGCTTAGTTTGTTCCGGCATGTTCCACCTCCTGGAAGTAGCGCGCGTAAATATCATCCAAACTAAAAATTTCCACCGCCAGCGCCAGGAGCCGGCCGCCTGCCTTGACGACCGCCTCCGCGGCCTCGGCGCGCAGATCGGCCGCCGCGCGCAGCTCATAACGATCGGCCGCGGGCTGCGTCACCTCCACCACGCCCGGCACGGCCCGCAGCGCCGCGACGATCTTCTCGGCCGGGCCGACCGCCTGCACGCTCACCCGATACGCGCTGCCGAGCACCTGTTGCGCCAGCTCGCTCACCGAGCCTTCGAGCACCTTGCGGCCGCGATGGAACAACCCCACCCGATCGCACACTACCTGCACCTGATACAACAGGTGAGACGAGAGCAGGATGGTGATCCCCTCCCGGCTCAGGCCGCCGATGATCTGCAAAAACTCGCGCGCGCCTTCGGGGTCCAGTCCCTGCGTCGGCTCGTCCATGATGATGAGCTGCGGCTGCTTGATCAGCACGTCGGCCACGCCCAGGCGTTGCCGCATGCCGCGGGAGAACGCGGCCACCCGCTTGTCGGCCACGTCGCTCAGGCCCACCCGCTCCAGCGCGGTGGCAATGCGCCGGTCGGCCTCGGCCCGGGGGATGCCGTTGAGCCGGGCGATGTAGGCCAGGTTTTCCCGCGCGGTCAGCTCATCGTAAAAGCCCACCTCGTCGGGCATGTAACCGGCGCGCGACTTCACGCTCAGCGGCTGCCGAGCCGGATCGAAGCCCACCACCCGCACCGTGCCGGCGGTCGGCTCGGTCAGGCCCAACAGCATCAGGATCGTGGTGGTCTTGCCCGAGCCGTTCGGCCCCAACAGACCATAGACCTCGCCTCGCCGCACGACCAGATCCAGGTTGTCCACGGCCGTGAAGTTGCCGTAGCGCTTGGTCAGGCCGTGCGCTTCGATCATGAGATCGTCCATGCCTCGACCTCCTTCCGCCTTAGCGGCGGCCGAAGCGTGCGACAACCAACCCCACTGCCAATACCGCTACAGCGATCAAGGCCACGCCCGCCACGCCCCACAAGGTCGAAGTGGTCACGGTGATGCGGAACTCGGCCGACGCGGTCGTGCTATCCTCGGGCTGCGCGCGCAGGGTGATCATGTAGTCGCCCGCCAGCGCCTTGTCGGCCGGCCGCAGCTTCGCGGTCACTTCCACCTGCTGGCCCGCCGGGATCTCGTCCACCTTCTTCGGGTCGAAAGTGATCGTCCAACCCGACGGCTCGGACGAGCTGAGAGTGACACCGCGCGCGGGTGCGGAGCCATTGTTCTGCACGATCACTTTGAGCGCGGTCTCCTGGCCGATGGTGGCCTTGCCCGAAAGGCGACCGTCCGGCGCCGTGATCTTCAGATCGGGTTGGCCGGCCACTTCCGCGGTGACGTTCAGGCTGGCGTTCAGGTTGCCGCTTTCGGCCCGGATGGTGACCGGATAGGAGCCGGCGTTCGGGGTGATGTACGCCTTGACTTCTACGCTCACGCTCTTGGAGCGATTCGCCTCGACGGGCAGGTTGCTTACCTCCTGGCCCGAATACATGAACTTGACCTGGAAGCCGGCCGGCGCCGTGGCCGACAGGTTCACCGACAGGTCTTCATCGCCGTCGTTTTTCAGGGTCACGCTCCAGCGGAAGGTGGTCGTCGGTGTGCCGCGCATGGTCAACAGGTCGCTCGTCTCCATGGAGAGCTTGGCCGGCACCTTCTCCCGTACGGTCAACTCGATGGGGAGTTCGGCCTGCGCCTGTTCTCCCCGCGCGACCACCACGAAGCGATACGTTCCGGCCTTCAGATCCTTGGGCGGCTCCAGCCGCAGGTCCACCGAGGCGTCGGTGGTGCCGTCGGCGAAGACCGACTGCACGATGCGGCCACCCCCGCGGAAGCTGGCCGTCCACCCTTCGGCTACCTGACGCGCCTCCAGGCGCACGATCTGCGCGGGATAAGTGCTGTGCAGCTTAAGAGAGAGGGTGACTTCTTCGCCCAGGCCGACGGTCTGGCTGGGGTAGACCGTCGAGAGGGTGAAGACCGGTGCGCTGGGGGTCGGTGTTTGCGCCGCCACGGCCAACGGCGCGCCGACGATCAGCACAAGCACGACTGCCAACAAAGCAAAGATGCGAAGAACGCGCATGGAATGACCTCCTTTGCCCGGTTGTTCAGTTTGGATTTTATGCCCCGCGCCACGGCGGCGCGGGCAGGTTTTACGTCCGAAGTGGCATTTTGCGGCGATTGTGTTAATCGTGCGTTAGCGAGACATTAGAAGAACATGAGATTGTTAGACAAAACCCTTCCTTTCGAGTATACTTCGGCCATGCCTCAATCATTTCCGATGCTATGTGGTTCGTTCGCCGGTCGGGCCAGCACCGTGGGCGTGCGGGTGCATAACGCGGCCTACCGTGCGCTCGGCCTGAACTACACCTACGTTGCCTTCAGCATCCAGGACATCCGGGCCGCGGTCGAGGCGATGCGCGCGCTCTCGATCCGCGGCTGCGCGGTCACGATGCCCTTTAAGGAAGCGGTCATCCCGCTCCTCGACCGCCTCGATCCGGACGCAGCGGCTATCGGCGCGGTCAACACCATCGTCAACGACGAGGGGATCCTCACCGGCTACAATACCGATTGGCTGGCCGCCCGGCAGGCGCTGGAGGAAGTGACCGATCTGCGCGGCAAGGTGGCGGCCGTGCTCGGCGCGGGGGGCGCAGGCCGGGCGGTCTGCTATGCGCTGGCCACGGCCGGCTGCACGGTACACGTGTTCAACCGCACGCCGGCGCGCGCGGAGGAGCTGGCGCAGGCGTTCGGCCTGGCGGCCGCGCATCCGCTGGCCGACCTGCCGGCCCTGGCCGACTACGACATCCTGGTCAATACCACCTCCGTCGGCTACCGCGATCCCGCCACCATGCCCATCCCCGCCGACTGGCTCTTGCCGGGCAAGATCGTGATGGACATCGTGCCGGAGCCGCTGGAGACGCGGCTGCTGGCCGCGGCGCGGGCGGCCGCCGCGCTCTGCGTGCCCGGCTGGCGGATGCGCTTGCTCCAGGCGGCCGCGCAGTTTCGACTCTACACCGGCCTGGAGCCGCCGCTGGAGGTGATGCAGGCGGCGCTGTTGGAGACATAACGGAGATTTGGATTGCGACGCCCCGGCGCCGCTTTGGGATTGCGACGCCCCGGCGTCGCTTTGGGATTGCGACGCCCCGGCGTCGCTTTGGGATTGCGACGCCCCGGCGTCGCTTTGGGATTGCGACGCCCCGGCGCCGCTTTGGGATTGCGACGCCCCGGCGTCGCTTTGGGATTGCGACGCCCCGGCGTCGCTTTGGGATTGCGACGCCCCGGCGTC
>JBBIKA010000114.1:6741-13254 GCA_037445695.1 Chloroflexota bacterium
CGCTTTGGGATTGCGACGCCCCGGCGTCGCTTTGGGATTGCGACGCCCCGGCGTCGCTTTGGGATTGCGACGCCCCGGCGCCGCTTTGGGATTGCGCGAGGACGAAGCCAAAGCGGGGACGTGTCCCCGCAATCCAAAAATAAAACGGAGTCATGCCTTGAACCCGCCCAACATCCTCATCGTCATGACCGACCATCAGCGGGCCGATACCGTCTTGTCCGAACATCCGGCCCTCACGCCGAACCTGGACCGCTTCGGCCGCGAGGGGATCACCTTCACGAACGCCTTCTGCCCATCGCCGCACTGCTGCCCCTCGCGGGCCACCTTCTTCACCGGCCTCTACCCCACCGGACACGGAGTCTGGAACAATGTCTGCAACGATCAGGCACTCAGCCGCGGGCCGAAGCCCGGCGTGCGGCTGTGGAGCGAAGACCTGGCCGCGGCGGGCTACGACCTGCACTTCTCCGGCAAGTGGCACGTCAGCTCTGAGGAATCGCCGGCCGATCGCGGCTGGATCGAGCACTTCGTCAGCGCGGGCAAGGGCGTGCACCACGGGTGGACGTGGGAGCAGTATCGGAAGCTGGCAGAGGCCGGTAGACAAGTAGACAAGGAAACAAGACGAGAAGGAGAGATTTTGCGGCCGGGATATGGGACGTATCGGCTGTACGCCGCGGGCGAAGTGGAGGCCACCGGTGCGCTGCAACACGACGAGACCGCGGTGGCGAAGGCGTTCGAGGTGCTGCCCGCACTGACGGCCGGAGCGCGGCCGTGGTGCCTCTTCGTCGGGTTGAGCGGGCCGCACGATCCATACGTCGTGCCGCAGAAATATCTCGACATGTACGACCCGGCCGACGTGCCGCTGCCGCCCTCCTACGGCGACAAGCTGGCCGACAAGCCCGCAATCTATGGCCGGATGCGCGAGACCCGCTTCGGCCAGCTCTCCGCCCGCGAGGTGCGGGAGGCGATCCGCCATTTCTGGGCCTATTGCACCTACCTGGACGACCTGTTCGGCCGCCTGCTCGCCGCGCTGGACGCGACCGGACAGCGCGACAACACGCTCGTGCTCTACACCGCGGACCACGGCGACTACTGCGGCGAGCACGGCCTCTTCGCCAAGGGGATCCCCTGCTTCCAGGGCGCCTATCGCGTGCCGGCGATCATCCGCTGGCCGGCCGGCGTCGCCGATCCGGGCCGCCGGGTGGACGCCTTCGTGTCGCTGGCCGATTTCGGCCCCACCTTCCTGGAGGCAGCCGGCGTGTCGGCCGACCGTCACTTCACCGGCGCCAGCCTGCTCCCCTTTCTGCGCGGGGAAACGCCCCCGGCCTGGCGCGACGAGATCCACACCCAATGCAACGGCGTCGAACTCTACTACACCCAGCGCTCGATCATGACGCGCGACTTCAAGTACGTCTTCAACGGCTTCGACCGGGACGAATTATATGACCTGCGCACCGATCCATACGAGATGCGCAACCTGGCTGGCGATCCCGCCTACGCGGCCGTCATCCGGGAGATGTGCGCCCGCCTGTGGCGCTTCGCCTATCGGGAGAACGACTCGGCCATCAATCCGTACATCACGGTGGGCCTGGCGCCCTATGGCCCGGCCGCAGCCTTTCGCTGAGGAGGAGATACCATGATTCTCGCCGCGCAATACTATCGGCCGCCGTTCCCGGAGCGGCGCTACTGGCAAGAAGACCTGGACGGGATGAAGGCCGCCGGGCTGAATGCCGTCCAGCTTTGGGTGCTCTGGAGCTGGGTGGAGGCGGAGCCGGGCCGCTTTGCCTTCGACGACTACGACGAGCTGGTGGAGGAAGCCGGCAAGCGCGGGCTGGGGGTCGTGCTCAGCACCATCGCCGAGCTGCACCCCTTCTGGATCCACCGCGAGATCCCCGACAGCGCCATGATTGACCACATGGGCCGGCCGGTCATCTCGACCAACCGGGGCGAAGCGCACCAGGGTCTGACGCCCGGCGGGTGCACCGACAACCCGGAGGTGTCGCGCCGCATGGCTGCCTTCCTGGAAGCGACGGCCGGCCGCTACGCGGCCGCGCCGAACCTGGTCGGCTGGGACATCTGGAACGAGCTGCGCTGGAACGTCCAGGCCGACGGCCTGGTCTGCTTCTGCCCCCATACACTGAAGGCATTCCGCGGCTGGCTGGACGCGAAATACGGCGGCCTCGATGGCCTGAACGCGGCCTGGAAGCGCCGCTATTGCGATTGGGCCGACGTGATGCCCGGCAAGCTGCCGCGGCGGCCCTACACCGAGATGATCGCGTTCGAGCAGTTCCTCCAGTGGCGCGCGGCCGAACACATACGCTTCCGGGCCGAGATCATCAAACGGGCCGATCCGCACCACATCGTCACCGCGCACGGCGCGCAGCCCTCCGCGCATATGGCCGGCGACGCCGAGAACCACGCCATCAACCGCGGCAACGACTGGGACCTGGTCAAGCCGCTCGACGGCCTGGGTTGCTCGCACTTCCCGTTCTGGTTCGCCATGTCCGACGCCGACTTCGGCGTGCGCGTCGAATGCACCCGCTCGGCCGCGGGCGCCAAGACGGTGTGGGTGAGCGAGCTGCAGGGCGGCTCCGCGCGGCAGGGGTTCGACGTGCGGCCGTCGGTCGAGGCGAAGCCGCAGCAGCGTTGGGTGTGGAACGGCTTCGGCCGCGGGGCCAAGGCGGTGATCTTCTGGTGCTGGCGCGACGAATTCTTCGGCCGCGAGTCGTCGGGCTACGGGTTGGCCGGCCGCGATGGCCTGGCCGACGAGCGCATCGCGCTGCTGAAGCAGACCGGCGCCCTGCTGCGCGAGCACGCCGCGCTGTTGGAGGCCTATCGGCCCGATCCCCCGCGCGTCGGCGTGTTGTTCGACCCGAACGGCTACAACCTGGAATGGGCGCAGGACGGCGCGGCCGTGCGCGCCCGCGACAGCGTGCTCGGCTACCTGACCGCATTCGAACACCTGCAGATCCCCTACACAGTGGTCGAGAGCAGCCACCTGGACGCGCTGCAGGGCCTGCGCCTGCTCGTCTTGCCGTTTCCGCTGGCCGTGCCCGACGCGGCCGTCGGCCCCATTGCCGAATTCGTGCAGGCGGGCGGCACGGTGCTGGTGGAGAGCGAAGCCGGCGCCTACAGCGAAGTGGGCCTCTACCGCTACCCCGCGGCCGAGCGGCCGCTCGCTGCGGCCCTCGGCATCGCGGACCAAGGCCGGCGCCCCTTGCAGGAAGAGACTTTTCGGCTGAACCTCAAGAAGGACAGCTACGACCTGCGCGCCGCGATCTGGATCACGCCGCTGGAAACGGCCGGGGCCGAAGTTTTGGGCCGCGACCTCGCGGGGCACATCCTGGCCACGGGCCGCAAGCTCGGCCGGGGCACGGTCATCGCGCTGGGCACCTTCATCGGCAAGAAGTACGCCGAGGCGCGCTACGACGCGTTCGAGCAGTTCCTGGCGCAGCTCACCGCGGCGGCCGGCGGCCGGCCCGACCTGGACGTGCGCGGGGAACAGCCGCTGCAGTGGCGCAGCGGCCCGGCCGGCGCCAAACGCCTGCTCTTCATCACCAATCAGAGCGGGAGCCAGGTGGTGCGGGTGCGCGGGCCCCAGGCGCTGTTCGGCGACGCACAGACTGCAAAGGAGCTGCGCTCCGGCACGAAGATCAAGATCAAGCGCGCCGACGGCGAATGCCGCTTCAAACTTGCCATCGGCGCGGGCGATTTCGCCATCGTGCGCTGGTGATCAAAGCAAGGCGGAATCAATGTCCTGCTTCGGGAGGAAAAATGCGACTGGGCGCGCCTATCTTTGAACCATACCACGATCCCGCGACCTGGATCGCCGCGCTGCAGCGCCGCGGCTACCGGGCCGCCTACTGTCCACTCAAGCCCGATGCCGACGCCGCCACGCTCCGGGCCTATGCCCGCGCGGCCGCGGCCGCGGACATCGTCATCGCCGAGGTCGGCGCGTGGAGCAATCCGCTCAGCCCGGACGAGGCGACGCGGGCCGCGGCCATCGCCAAATGCCAGGCCGGCCTGGCCCTGGCCGACGCGATCGGCGCGCGATGTTGCGTCAACATCGCCGGCTCGCGCGGCCCGAAATGGGACGGCCCCCACCCCGCCGACCTGACGCCGGAGACGTTCGACCTGATCGTGCAGACCGTGCGCGAGATCATTGACGCGGTCAAGCCGACGCGCACGTTCTACACGCTGGAGCCGATGCCGTGGATGTACCCGGATTCGGCCGATAGCTATCTCGCGCTGCTGCGGGCCATTGACCGGCCGCAGTTCGCCGTGCACCTGGACATCGTGAACCTGGTCAACAGTCCGCAGCGGTTCTTCACCAACGCCGATCTGATCCGCGAGTGCGTGGCGAAGCTCGGCCCCTGGATCAAGAGCTGCCACGCCAAGGATATCCTGCTGGCCGACCGGCTGACGGTGCACCTGGACGAGGTGCGCCCCGGCCTCGGCGGGCTGGATTATCGGACGCTGCTGCGCGAATTGGACGCGCTCGATCCCGACCTGCCGCTGATGCTGGAGCATCTGCCGGGCCAGGAGGATTACGATGCGGCTGCGGCGTATGTGCGAGCAGTGGCGCAGGAAACGGAGGTAAGGTTATAGTTATAATGGAAGCCTATGAAGCCATCCTGACCCGGCGCAGCATTCGGGCCTACACCGCTGAGCCGGTTTCCACCGAATTGATCCACAAGCTGCTCGTCGCGGCGATGAGCGCGCCATCGGCCGGAAATCAGCAGCCGTGGCAGTTCGTCGTCGTCACCGAGCGCCCCCTGCTCGACGCGCTGGCCGATCTGTTGCCGTTCGGCAAGATGCTCAAGCAGGCGCCGCTGGCGGTCGCCGTGTGCGGCGACGCCAAGGGCCAACCGCGCGAGGGGTACTGGGTGCAGGACTGCTCGGCCGCGACCGAGAACCTGCTGCTCGCGGCCCACGCGCTGGGACTGGGCGCGGTGTGGCTGGGCGTCTACCCGCGCGAAGAGCGGGTGGCGGGCGTGCGGAGCATCCTGAGCATCCCGGAGCGCGTGACGCCGTTGTGCGTGGTCGCCATCGGCCACCCGGCCGAACCGGCCGGCCCGGCCGATCGTTATCGGGAGGAGCGCGTGCATTGGAACGGCTGGTAGCACGCGCAGGCAAGGCCGCGGGGCGCATAGGAGGCTTTCTGGCGCTGGCGGCGCTCTTCTATGCGCCCCTCTGGTTGGGCCTGCGCACGTTTCCGCCGGGCGATTTCGCGGAGCATTTCCTGCCGTTCAGTCTGTTCCAGCAGGCCGCGCTGTGCGCCGGCCGGCTGCCGCTCTGGAATCCCTACACGTTTGCCGGCCATCCCTTCCTGGCCGATGTCCAGGCCGCGGTCTTCTATCCACTCAGCAACCTGCTCCTGGTCCTGACCCTGCCGTGGCGCGATCCGGCGGCGCGGCTCTACTGGCTCCAGGTCGAGGCGCTGTTGCACGTGGCCCTGGCCGGCTATTTCACCTCTCTCCTGGCGCACGAGCTGATCGGCGACCGGCCGGCGGCCGTGTTGGCGGGCGTGGTTTTCGCCTTCTCCGGCTATTTGACCGGCTACCCGCCGCTCCAACTGGCGATCCTGCGCACGGCCATCTGGCTGCCGCTGATCCTGTGGCTATGGCTCCGTGCGTTCCGCCGGCCCGATCGCTGGGGCCGGTGGGCGGCCGCGGGGCTCGCCTGCGCGGTGGCGTTCACGGCCGGGCATCCGCAGACGTTCCTCTTCATCGGCTACGCGGTCGCCGGCTGGATCGCCTGGCAATGGTGGGCCACCCGAACCATGCGCTGGTTGCCGGCCCTCTTGCTGGCGGCCGGGCTGAGCGCCGCGCAGTGGCTCCCCAGCCTGGAGTTCACGGCCTACAGCGTGCGGGCCAGCGTAGACTATGCCTTCGTCAGCGGCGGCCTTCCCCTGCGCGATACCGGCCAGTTCCTCCTGCCGGGCATCTTCTCGGCCTTCTCGCCCCTCTACATCGGCTTGATCCCGCTGGGATTGGCCGGCCTGGGCGCCGCGCGGGCCATCCGCCGGTGTCTCTTGCCGCGGGAACGCGGCCAGGCCGCCGGGCTGTGCTACATGGCCCTGATTGCGCTCGTGGCCCTGCTCCTGAGCTACGGTCGCCATGCCTTTCTCTACCCGCTCTTCTATCGGTGGGCGCCCGGCTGGGCCCTGTTCCGCGACCAGGAGCGGGCGGCCTTCATCGTGGCGTTCGGGCTGAGCGTGCTGGCCGGCTACGGCGCGGCCGGGCTGCAGGAGCTTTCCCCGCGCGCGGCCCGGCGGTTTGCCCTCGGCTTCGCCGCGGCCGCCGGCAGCGGGCTGATCGGCGTGGCCCTCGCGGCGCGGGCGGCCGGCCATAGCTCCAACGACGCGCTGTTGCTGCAGAAGGTGGGCATCGGCCTGGCCGTGCTGATCGCGTGGGTGTTGAGCCGGCGCTTCGTGCGTTCGCCGGCCGGCCGCCGGGCGGCGCTGATCGCGCTCGCCGCGGCCGATCTGTTCATCGCCGGCTACGCGCTAAACCT
>JBBIKA010000115.1:0-13244 GCA_037445695.1 Chloroflexota bacterium
TTGCGTGGCCCCATCCCCCGGCCCCTTCCCCGCTTGGCGGGGAAGGGGCGAGGCTCATAGCGGGGTATTTTGGCCGCCTTCGGCGGCCAAAATACCCCTTTCAAGGAATTCCCCGCCCCCCGCAAGCGGGGGGCGGGGTCAGGGGTGGGGGGCTCACTGCATCCGGAATTGCCTAAATGTCTCTTATCCCGCCAGAAGCTGGAGAACCAAAATTGACAAACTGTGTCTGCTCTGTGATATAATATCCGTAGAATCGTCCTGATCGCCGTGAGTGTGTCCACTCGAACGTTCGATGAGCCGGCATGTGCCGGCCGGGGAGAGCCTCATGGATCATCGCTTCCGCTTATACCGCATCGTCCTCCTCCTGCTGGCGTTGGCCATCTTGCTCGCTCCGGCAGCAGCCCTGGCCGAATCCGACCCCAGCGGCGGAATCTACATCGTGCAGCGCGGGGACACCCTGGCGCGCATCGCGGCCCGCTACGGCGTCTCGGTGAGCGCGTTGGTGGCGGCCAACCGCATTCGCAACCCCAACCTGATCTACACCGGCCAGCGCCTGGTGATCCCGGGCCGGGCCGTCGCGGCGGCGCCTCAACCCGCACCGGCCGCGCCCACCGCGGGCCGCTGGATAGATGTCAATCTGAGCGCGCAGCGGCTGACGGCCTACCAGGGGAAGACGGCGGTCTTCTCCACATTGATCAGCAGCGGCGTGGCCGGCCACCGCACCCCCACCGGCCGGTTCGCCATTCGCACCAAGATCCCGTCGCAGCGCATGGTGGGGCCGGGCTACAACCTGCCGAACGTGCCGTGGGTCATGTATTTCGCCGGCGCCAATGCCCTGCACGGCACCTACTGGCACAACAACTTCGGCCGGCCGATGAGCCACGGCTGCATCAACCTGCGCATCCCCGATGCCCAATGGCTCTACCACTGGGCCAGCATCGGGACGCCGGTCGTGGTGCATTATTGAGGGTCGGCTTCCCTAGACCATCACATCGGCCTGCTGCCACAGGCGGGCAAAACGTTCATCCTCTTCCAGCAGCCGGCTCAGCCCTTCGCGCAGCGACACCTTGGGCATGTAGCCCAACCTCGCGCGCGCCAGGCGCAGATCGGCCACCTGCCGTCTGATCCCGCCGCTCTGTTGTGAATTGGTGATGACGTGTGGCTGGCGGCCGGTCACCTCGCTGAGGATGGCGATCAGTTGCCGGATGCTCGTCTCTTCGCCCGACCCGATGTTGATGATCGAACCGTTCACCCCCGGCGCCAGCGCCGCGGCCGCCAGCGCTTCGACCACATCGTCCACGTAGACGAAGTCGCGCGTCTGCTCGCCGCTGCCATGGATCACCAGCGAAGCACCGCTGAGGAGGCTCTTTACGTATAGAGGAATGACCGGCGCATGAACCGGCGGCAGGCGCTGCCCCGGACCATAAGCGTTGAAGATGCGCAGGGTCACCGTCTCGATCCCGTTCAATGCACCCAACACCGAAATGTAATACTCCGCGGCCAGCTTGCTCACCGCATACGGCACCTGGGGCCGCGGCCAGGCATCCTCGGTCACCGGCTGGACCGGCTGCGGGCCGTACACCGTGGCCGACGAGGCGAAGACGATCCGCCTGACCCCCACATCGCGCACAGCCTCCACCAGGCTAACCGTCCCCCCGACGTTGATGTCGTTGTACTCACGCGGATACAGCACCGATTCCTGCACCGAAACCCGCGCGGCCAAATGGAACACACACTCCACCTGCTGCAACATGGTCCACAGCTTGGGCCGGTCCCGCACATCCCCGCGGGTAAAGATGACGCTGGGGTGAAGACGAGAGGGGTCGCCTGTGCTCAGATCGTCCAGCACCCGGACATGGTGTCCCCTTTCAACCAGGTAATTCGCCAGAGCCGTGCCGAGGAATCCCGCGCCACCCGTGATCAGACAGCGCATACCCCTCCTTCTTGCTGGTAAGGTCGAGCATCACGCCGATATTATAGTGCAAAGCAGCCGACTCGCCAAACAATTTGCCTGACATCTTCTCGATCATTTTCTACGCTTGCCTGACCAAAATCCGCCTTCAGGCGTTTGGCCTTTTCACCCGCCTCCGTTTATAATGTCGGCCAGATTTCGATCTGGGAGCCCCATCATGCTGAAGAGCCATTCCTGTGGAGACCTGCGGCCGGCGCACATCGGGCAGACCGTGACCCTGGCCGGCTGGGTGCACCGGCGCCGCGATCACGGCGCGCTGATCTTCATTGACTTGCGCGATCGGTCGGGCCTGGTGCAGATCACCTGCAACGCACAGAGCGCGCCGGCCGGCCACGCGGTGCTGAACGGCGTCCGCAACGAATACGTCATTCAGGTCACGGGCGTCGTCCAACCCCGGCCCCCCGGCCTGGAGAATCCCAACCTCCCCACCGGCGCGATCGAAGTGGTCGTCGAAACTGCCCAGGTGCTGAACGAAGCCCGCACCACGCCCTTTTACATCAACGAAGACGCCGCGGTAGATGAAGCGTTGCGGCTGAAATACCGCTATCTCGACCTGCGCCGGCCCTCCATGCAGCACAATATCATCCTGCGCCACCGCGTGGTCAAACTGATCCGCGACTACCTCGACCGTCTCGGCTTCATCGAGATCGAGACCCCCATGCTCATCAAGACCACGCCGGAAGGCGCGCGCGACTACGTGGTGCCCAGCCGCGTCCATCCGGGCGAGTTTTACGCACTGCCCCAATCGCCCCAGCAGCTCAAACAACTGCTCATGGTGGCCGGCTTCGAGCGCTATTTCCAGATCGCCCGCTGCTTCCGCGACGAAGACCTGCGCGCCGATCGCCAGCCGGAATTCACCCAGCTCGACCTGGAGATGTCGTTCGTGGATCGCGGCGACATCATGGGGGTCATCGAGCCGCTCTACACCCAGATCATCGAAACCTACGACAGCAAACCGATCCTCACCAAGCCGTTCCCGGTGCTCACCTACGCCGAGGCGATGGCGAAATACGGCTCGGACAAGCCCGACCTGCGCTTCGGCATGGAGATCGTAGACCTGAGCGATCTGGTGGCCGGAAGCGACTTCGAGCCGTTCGCGCGTGCGCTGGCGGCCGGCGGCCAGGTGAAAGCGATCGTCGCGCCCGGCGCGGCCGGCTTCAGCCGCAAACAGATAGACGAGCTCGCCGACCTGGCCAAGCGCTTCGGCGCCAAAGGGATCGCGGTCGTCGCCCGCCAGGCCGACGGCAGCATCAAATCGTCCATCGCCAAGTTCCTCCCGGCCGAGACGATGGCGGCCATCCTGGAGCGCACGGCCGCCGCGGCCGGCGACCTGATCGTGATCGTCGCCGACCCGAATCGGGCCGTCGTAGCCCGCAGCCTGGGCGAACTGCGCCTGGCGCTGGGCCATCGGCTCGGCCTGGTGAACCACGCCGTCCATGCCCTCTGTTGGGTGGTCGAGTTTCCGCTGTTCGAATGGAGCGCAGAAGAGAACCGCTGGACGGCCATGCACCACCCCTTCACCTCCGCGCTGGACGAAGACTGGCCGCTGCTGGAGAGCGATCCCGGCGCGGTGCGGGCCAAAGCCTACGACCTGGTGATGGACGGCTGGGAAGTGGGCGGCGGCAGCATCCGCATCCACCGCCGCGAGCAACAACAGGCCATGTTTCGGGCGCTGGGCATCGGCCCGGAAGAGGCCGAAGAGAAGTTCGGCCACCTGCTGGAAGCGTTCGAGTACGGCGCGCCGCCGCACGGCGGCATCGCCACCGGCATAGATCGCACCGTGGCGATCCTGGCCGGCACCTCCAGCATCCGCGAAGTGATCGCCTTCCCGAAGACGGCCTCGGCGACCGACCTGATGTTCCGCGCGCCGTCGCCCATCTCGCCCGCGCAACTGCGCGAGCTGCACCTGGCGATCACCGAATGAGGTAAGGGTGACCATTTGCGCCACCGGCGCCATTTGCGCATCAGCACAACCTGTGCTAATATATGAACGTAGTACCCTGCGGTGCGCGTGATGCGCCGACACGTTTTGAGCCAACACCATAAAATCAGGGGGTTGGACATCCCGCCCAGGAATGCGATAGCCGCATGCGCTGCTGAACCCAGCGCGTGTATTGGCAAGGCAGACCTGGACGGCAAGACCCCCACCTGCGCGAGCAGGTTCAAACATCAGGCAGCACACGGCACAGCGGGGCACTCAGCAAAGACAAGGCCGCCGGTCTTCACCGACCGGCGGCCTTTCGTGTGCCATCACCAGGGCGCGGCAGCGCGCACCGTCCCGCGACCGGCTAGCGCGCCAGCTCCTCGGCCTCGCGCACCATCTCGTCCAGGATCCCCAGGCCGTTCTGCCAGAAGCCGGGATCAGTCAGATCCACGCCCAGCGGCTTCACGATCTCGTGCGGCCAGTCGGAGCCGCCCGCGGCCAACATGCCCAGATACGCGTCGGCAAAGCCGGCCGGCGCCTGCCGATAGCGCGCATAGAGCGCCAGCACCAACAGCTCGCCGAACGCATACGCGTACACGTAGCCGGGCGTGCTGATGAAATGCGGGATGTAGCTCCACCACAGCGCGTAGTTGTCGGTCAATGTCACGCTGTCGCCGAACATCGGTCGCTGGGTCGCCATCCACAGCTCGCAGATGCGGTCGGTGCTCAATTCCCCTTCCGCCCGCCGCGCGGTGTGCACCGCGTGTTCGAAGCGATTCATGCTGATCTGCCGGAACGCGGTCGCAAAGGAATCCTCGATCTTGGCGGTCAACAGCGCCAGGCGCACCTCCGGCTTCTCCTCGCGCGCGAGCAAATCCTGAAAGACCAGCATCTCGCCGAACACCGAAGCCGTCTCGGCGGTCGTCAAGGGCGTATCGGCTTGCAGCAGCCCCTGCACCGCCGCCAGCTTCTGATGCACGCCATGCCCCAGCTCGTGCGCCAGAGTCATCACGTCGCGCGGCCGGGCCTCGTAGTTGAGCAACACATAGGGATGCACCGAGGGCACGGTCGCTGCGCTGAACGCGCCCCCGCGCTTGCCCGGCCGGATCGCCGCATCTATCCAGCGTCGCTCGAAGAAGAGGGACGCGATGTCGGCCATGCGCGGGTCGAAGCCGGCATAGGCATTCAAGACGATCTCGCGCGCCTCGTCCCACGTGTAGCGACGATCGGCTGCCGGCAACGGCGCGTAGCGATCGTAATCGAACAGCTCGTCCACGCCGAGCAGCCGGCGCTTGAGGCGGTAGTAGCGGGCGACGATGTCGTAGCGGCCGGTGACCGCCTCGACCAGCGCCTCGACCGTGCGATCGTCCACCTCGTTCGCCATGTTGCGCGCGGAGATCCAGGTGGGGTATTTGCGCAGCCGATCGTCCGAGGCTTTGTCGGCCAGGATGTTGTTGAGGACATAGGTCGTCGTGTGGCGCATGGCCTGCAGTCCGGCCGTCAACGCTTCTTGCGCCCGGCGCCGTTCCGCGCGGTCGGCCGAATAGAGGCGCGTCAACACCTGGTCGCGCGTCAGCTCCTGGCCGTCCAGCGCATAGCGCGCGATACCGTGCACCTCCTCGAAGAAACGCACCCACGCGTTGCGGCCGGTCACGGCCTTCTCGGCCAGGATCTTCTCCTCCGCTTCGCTGAGCATGTGCGGCCGGAAGCGGCGCACCTGCTCGATCCAATGCCGATAGCGCTTCAAGGCGGGATCGGCCAGCCACGCGGCCGCGGCCTCATCGGCCGCCGCGGCCAGCTCCAGCTCCACGAAGACGAGCTTCTGGCTCAAGCGCGAGCCGCGCTCGGTGGCCTTCTGGAGCAGCGCGCCGTGGGCCGGCACGCTCGTATCGGCCGACCAGGCCAGTTGGGCGAAGCTGCCCACTTTGTAGGCCCGCTCGAGAAGCGTCTCGTAGGCCGCCAGCATGGCGGCCAGTTCGGCCGCGCTCAGGCCGGCGATGCGGCCGCGATACTGCGCATCCAGCGCGTCGGCCTCCGCATCCGAGCGATCCAGATCGCGCTCGATGGCCGGGTCGTCTATGCCTGCGTACAGGTCGCTCAGATCCCACGTCACGGCTTCGGCGCCGGTAGGCCCATGATCGTTCATCATGCTTTTCCTCGCAAAGAATTGGTTTGGGGCACGATGTGCACCGTTCCCTCGTCGGCCTCGCGCGGCTCAATCGCGATCTCGGCGACGCCGAACTGGCGGATGATCTCGCTGTTCGTCGTCAGGTGATCCGTCACGCGCGCGGTGCGGTATTCGGACGGGCCGTCGGCGAACGCAAGCGGCAGGAGGAGCTGATCGGCCAGGTGTTCGTCTACTGCGCCTGCGCCGGCCAGGAACTTCTCCAGCCGCAGGTACGCCTCATCGGCCACCTGTTCGGCCCGCTTGCCCGGCGCGCCCAGCGCCGAGTAACAGGCGGTGCTATGCCGGAACTCCGCGAGCAAGATGAGGGCCGTGCCTTTGTTGTTGGCCCGCACGTCGGCGATCTCGATCTCGATCCGGTTGTGTCGGCCCGCCAGCCGGCGCAACGCCCGCGCGCGCTGGCGCTCCGCGATGCTCAGATCGAGGTTGGCGACCAGCGAAAGGCCGCGAATGCCCTTGAACGCGCCCCGCTCGGTCAGGCGCAACGCCGCGATCGCGTCGCATGGCGCGATCTGCGCCCGGACGATCCCCCCGCCTTCGGGATAGAAGCCGGCCAGGTCGAGCGTCAACGCGCCATCCAGGCCGAGCCGCCGCAGGAACGGCAACCACTGCCACGCCAGGTAATGATAGCACGGACTCCAGGGCACGTGTGTGCCGCCGATTACGGTGATGGCCGAAGGGGCCGAAGCCAGCGCCAGCGGCAACCAGATCGTCTGCAGCACCAGGCCGGTGGCCCCGGCCGTGCCGATCTCGAAGCGGTATTCGCCCGGCCGCACCGGGCCCGGCACGAACGTAAGCACCTGAGAGCCGACGAAATCCCCCTCCACCTGCGCGGCGCTGATCGCCGCGGCCGCGCGCACCGCGGCCAGATGTTGCGGCTGGAGGCCGGGTCGGGCCCGTCCGGCCCGGATGCGCATGATGCGGAACGGCCGGCCGGTGAGGATGCTGAGCGTCAACGATGTGCGCAGCACCTGGCCGCCGCCTTCGCCCAGAGACCCATCTATCTCGATCATGCGACGCCTCCCGGTCCTGTCAACGGTCAACCACCGCCACCCCCGCCGACCTGGCAGCCACGGCCCGAAGCACGGCCATCTGTTCGGCAGTGGGCGGCTCCAGGTCGCGCGCGGGATATTCCAGGCCCAGGCTGCGGTATTTATCGGCTGCCAGGCGATGGAAAGGCAACAGCTCCCAGGAGATCTCGCCGCGAGAGCCGCGCGGATCGGCTGCGCCGCGCAATGCCGCGAGCTGGCGGATGAACAGTCCGATGGCCTCGATCTCGGCGGCCGCGTCGTTCACGCCGGGCACCACCGGCGTGCGGAAGATCAGCGGCACATCCCTCTGAGCGAGGGCCCGGGCATTGGCCAGGATCCGCTCGTTGCCCGCGGCCGTGACGGCCCGGTGCCGGTCGGCATCCATCTGCTTGAGGTCCATCATCACCAGATCGGTGAACGGCAAAAGGGCCGCCAGGTTATCCCACGGCACATGTCCGCACGTTTCGATGGCGGTGTGCAGCCCTTCGGCCTTGCAGCGCGCCAGGATGGCGCGCGCGAACTCGGGCTGAAGCGCCGGCTCGCCGCCGGAGAGGGTCACGCCGCCGGCCGAATTCTCGTAGAAGATGCGATCGCGCAAGACCTCGTCCACGACCTCGCCGGCCGTAAGGCGGCGACCGGCCAGGATCAGCGCCTCGGCGGTGCACACCTCCACGCAGGCGGCGCACGCCACGCACAGCTCGCGCACGTAGCGCCGGCCGCGAGCATCGAGTTGCTGGCCGCCGTGCTCGCAGGCCGTCACGCAAGCGCCGCAGGCGATACACCGCTCGGGCAAAAAGCGAATCTCGGCCGTCATGCGCAAGCCTTCGGGATTGTGGCACCAGAAGCAGCGCAAGGGACACCCCTTCAAAAAGACGGTCGTGCGAATGCCCGGGCCATCGTGGATCGAGAAACGCTGGATATCGAAGATGAGACCCTCGACATGATCATCCGCCATCATCCGCGCCTCCGGGGCGCCATCCATCTCGGCCGGATGCCGGCCGCGCGACAGGACATGCCCCACGCCTCACAACTGCCCGCGCGCCATGGCCGCCATCAGCGCCAGCTCGCGATGGAGCGGATCGCCGGCCACGCGGTGGGCCAACGCCTCGGCTTGCGCCTGCGCCTCGGCCCGGATGGCGGCCTCGTCGGCCGTGAGCACCCGGCCGTCGGCCACCAACACGCGGCCGGCCACCATGACCGTCGTCACCTCATGGCCGGTAGCCGCATAAACCAGGTTGGGCACGATGTTGCGCACGGGCCCGGCGAGCACCGGCGAAAGGTTGGGGGCCGTCAGGTCCACCAGGATCAGGTCGGCCTGCTTGCCCGGCTCCAGCGAGCCGATCTGATCGCCCAGGCCGATGGCCGCCGCCGACTCGACGGTAGCCATGCGCAGCACCTCCCAGGCGGGCATGACGGTCGGATCGCGGTAGCGGATCTTGTTGAAGAGCGCGGTGAGCTTCATCTCGTTGAAGATGTTGTTGCAATTGTTGCCTGCGGCCTGATCGGACCCCAGGGCCACCTTGCCGCCGGCCTGGCGGAACGCGTGCGCGGGCGGCACGATGCCGTCAATGATGCCGATGCTGCCGGAGCAGAGCGCCATCCCGGCCCCGCGCGCCGCGATCTGGCCGGCCTCCTCCTCGGTCGCCTCCGTCAGATGGACGGCCAGAAGCTGATCGTCCAGATAGCCCAGCTCCGCCAGGAAGGCCGGCGTACGCCGGCCGTAGCGCTTGAGCATCTGATTGATCTCGCGATCGCCCTGGGCCACGTGCATGTGGATCATCAGCCCTTCGCGATCGGCGATCCGCTTGACCTCCAGGAGCTGCTCGCGCGGCAACATGTCGGCGGCCTGGGGGCCGAGCATGACGGTGATCCGGCCGTCGGCCGCGCCATGCCAGTCGCGCGCGAACGCCACCGCCTGATCTATGGCGCGGCGGCCCGCGTCCAGGTCGAACGGATAGAGGTCGCCGAGCTTCCAGCCGGCCATGCCGCCCGGCGGCAGCGCGTTGATCGTCGGCGTCAAGCGCGCCCGCACGCCCACCTGCACGAAAAACTCGGCCCAGCCGGGCATGGGCCGCGTGTAATCCCCCATCGTAGTGGTGCCGGCCTTGAGCGCCTCGAGCACGTTAAGCTTCGTCCCGGCCAGCGCGATCTCGGCCGTCATGTGCCGCGCATAGGGCGCCAGCGCCTTCTGCATCCAGTGCGTCACGTCCTGCGCCACCCCGCGGGCCACCGCCCAGGTCGTGTGCATATGCGCATCAATCAGGCCGGGCAAGACGGCACAATGGCCCGCCTCGATCACCTGGCGGGCCGCGAAGCGGCCGACCAGCTCGGCCGTGGGCCCGACGGCCGCGATCCGACTGCCGACTACGGCCACGGCGCCATCGGGGATGTAGCCCACGCCGGCGCCCTGCATGGTGAAGAGATGGCCGTGGACGATCAAGATGTCCGCGTGCTCGCTCATAAAAAACCTCCCAGCCGTTTAGCTTGCGGCGGCACGACGCCGCTTTCGGATTGCGGCGACAGGTCGCCGCTTGCGGCCACAAAGCGGGGACGCGTCCCCGCAAGCCAAAAGCCGTTAGCGCTCGGCGTTTCGCCGCCACACCTGATAATTCCCGAACGAAGTCACCGGCCGATAGTACCGGCGGATGTAATCATCCAGGTAAGTCACGCCGCTGCTGATGGCGCTGGCATTCGGCTCGCGCGATTCCCAGCCCGCGGCCAACACCACCCACTGTACATCGCGCGCGGCCAGCTCGGCCGCGATCGTCTGCTGGACGGGCAACGTCGTCGCCAGGCCGGGGTGCAGCTCGGCATAGCGCGTCGGAATGCGCCGGTCGGCCAAAAAATAGAGCATCAGATCGTTGACGAAGATCTGATCGTGCCGCGCGTTGCCGATGAACACGTACTCGTCGGGTTGCGTTTGCGCCCGGATGTATTCGGCCACGCGCGCCTGATCGCGGCCCAACGGCACGCACCCGGCCTTAGGGGCGGTCGAATAACAGCCCAGAGGCGAAGCTGCGTTCATCTGCGCCAGAAAGACAAAATGGACGAAGTATGGGCCGGTCAACAACAGAAAGGCCAATCCGCCCGCGGCCACACGAAACGGCACGCTCTGCCGCCAGCGCCGCGGCAACCGATAGAGCAAGACGGTCGCCACGATCGCGGC
The DNA here is from genome assembly GCA_037445695.1 of Chloroflexota bacterium. Lineage (GTDB taxonomy): Bacteria > Chloroflexota > Anaerolineae > CG2-30-64-16 > CG2-30-64-16 > CAKZKT01. The sequence continues at coordinate 10,279 of JBBIKA010000115.1, forward strand.
GCAGAACGTCATCGGCAAGGCGTGCAGCTCATGATAGCGCGAGGTGGCCTTGATCGCCAAACCCAAGCCCGCGCCGATCAACGCCAGGAACAGCACGCCGGCCTGATAGCGGCGATGCGAGCGGGGCACCGGCCGCCAAAAAAGCCAGCGCACGGCCGCCACCGCCCCGGCCAAGAAAGTCGTCAGGGGCAGGTAGAGGCGCAGCCAGTCGTTCCATTGCAGGCCGTTGATCCGGCCGAAATCGGGGATGAGGGGCGGCACGGGCAGATAGCGGACCGCGCGAAACGTGGTGGCCGGGAAGTGCACCAGGTCCTCGTAGAGGGTGGCAAAGCCCGCGGCGAGGCCCAGGGCCAGATAGACCGGCAAAGCGACGGCCAGCGCGCCGGCCGCCAGGATCGCCTCGCGGCGCAATACGTAGCCGGGCCACCCCTGCCGGCCGACGCCCGCCTCATACGCCACGCGCAGCGCGTGGGCCGCCAACGCCACGCCGAAGCCGATCGCCGCGTAGCCGCCGAAATCGAGCCGCAGCAGGGCCGTCAGGCCCAGCGCCAGGCCGGTCGCCAGCAGCCAGCGCTCCTGGCCACCCCGCACATAGCGCAGGAACGCCAGCGCGGCCAACAGGATGGCGCCGGTCGCCGGAAACGCGGGGTAGGAATAGAAGCGGATCGTCCCCAGCCAGAAGGTCACCAGCGCCCAGGGGATCAGCGCGGCGCGCCAGGAGGTCAACGGCCGCACCAACGCATAGACGCCAAGCGTCAACAAGAAGCGCAGCAGGGTGTCGAAGAGCCGCGCGGCCAGGATGTTCGGCTCGACCAACGCGAACAACCCGGCCAGCGCGTAAAAATAGCCGGGCGAATAAAGGGTCCAGAAGTCCCGATAGATCACCTCGCCGCCGCGGATGCGTTCGGCATTGACGAGGACCAGGCCCTCATCGTAGAGATTGGCCGGCGATTTGAGCTGTCCGCAGAGAAAAAGAAGGCCGCAGACGAAGGCGACGATCAGGATCCGACGCCGCCGTCCGATGCGGCACAACAGATTTACCATCGGCGATCAAGAGGATGGGGCACGGCCGTCGCGGCGCGTCAGAAGCCAACTCAGCAGCACGGTGACGGCCAGCGCCGCGCAGGGCAACACCAGGCTCCAGATGGTGAAGAGGCCAAGCGCGGCCATGAAGATCACCTGGATCGCCAGGGCCACGAACAGCACGCCGAACTCGATGGCCGTGACCAGCATGAAGCGTCGCCACAGCGTACCGGTCTCGACGCCGTTGCGATAGTAATATTCGACCAACACGATCAGCAAAACGGCCAGGATCCCCATGATGAGGGTACCGAAGCGGTCCACCGCATTGCGGATGAACGGCACCTGGAAGCGTTCGCTCGGCGTCCCGGTCAACAGGGCGCCCATCGTGGCGGCCTCAACGAGCGCGTTGAGCGCCCCGCGCACGGCCCAGAACATGATGAACACGCCCAGGGCGTCGGTGACCGCCCACAGGCCCCAACCTACAAGATACTCCGATATCTTGCGCGTCTGTTCCATAGGCATCTTTCGGTTGCACCGCCGAAGCACGCAATGCGCGCCGGGCGCAAAAAGCAACATCGCACGAACGCCGCGTCCTCTGCGCCTCGACAGTAGGGTTTTCGGGTTCTCCAGCTTCTGGCGGGAGAAAAGACCTTTCGGCAATTCCGGATGCAGTGGGCCCCCACCCCTGACCCCGCCCCCCGCAAGCGGGGGGCGGGGAATCCCTTGAAAGGGGGTATTTTGGCCGCCTTCGGCGGCCAAAATACCCCGCTATCGCCCCCTCCCCCAAATTTGGGGGAGGGGTTGGGGTGGGGGCAGGGGCCACGCAAGTTGCGAGTCCTACCGTCTTCCCACCAGAACCCGCAGAGCCGGTTTTCGGGCGGCTTCGCCGCCCGAAAACCCTCTAGATCCCCTGCAAAGTCAGCGATTTGGCCAGGTGGCAGCTCACATAAGACCCGTCCCCTACCTCGGCCAGGGTCGGCGCTTCGAACTTGCACTGTTCGACCGCATACTTGCAGCGCGGCTCGAACACGCACCCCTTCGGCAGGTTGGCCAGGTCGGGCGGCTCGCCCGTCGAGACCACGCGCATGCCGCGCTTGCGCTGCGAGGGCTTGGGCACGGCCGCCAACAACGCCTCGGTATACGGATGCTTGGGATGGCTCAATAGCTCTTGCTTGGGCCCCAGCTCGACCAGCTTGCCCGCATACATCACTGCAATGCGGTCGCTCACATAGCGCACGACGCTCATGGCGTGCGAGATAAAAAGATAAGTCAGGCCGAACTTCTGTTGCAGGTCGAGCAGGAGGTTCAGGATCTGGGCCTGGATCGAAACATCTAGGGCCGAGACCGGCTCGTCGGCCACCACCAGCTTGGGATTGACCACCATGGCGCGCGCGATGCCGATGCGCTGGCGCTGGCCGCCGCTGAAGCTGTGCGGGTAGCGCTGGAGATGCTCCACGCGCAACCCCACCTGAAGGATCATTTCCGTCACCCGCTCTTCCAGCTCCTTGCCGCGCGCCAGGTTGTTCACCAAGAGCGGCTCGCCTACCGTCTGCAGCACGGTCATGCGGGGATTGAGAGAGGAATACGGGTCCTGAAAGATCATCTGGGCGCGCTTGCGAAACTTCGACAGTTCCTTCCCTTTCAGCGCGGTCACGTCGAGCGTTTCGCCGTCCACCCGCATGATCACCCGGCCGCCTGTGGGCTGATACAGGCGGGTGATGCACCGGCCCAGGGTCGTCTTGCCGGAGCCGCTTTCGCCCACGATTCCCAGCGTTTCGCCGGCCTGCACGTCAATGTTCACGCCATCCACGGCCTTGACGAAACCGGTCTGCCGCTGGAGAAAGCCTTTGGACACCGGGAACCATTTCTGAAGGTTCCGGACTTCCAACAATGGGAGTTGTGCTTGATCGGGCATGCTTGTTCGCCTCTCCATCGGCCATCTA
>JBBIKA010000116.1:0-13237 GCA_037445695.1 Chloroflexota bacterium
TATACGGTATATGTTGTACCATAAGAGGGAGGAATAATCAAGCGGCGGCCGGGCCTCCTGACTTGTCTGAAGCGATTTATCCGCCGGGGCACCCTCGTTCCGGCGCCGGGTGCCATCCACGAATCCGACCACGAATGCACGAATCACGCGGCCGGCCATTCGTGGATGGCCCCCCATCCGCCGCCGACGGGGTGCACCGCCGTCCACGAATCCGACTACGAATGCACGAATCACGCGGCCGGTCATTTGGGCATTCGTGTTCTATTCGCCTGGCTTGGCGGCCAGTTTGTTCTGGTCGTCAGGCTAGAGTCCAGGGTGGACGGCGCCCAACCTGCTACCGAAAGTCATATTTGGAATTGTCGCGCGGGGTTTTTTCCCTCTTGACAAAATGCTCGCAATCGTTTACAATGGTCTTGTAATCGTTTACGATTTTGTTCTCTTGGGTCGGGCGTAGGCTGCTTTTTCCTCCAGGTTTTTCGAGAGGCCGGCTTATGTCTACCATTAAAGAGGTGGCCGAACTGGCTGGTGTGTCGGTCGCTACGGCCAGTCGGGTACTCAGCGGCTATCCCTACATTAGCGCGGCTACGCGCCAGCGTGTCCTGGATGCGGTCAAACAGCTTGACTACCAGCCGGATCAGGTGGCCCGTTCGCTGCGGCGTCGGCGCGCGAACCTCATCGGCTTGGTGGTCTCCACCATCGAGAACGTGTTTTTCACCGAAGTAGCCCATGCAGTCGAACAGGCGGCCCGGCCGCTCGGCTACAATCTGATCGTCTGCAATACCGATGAGGATCCCCAAAACGAGGCCGCGTATCTGTCTATCCTTGATCGCCAGCTAGTCGCCGGGGTGATTCTGGCACCGGCGCCGGGGGATGCGCGTCATCTCGAGCGTTTTATTGGCGAGAAGCTGCCGATCGTGCTGATCAATCGGCGGCTCAATCACCTGCCCTTCCCTTCGATCACCTGTGATGACGAAACGGCTGCGTTTGCATGTGTGAGCTATCTGGCGGCCGAGGGCAAGCAGCGCATCGCGGCGATCAAAGGGTTGCCTGGCGTTTCAACGACAGAGGAGCGCTTGGCTGGCTATCGGCGGGCGCTGCAAGCGGCCGGTCTTCCCTGCCAGGCGGATCTAGAGGTGGAGGGCAGAGCTAATCTGGAAGGAGGCTATCGAGCTGCCTATGCATTGATGCAACGTCAGGACAGGCCGGATGCGTTATTTGTGTTCAACAACGTGATGATGCAGGGCGTCGTGATAGCTCTGCAAGATCTGGGCATCTCTTGGCCCGAATCGGTAGATGTCGCGGGTTTCGGCGCCTTCGCCGCGGCGCGCCTGTATCGGCCGCCGTTGACGGTCGTGGCTCAGCCGGCACACGAAATGGGTCGCCGCGCGCTGGCAATGCTTCTCTCGTGTGTAGAAGGGAAGACGGCCGGTGACGCAGAAGCCGTTGTCTTGCCCAACCGGATCATCACTCGTGAAGAATGGCAACACTCCGTTCGGTGTGGTTCGGGCGCCATTTAACTTACATAAGGAGAAGGCAATTCATGAGTTCGGCAACCTCCACTTCGTCCAAGGACCCCTTCGAACTACGCAAATTGTACAAGTATCTGCGCGTCGTAGATGTGTGCGATGCGCTGGACGGCATCGGCTACTTCAATATCGGCCTGGTCTCTTCGGATGTGCGGCCCTTGTGGCCAGGAATGAAGTTTTGGGGCGTGGCGTTCACCATGCGCTGCGTGCCGGCCAATAAGCCGATGTGGAAGTTGGACACGACTGAGGATATCGTGAATGCACATGGCATCTGGTTTAGGCGCTATCCTGTGCCTAACACTCATGGCATGATCAAGCCCGGCCATGTTATTGTGATGGATGCCGGCGACGCGCCTGAGGTTGGCTATTGGGGTTCGAACAATAGCCTGGGCATGATCGCCGAGGGTGCGGTCGGCATCGTGACCGACGGCTATTGTCGAGACACGGCGGAGATCGCGTTGCAGAAGACGCCGGTCTGTGCGCGCAAGCGAGGCCGGCCGATCATCCCTGGCCGCATCGAGCTGGTGGAAGTGCAGACGCGCATCTCCTGCGGCGGCGCGCAGGTGTGTCCGGGCGATATCGTGGGCTGCGACGACGATGGGATTATCGTGGTGCCGCAGCATGTCGCCGAGGAGGTGGCCATCCATGCCCGTGCGATCCTCCTGGCCGACATGCGTGGTCGGCGTCGCCTCTACGAGCGGCTGGGCATGCCGCCGGATGAAACGGTGGATGTGGAAACAGTCGAGGCGTACTATAGTCAGTTTTAAGGCGAAATCCCTTTATATCTGGGCGAGACAAATCTCACCTTACTAAGGAGGAGACCATGAGCACCCAATCTATCTCGCGTCGGAAATTGTTGAAGGGCATGGCGTTTGTCGGTCTGGCTTCGGTGGCGGCCGCCTGCCAGGCCCCTGCACCTGCCCCCGCGCCGGCTGCCCCCGCGCAAGCCACCCAGCCGGCCGCTCAGCCGGCCGCCAAGGCCGTAGTCACGATAGACTGGATCACACCTGCAGCTATCGGTTTGGAACGTACGATGTACGAGAACTTCGCCTACAAGTTCATGGAGGCGAATCCCGACATCAAGGTCAAGATCAGCTTCGAGGCCTGGGCCGATTATATGACCAAGCTGCCTACCATCCTGGCTGCTGGCGTTGTGCCCGACATGATCCATCAGCACATGAGCATCGTTCAGGACTATGCCCAGAAGGGCGCGCTGATGGATCTGATCCCCTTGATGCAGCGAGATGGTGTCAAGCCCGAGGATTATATCCCGGCTCTCTTCGAGGCGTTCAGCAACAAGGGCAAGACTTACGGCATCCCGAAGGATAGCGCGGCGTGGGGCGTTTACTATAATAAGACGATGTTCGATGCCGCCAAGGTCCCCTATCCGAAGGACGACTGGACGATTGACGACATGATCAATCTGGCGTTGGAGCTGACCCGCGACGAAAAGGGTAATCCGGCCACCAGTCCTAACTTCGATGCGACCAAGATCAAGCAGTGGGGGTGGGCGTGGTGGCAGAATCCAACGCCGACCGACTCGGAGAGCACCCGCGGCCTGATCAAGGCGCTTGGCGGCGACTGGTACGCCGCGGATTACAAGAACACCCTGATCACCTCGGAGCCGGCGATCAAGCTCTTCAAGTTAATGCATGAATTGCGCTGCGTTAAGCATGGTGCACCGGGCACGGCCGAGGCGCAAGGCCAGGGCGATGTCTTCCGTGCCGGGCTGTGCGCCATGCAGGTCGGTTTCCACACCACCACTTTCTTTGCCAAACAGGAGAATGTCAAGTTTGACTACGACGTGACCTTCATGCCGGGCGGCCCGGGCGGGCAGTATGTGCCGGTGGGCTGCAGCGGCTGGGCGCTCCCTGCGAAGGCCAAGAACAAGGAAGAGGGGTGGAAGTTCATCAAATTCCTGGTCAGCTTGCCGGTGCAGAAGTACATTGGCGAGCAGAAGCGGTGGGGCGTTTCCTTGAAGGAGGCGGTGGGGGCGATTGAGCCGGACGACAAGAAGCCGGCCAACTTCGCCAAGGTGCACACCGATCCGTTTAAAGGTAAGACCGACCGCCAGGTGATTTCGTTCAAGTTCCCGCCACAGCAGTCGAGGATCAAGGAGTTTTATTCTACCAACTTCGATCCGATCTGGACGTGCGGCAAGAGCGACGTCGTGGCGGCTGCGACCGCCACTAAGAAGGACGTGGACGCGCTGTTGGCCAGCCTGAACTGGTAGCGCCTGTCACGGTCCGGCCGGACGGTGGCGTTATCGGGAACCGGTTTGCCCGGACATCATGAACGTTAAGAATTATTGCGGGTAATCCAGGGGCGTTCGGTGCAGCGTCGGTCTGCCTCGAGGATTTATCGCCGGGCATGCCTGGCTGGCGAGCGCCGTGTCTACGCGGGCGATTATCCGAGTAATTTCTTTGCGTTCATAGTGTCCGGGCTGCCGGGCGGTATTCGGCCAACCCGATGAGGATAGAGGAGGGTTGGGTTTGGCTGAGGTGCCTGAGCCTGATTCGGTGAGCGATGCCCGGTCTGGGGTGCCGGGCGGTTGCCTGGATAGTTCTTTGCGGGAGGAAGCATGGCACGTCGCTCGATGTCGCCGTTGATGCGTCGGGAAGCGCTTGACGGCTATCTTTTTATCTTGCCGTGGCTCCTGGGTTTCTTATTATGGACGGCCGGACCCATGATCGCCTCGGTCATCCTCTCATTGATGCGGTGGGACTTATTCAGTGAGCCTGCTTGGGTGGGACTGGAGAATTTTCGCAATTTGTTTCGCAACCCGCTGGTAGGCATTGCGTTCTACAACACAGCATTCTATACCTTCCTCAGCGTCCCGATCAACCTCACTACGGCGCTCATGACCGCCTTATTGTTGAACCAGAGGATCCGCTTCCAGTCCCTCTTTCGCACCTGTTTTTATTTGCCGGCTATTATGCCGGCGGTCGCTAATGCAGTACTCTGGCTGTGGATCCTTAACCCCGACATCGGCCTTGCCAACGGTCTGCTTCGTCTGTTGGGTTTGCCAACCTCTCAATGGCTCTGGCACCCGGCCAGCTCCAAGCCGTCTTTCATCTTGATTGGCCTCTGGTCCATCGGCAATACCATGGTCATCTTCCTTGCCGGACTCCAGGGCATTCCGCAGTCGCTCTACGAGGCGGCTGAGATAGATGGGGCCGATTGGTGGAACCGCTTCCGAGCCGTGACATTGCCGATGCTCTCGCCGGTCATCCTGTTTAACCTGGTGTTGGGCATTATTGGCACGTTTCAGATCTTCACCGGCGCGTATCTGATGACCAACGGTGGCCCTCAGAACTCTACCCTGTTCGCTGTTCTCTATCTGTATCGTCTAGCATTTGAGCAATTTAATATGGGATTGGCGTCTGCCTTCGCCTGGCTCCTGTTCTTCGTGATCCTGATCTTCACGCTGTTCCAGATGCGCCTCTCGGAGGCTTGGGTCTACTACGAAGGAGGTGAAGCATGACCGCAAGTCCGGCAAGCGTTTTGGCGCCGATGACGACCGCGCGACCGCGCAAGCCGTTCTCGCACTACGCGCTGCGGGCGCTTCAGTATGCAGTGATGACTGTTCTGAGCTGTATCTTTATGATCCCGCTGGTATGGATCGTCTCGACCTCGCTCAAGGAACAAGGCCAGGTCTTTGCCTATCCGCCTGTCTGGATACCCAATCCCGTCCGCTGGTACAATTACGTGGAAGCGATTCAGCGGGCGCCTCTGTTTCGCTGGCTTGGCAACACGGCCACTATCACGTTGATCGCCATGATCGGCAACGTGGTCACCAGCTCCTTCGTGGCCTTCGGGTTCGCGCGATTGCGCTTTCCCGGCCGCAGTGTCCTCTTTATTTTACTTTTGAGTACCATGATGTTGCCGGAGGTGGTCACCATCATTCCGCGCTTTATGCTTTTCAAAGCTCTGGGATGGCTTGATACCTTCCTCCCGATGATTGTGCCGCCTTACTTTGGCGGCGGCGCGTTCAACATCTTCTTGGTACGCCAGTTTTATATGACTATTCCAAGGGACTACGACGAAGCAGCCCGCATTGATGGCGCTTCCAACTTCGCGATCTGGCGTCGTATCCTGGTACCCCTTTCGACGCCCGTGTTGACCGCCATCGGCATCTTTTCTTTCGTGGCGCACTGGAACGACTTCCTGCACCCGCTTCTTTATCTCTTTACTGAAGACAAAAAGACGTTGGCGCTAGGCCTGCGCGCCTTCATCAACCCCTATGACGCCTCATGGCACATCAGCATGGCCGCGTCCATGTTCCTGGTGATCCCCATTCTGGTGCTTTTCTTTGTTGGACAGCGTTATTTCATCCGTGGGGTCGTCATGACCGGCATCGCCGGCCGTTGAACTTTGATTCCTCATTATTAGGAGGCAATCCGTGTACCCTAAAACTGCTCGGGTGGCGATGGTGCGCGAGATCCGGCCGCCCCAAACCCGACCTTTCAGCATCGAAGAAGTGGAAGTGCCGCCCCTGGTAGACGGCGCCGTCCTCGGCCGTATAGTGATGGCCGGCGTGTGCGGCACCGATGTGCACATCCTGCATGGCAAAGTTCCCATCAAGACGCCCGCCATCCTGGGCCACGAGAACGTTGCCCGCGTTGAAGCGATCGGCGGCGACCGGCCCTTGTACGATATTACCGGTGCCCGTGTTAACGTTGGTGATCTGATCACTTGGTTACCCAAGTCGTGCATGAAATGTTATAACTGCACCATCCTGGGTGACCCGTCCAAGTGCGAACGTCGCATCGGCTATGGCGGCTGGGTGCCGGCGTGGCAACACCCCTATCTGGTCGGCGGCTTCGCGGAATACGTTTGGCTGTTGCCCGAAAGCGACATCGTCGTCATTCCACCAAATGTGCCGCCCCAGGCGGTCGTGCTAGGCGATGCGCTGCGCATCATGGTGCACGGCTTGGAACGGATCGGTGGCCTGGCCTACGGCGACACGGTCGTCGTACAGGGATGTGGTGCGGTCGGCATGATGGGCCTGTTACTGGCGCGCGACGCCGGCGCGGGCAAAGTGATCGTGATCGGCGCGCCTGCCGCTCGATTGGCACTGGCGCAAGAGTTTGGCGCGGACGAGGTGATTGACATCACCCAGACGCCCGCGCCTCAGCGCATCGCTCGCGTGCTGGAGCTGACCCGCGGCCGCGGGGCCGACGTGGTCTTCGAGTGCGCTGGCGTGCCGGCGGCCGTGGCTGAAGGGCTGGAGATGGTGCGCATCAACGGTACCTATCTGATCGCCGGTCACTACGGCGACGCCGGCCCTGTGCCGCTTAATCCCCATCTCATCAACAAAAAGCAAATTACCATTACCGGCGCGTGGTCGGCCGCCAACCACCACTTCCTGCGCGGGCTCAACTTGTTACGCAAGATCCCCGTGGCGAAGCTCGTCACCCATCAGTTCGATCTGAATCACGTCAACGAAGCTCTCATCGCCACCGAACGCCAGGAAGTGCTGAAGGCCGTCATCACACCCTGAAACACCCTGAAAGCAAGGAGCTCCCCGTGGATCAATTCAATCTCCAAATCACCCGCGTTCCGGCCGAGTGGATCGCGAAATACGCGGCACTGGCTACGGCCACCGTCCACGAGGCTAGCGGCCGGCAGGGCGCTATGACCCACGACATCCGGCCGGTGATGCCCGGCCTGCGGCTGTGCGGCAGCGCGCTTACCGTTCGCTGTCAGGCGGCTGACAACCTGACCCTCCATGCGGCCGTAGCTTTGGCCCGGCCGGGCGATGTGCTGGTGGCTGACGTGGGCCACGCGCTGGAGGCCGGCCATTGGGGCGAGATCATTACCGTGGCGGCCCAGGCGCGCGGAATCGTCGGTCTGGTGATCAACGGCGGCGTGCGCGATGTGGCGGCCGTAACCCATCGCGGCTTTCCCGTGTTCGCTGCCTCGGTTTCGATGAAGGCAACGGTCAAAGAATCGCCCGGCTTCATCAATCATCCCATCATCTGCGGCGACGTGCTGGTGCGGCCAGGCGATCTGGTGTTGGGCGATGACGACGGTGTGGTGGTCGTCGCGGCCGAACGACTTTCAGAGGTCTATGAGGCATCGGTCGCGCGGGAAGAGCGCGAGGCCGCCGTGATGCGTCGGCTGGAGCAGGGCGAGTTGACCCTGGACGTGCTCGGCTTTCGCCAGGCGCTCGAACGCCACGGCTTGAAGATTTGAGGGGGGCGCAGTGGCCGAAAAGCGCATGACCGATTCGGCCGATGAGTGTCGCATCCCTATGGCGGTGGCCGCCCGTTTCTGCTGCGATGTGCTGGAAGCGGTCGGCGTGCCAGCCGAAGATGCAACCCTCGTTGCCGACTCGCTGACGCAGGCCGATGCCAGCGGCCTGACGAGCCATGGCATGATGCGCCTGTTGCCGGTGTATGTGCGACGCCTGCAGGCCGGCACCACGCGACCCCGACCGCAGATTCGTGTGTTGCAGCGCCGCGTCGCGGCTGCCCTGGTGGACGGCGACGCGGGCCTGGGCCAGGTCGTCGGTTCTTATGCGATCAGACTGGCTGTCGAAATGGCCCGTTCGGTCGGCAGCGGAGTCGTTGGCGTATGCCGCAGCTCGCACTTCGGTACCGGCGCATTCTTTGTTAAACAGGCGGTGGAGGCCGGTATGATCGGGCTGGCGCTGACCAACGCGCCGGCCAACATGCCCCCCTATGGCGGCTACCGGCGCTTCTTCGGCACCAATCCGCTGGCGGTCGGCATCCCCTGCGGCGAAGAGCGGCCGGTGATCCTGGACATGTCCACCAGCGTGGTAGCGCGCGGCAAGATCGTGATGATGCACAAGGCCGGCCAGAACATTCCGGCCGGCTGGGCCCTGGATGAAGAGGGTCGGCCGACGCAGGACGCGGCCGCAGCGTTGCGCGGCGTGGTGCTGCCGTTTGCTGGCTACAAAGGCTCCGGCCTGGCGTTCATTATTGACGCTCTATGCGGCGTGTTGACCGGCGCAGCCTTTGGCCCCCATATCGTGGATCTGTACGATGAAGGGGAGTGTATTCAGAACCTGGGGCATTTTTTCGCCGCTGTAGATGTGGCGGCCTTCATGCCTACAGCGCAGTTTCGGGCGTGCATGGATCAGATGGTCCGTGAGGTGCGCAGCCAACCTCGTCAACCCGGCGTTGAACGTATCTATGTCCCAGGCGAGATCGAGCAGGAGAAACTTGCCGAGAGCCTGCGTACCGGCATTTCCCTGCCGGCCGTCGGTCTGGTGGAGCTTGACCGGCTGGCCGGACAGTTGGGAGTGCGGCCCTTAAGTGGGAGGATGTGAGATGACAGACAAACCTACGGTAGGCTTTATTGGTCTGGGGATCATGGGCAGACACATGGCCCGGCATGTGCTCCAGGCCGGCTATCCGCTGGTCGTCCACAACCGGAGTCGGCCTGCGGTGGTTGAACTGATGGCCGCGGGCGCCCGCGATGGCGGTTCGCCGAAGGGAGTGGCGGAGCAGGCCGACGTTATTTTGCTCTGTTTGCCCGATACCCCCGACGTGCTGGCAGTGGTCGAAGGCGCCAACGGTGTATTCGAAGGGGTGCGACCTGGTGCCGTGATTGCCGACATGAGCAGCATCTCGCCGGTGGCGGCGCGCGATCTGGCCGCGAAAGCCGAAAAACTGGGCGCGGCCATGCTCGACGCGCCGGTTTCCGGCGGCGAGGTCGGCGCGCAGCAGGGAACGCTGACGATCATGGTGGGAGGCCCGACTGCCGCGTTCGAACGTGTGTTGCCCATTTTTCAAACGATGGGCCGGAATATCGTCCACCTCGGCGCGGCCGGTGCCGGCCAGGTGACCAAGGCGTGTAACCAGGTGGTCGTTGCCCTCACCATCGAGGCGGTGAGCGAAGCGCTGTTGCTGGCGGCCAAGGCGGGCGTAGACCCGGCAGCCGTGCGCGAGGTGCTGTTGAGCGGCTTCGCGCAGAGTCGCGTGCTCGATGCACACGGCAAGCGGATCCTGGAGCGCAACTTTCGGCCCGGTTTTCGTGCCAGGCTCCAGCATAAGGACCTGCGAGTGGCCCTGACTACCGCCCGGGAATACGGCGCTGCACTGCCGGTCACCAGCTTGGTGCACGAGCTCTACACTGCGTTGATTGCAACCGGCGGCGGCGATCTGGATCATTCCGCGTTGGCAACATTGCTCGAGAAGATAGCCGGTGCGGAGATCCGACCCGCAACCGGTGGCGAGCAAGGCTGAATGACAGCGATGGATGAGCATAGACAAACGAATGGAACCAGGGGCCATTCGTTTGTCTATACTTGTCCGCGACCTATCGGTTGATGTGTTGTTGTTACCTCATTGAGGCTGCCTCTCAGCGCCCCCAGGTGATCTAAGTCATAGACAGTCCATCCGTTACGGCGTACACTAATTGCAAATCAATTGCAGTAAGGAGCATGCCATGAGCGACCTGATCGCGCGCGCCACGGCCCTGTTGCGCGCCAGCGGCGGCCGCATGACCGCGCAGCGCCGGATCATCCTGGAGGCGTTCGACGCGTTGGCCGAGCACCCGACGGCCGATGAGGTCTACACCTTCGCCCGCACGCGCGATCCGCGGCTCAATCCGTCCACGGTCTACCGCACGCTGGCCTGGCTGGAAAATGCCGGGCTGGTGAGCCATTGCCATCTGGACTCGGGGCCCGACGGCGAACATTGCGAGCGCTACGACCCGGTGACGGCCGTCGAGCATCACCATTTCATCTGCACCGGCTGCGGCGATGTCGTCGAGTTCGTCGCGCCGCAGATCGAGGCCATCAAGGCCGAATATGCCGCGCAATCGGGCGCGAGCGTGGAAAAGGCCGCGCTCTCCCTCTATGGCCTGTGCGCGCGGTGCCGGACGCAAACAGCAAAGAGCCGGAGAGGAACGCCATGATAGGATCGAACGGAGCCAAACCGCTGAGCGATCTGCCGGCGGGCAGCGAAGGGGTCATCCGCGCGCTGTTGGGCGGCCGGGAGTTTCGCAGTCGCGTCGCCAACCTGGGCTTCACCGCCGGCGCTTCCGTCAAAGTCATGCAGAACTACGGCCATGGGCCGATGCTGGTCGCGATTCGCGGCACGTTGGTGGCGTTGGGACGCCATGAGGCCGCGAAGGTGCTGGTGAGCGCCGATGCCAGGAGAGAGGGACCATGATGGATTGTCACGACGGGTCGGCGAGCGCGGCGCAGGTCGCCGGCGCGCGCACGATCGCGTTGATCGGCCAACCCAACGTCGGCAAGTCCACGGTGTTCAACATGATCACCGGCCTCAATCAGCATGTCGGCAACTGGCCGGGCAAGACCGTGGAAAAGAAGACCGGCGTCTTTCGCGGCCAGAACGGGACCGTCCTGAACATCGTAGACCTGCCCGGCACCTATAGCCTGACCGCCAACTCGGAGGAGGAGCGCATCGCGCGTGACTTCCTGATCCACGAGCGACCCGATGTCGCCATTGCGGTGGTGAACGCGGCCGCGCTGGAGCGCAACCTGTATCTGGTGGCCGAGCTGCTGGCGCTGGGCCAGCCGCTCGTCCTGGGCCTGAACATGTTGGACGTGGCCGGACAACACGGGATCCGCGTCGAGCCGCACGTGCTGCAGGCGGCGCTCGGCATTCCGGTCGTCCCCATCATCGCGTCCAAGAACCAAGGCGTGCGAGAGTTGGTCGAGGCCGCGGCCGCGGTGGCCGAACGGCCCGGCGACTGGCGGCCCGTGCGGCCGGCCATCCGGCCGGAACATGAGCCCGTGTTGGCGGCCGTGCGGGCGCTGATCGCCGGCCATGTGCCCCGGCCGTATCCCGAGGATTGGGTCGCGCTCAAGCTCCTGGAAGGGGACGCGGAGATCACGGCCATGATGGAGGCTGCGCTGCCGGCCGAGGCCTGGCTCCGGTTGCGCGGCCTGTTGCGCGAGCACGAGGATGCCTATCTTGACATCGCCGGCGGCCGCTACGAATGGATCGGCCGCATGGTGCGCGCCGCGATGACGCAACCGCGCACCGGCGCGGTCACGCTGACCGAGCGCATTGATCGCGTGGCCACCCATCCGCTGGCCGGGCTGTTGCTGCTCCTGTTGATCCTGGGCCTTGCCTTTTGGCTGACCTATACCGTGGCCACGCCGATCGCGGCGTGGCTTTCGACGCAGGTCTTGGCCGCGCTCGACGCGCTCGCGGCTGCGGCGCTCGGCGGCACGTCGGCCTGGCTCTTCGGCCTCGTCTCCGACGGCCTGATCCACGGCGTGGGCACGGTCTTCGCGTTCCTGCCGATTTTGGTGGTCTTCTTCGCGGTGCTCGGCGCGCTGGAAGACATCGGCTATCTGGCGCGCGGGGCTTATGTGATGGATCGCTTCATGCACCTGATGGGGTTGCACGGCAAGTCGTTCATGCCGCTCTTCCTGGGCTTCGGGTGCAACGTGCCCGCGGTGCTGGGCTCGCGCATCATCGAGGAGCCCCGCGGCCGCTGGCTGACGATCCTGTTGGCGCCGCTCGTGCCGTGCACCGCGCGGCTGGCCGTGCTCGCCTTTCTCGCGCCGGCCTTCTTCAGCACGGGCCCTACCATCGTGTCGCTGGGCCTGGTCGGCTTGAACCTGATCGTGTTGGCCGTGGCCGGCATCGCGGTGAACCGGCTCGCTTTTCGCGGCGAGCAGAGCGCGTTCATCATGGAGCTGCCGCTCTATCATGTGCCTAATCTGCGCACCGTGGGCCTGTACGTCTGGAACAACACGCTCAGCTTCGTCAGGAAGGCCGGCACATTGATCCTGCTCGCCTCGATGGCGGTATGGGCGCTCTCGTCTTTTCCCGGCCCCGGCATCCAGGCCAGCGTGTTGGCCGCCTTCGGCCGCCTGCTGATGCCGCTCGGCCGGCTGATGGGGCTGGACGATTGGCGCCTGATCGTGGCGCTGCTCACCAGCTTCTTCGCCAAGGAGAACACCATCGCCACCCTGGGCATCCTCTTCAATCTGGACGCCGAAAGCCCCGACCTGGCGACCGCGGTGGCGGCCGTGCTCACGGCGCCGGCGCGGCTGGCGTTTCTGGCGGTCGTGATGCTCTTCATCCCGTGCCTGGCGACCACGGCGACCATTCGGCAGGAGACCCGTTCGTGGCGTTGGACGGCCGCCGCGCTCGGCCTGACGTTGGCGCTCTCGCTCCTGGCGGGGATCTTGATCTATCAGGTTGGCACCGCGTTGAGCGCGGGCCGGATCTGAACGCGGAGGCCGCGATGTCCCCCAACCCGACCCTTGAGCTACTGCGTCTGTTGGCCGATGGCGGCCTGCACTCGCCGGCCGAGCTGGCGCGACGGCTCGGCGTGAGCGAGGCGTTGATCTCGGCAATGGCCGGGGAACTGATGCGCCACGGCTATCTGGCGTCGGTGGAGCAGGCGTGCGCGGTCGCCTGTGCAAGCTGCGGTTTGCAGCAGGCCTGCCGTCCCGGCCCCGGCCTGTGGACGTTGACGGCGAAGGGCCGCCGAGCCGCGGCGGGAACCGTTCGCCCCGATCCGGCTACTCGGGCCGGCGAAGCGGGTACGAGCGGCAAAGCGCCGTGAGGCGCGTCGCGACGTCCTCCCCTCGATGCGCGCATTCGTGCGTTCATTCCCCTTTCAGTTGTTCATGCGCGGCGGCACACAGCGCGCGATGAAGGGGAAGTTCTTGATGGCGGGGTTTGGGGGCCGCTTTGCGGCCCCCAAACCCCGCTCTTGACAGGGCTTCCCCCTCACAAGCGTCGGCCTGC
>JBBIKA010000117.1:0-13229 GCA_037445695.1 Chloroflexota bacterium
GGATGGGGCCACGCAAGTTGCGAGTCCTACCGTCTTCCCACCAAAAGCCGCAGAGTCGAAATTACGTTGACGGCGTAAGTGTCCACCCTGACCTCGCGTGTTGTGCAACCAGACCAACACCCTCACCTCCTGCTCCTCTCTCTCGCCTGCGAGAGAGAGAAAATCGGCTGAGTTAGAGTTTTGCGGGGTAACGGTAAACACTTTCGGTGAACGGTTACGTTGACAGCCTAAATCAAGGCGCTTATACTGTGATCGCACAAGGCGAATTGCTTTTACCGCATGCACGCTTCGCGCAGGGCTACAAATCAAGATATACTGAGGTCATGATGTTCGATTCCGCCCGTATTCTGCCGGCCGGAAAATTGCCCCTGGCCTTGCTGGATCAACTGCTCCGCCGCTTCGCGCCGAACGACCCGCGCATCGTTGTCGGCCCGGCCGCGGGCGAAGACGCGGCCGTCTTCGATTTCGGCGACCGCTATCTGGTGGCCAAGACCGATCCGATCACCTTCGCCACCAACGAGATCGGCTGGTATGCGGTGAACGTCAACGCGAACGACATCGCGGTCATGGGCGCGGAGCCGCGCTGGTTCCTGGCCACGGTGTTGTTGCCGGCCGGCCAGGCCACCCCGGCCATGGCCGAGGCGATCTTCGACCAGATCCATGCCGCGTGCGCGGCCCTGGGCATCAGCCTGGCCGGCGGCCATACCGAAATCACCGTCAACCTGGATCGGCCCATCATCTCGGGCACGATGCTCGGCGAGGTGGCGCCCGACCGCCTGATCACCACCGCGGGCGCGCAGGTGGGAGATGCGGTGCTGTTGGTGAAGCCCGCGCCCATCGAGGGCGCGGCGCTGATCGCGCTGGAACGGGTGGATGCGCTGCGCGCGCGCGGCTATAGCCCGGCCTTCATCGAGCGCGTCCAGGGCTTCCTTCACGATCCGGGCATCAGTGTGGTCGCGCCGGCGCGGCTGGCGCGGGAGGTTGCCGATGTCCATGCCATGCACGATCCGACCGAAGGAGGCGTGTTGACCGGCCTGCTGGAGATCGCCCGCGCGGCAAAGGTGGGCCTGACGGTGGAGCTGGATGCCATTCCGCTCCTCTCCGAAGGCGCGCTGTTGTGCCGCGAGTTCGGCCTCGATCCGCTGGGCACGATCGCCTCGGGCGCGCTCTTGCTCACCGTAGCCCACGCGGATGCCGCGCGGCTGATCGAGGCGCTGGCTACGGCCGGCTACGTCGCGGCGGTCATCGGCCGGGTGACCGAGCCGGCGGCCGGGCTGGTGGCGCGGCGCAACGGGCAATCCGTGCCCTGGCCGCTGTACGAGACGGATGAGATCACCAAGATCTTCGCATGAAGGGACGTTCAAGACATGCCCGCCGAGGAAATCCTGCGCACTTTCATCGCCATCGAGTTAGACGAGCCGTTGCGCCAGGCGCTGGGCCGCGTGCAGGGGAAGTTCAAGCGCCAGATCGCGCCGCAGGACGTCAAATGGGTGGCGGTCGAAAACATTCATCTCACTTTGAAGTTCCTGGGCGACACGCCGGTCGGCCGGCTGCCGGAAATCGAAGCCGCGCTGCGGGCGGCCTGCGCCGGCCATGCGCCCTTCGAGATCGGCTTTGAGGGTCGGGGCTGCTTTCCGAACTTCCGTCGGCCGCGCGTGATCTGGGTGGCCGTGCGCGACAAGGGCCAGGCGCTGCTCCGGCTTCAGGCCGACGTAGAGAAACACATCGCGCCGCTCGGCTGGCCCACCGAGGAGCGCGGCTTCTCGCCGCACCTGACGCTGGGCCGGGTGGCGCGCGGGGCGGAGCGCGCGGCCGAAGAGGCGATCGGCCAGGTCGTGGAGAAGACGGTCGTGGAACAGATCGGCGTGCAACGCGTGACCGCGGTCAGCCTGATGCAGAGCGACCTGCGGCCCTCCGGGCCGATCTACACGCGGCTGTTACACGTGCCGCTTCAGGCATCTTCTTGATGAACAGCTACCGAAGCCGCCGGGGGCTGCTCGGCGGCCAGTGCGGCCGCGCGGGGCAGCATCTGGCCGAGCAGACGCAGGAGCACGGCCAAGGGCGCGACGACGAGCCAGGCGGCGAAGAAGCCGAACAGGGCCAACGCCGCCACGCCGATCATCTGAGCTTGCATCTGGCCCGGCCAATCGGGCTTGAACAGCGCGGCCGCCAGGAGGCCCGTCACCCCTTGGCCGACGGTGCCCAGGTAGCTATCGGCGCCGACGGCGTTCCAACCCTGGCCGTAGCGGCCATCGGCGCAGAGGCCGACGGCCAGCAGGCCCAGCGCGCCGGCCAGGCCGTGGACGCTCAGCGCGGCAGTGGGATCGTCCCAGCGCAACAGGCGTTCCACCGTGAAGACGGCCAAAGGGACCAGCAGGCCGACCGCGAGGCCGATGGCCAGGGCCGCCCACGGCGGGATAAAAGGCCCCGCGGCCGCCACGGCCACGGTTCCCGCGGCAAATCCGCGTGCAGCCATCAAGGGATCGGGGTTGCCGGCGACGAACCAGGTGTAAATCAGCGGCAAGAGGCCGCCGGCTGCGGCGGCCAGAATGCCGTTGAGGGCCAGGAGGGGGATATTCAAAGAACGGACGTCCAGCAAAGGATTGGCAATCGTCCACGCCAGGTTGCCGGCGAGCAGCAGCCCGGCGCCGAGCACGGCCAGCAGCGGCAGGTGTACCGGGGGGAGCGGCACCGGTTCGTCCGACCGGACGGGCCGCGGCAAGCGGTCGGTGAAGACGAGCGTGCCCGCCAGCGCGGCCGATGCAGCCAGCAAGTGCACCAGCCCGGCGCCGCCGGCGTCCACCAGGCCATGGCCCAAATTCAGGTTGCGGCCCAGATTGGCCAACCAGCCGCCGCCCCACAGCCAGTTGCCGGCCACCGGATAGATGACCGCGCCCATTGTCAATCCGATGAGCCCGGACGCCCAGGCCGGGATGCGGCCGCGCAGGCTGATGAGCGGAAGCGCGGCGGCGGTGGTGACCCAGGGCAGGTTGGCCAGCGCCAGGGCGTACGCGGCGGCCGTGGCGCCTGCGCCGGCCAGCCCCCAGCCGGCCAGGCCGGCCATGCCCCAGCCGGTGCCCCACATGGGCCCCAGCGCCGACCATTCCCAGATCAGCGCTTCGTAGCCGGGACGCTCATAGACCAGGCCGATTCCGCCGAACTGCAGGGCGAAGCCGGTGGCCATATAGCCCAGCGCAGCCAGCCCCAGCGCAGCCAACAGGCTGAGCGCAGCCTGGCGAGCGCGGGCTTCGGGCAACCCGCCGGCCGCGATCAAGGCATAGCCGAGAGGCACCAAAAAGGCCAGACCGAAGCTGAGCGCAAAAGTCTCGGGCATTTCATCCCTTTCCCAAATACTTAATACCCAATCCCGAACGATGTTACCACAACACTCGCCCACCGCCAAAGCCACGCCTCGCCTGATCGTGGATGCCATGTTGGGCCGACTGGCGAAATGGCTGCGGCTGGCCGGATATGATGCGCTGTACTGGCGCGATGGCAGCGACGAGGAGCTGATCGCGGCCGCGCAAGCCGA
Organism: Chloroflexota bacterium; assembly: GCA_037445695.1. Taxonomy (GTDB): domain Bacteria; phylum Chloroflexota; class Anaerolineae; order CG2-30-64-16; family CG2-30-64-16; genus CAKZKT01. Next base: position 3,533 of record JBBIKA010000117.1, read on the forward strand.
GGCGCGCGTGATCATTACGCGCGACCGCCAGTTGGCCGGCCGTCGCGGGGTGACGGCGGTGCTGGTCGCGGCCGAGACGCTCGACGAGCAGATCGCCGAGGTGCGCGCGACGTTGGGTGGCGATCCACAGCCCTTCAGCCGGTGCCCGGAGTGCAACGGCGTGTTGCAAGAGCTGGCCCACGCGGACGCGCGGCCGCTGGTGCCGCCCTATGTATGGCACACGCAAACCGAGTTCCGCCGCTGCGCGGGATGCGGCCGCGTCTACTGGAAAGGGACCCATTGGCCCGCGGTGCAGGCGCGCTTGGAGGAGAAATGAAGCAGGAAACACAGCCCGGCCGCCCGGCGCGGGCCTGGGCCGCGGTGCGGCAGCAATGGGAGGCATGGGCTTTCTTCGGCCTCAGCCTGGTGCTCTACGCGGCCACGGCCGCGCCATCCGTGGCCACCATCTTCGACGACAGCCTGGAGTTTCATGTCGTGCTGCCGACCTTGGGCATCGCCCATCCGAGCGGCTATCCCCTCTATACGCTGCTGGGCAAGCTTGCCACGCTCATCATCCCGTTCCGCGATCCGGCCGGCCGCGCCAACCTTTTCTCCGCGCTGGCCGCCGCGCTGGCGATCAGCCTGCTCTATCTCACCGGCCGACGGCTCACCGGCAGCCGGCCGGCCGCCGCAGTGGCCACCGCGGCCTTCGCCCTCTCGCCAGCCTGGTGGTCGCAGGCGACCCTCGCCGAGGTCTATGCGCTCCACGGCGCGCTGATGCTCCTTTTCATCTATCTGCTGCTGCGCTGGAGCGACGACCACGGCGCGGCGACACCGATTTCGCCCCACCCCTTCCGCCTGCTCCAAGCCGCCTTCCTTGTCTTCGGCCTGGGGCTGGCGCACCATCGCATGATCGTGCTGCTGCTGCCGGCCGCGCTGGTGCTGATCCTCTGGACGGTCGGCCCGCGCGCGGCCGCGGCGGCGAAGAGCCCACGGCCATGGGCGCTGTTGATCGTCCCCGCGCTGGCGCCGCTCCTGCTCTACGCCTATCTGCCCATCCGCGGCCAGACGGTGGGGTCGCTCGACGGCACGTTTCGACCTACCCTGCAGGGGACCGTAGATTGGATCTTCGCGCGCGATTACGGCGTGTTTCTCACCGGCAATCCGTTTGGCGTCCAACGCGACGCGGCCTTCTTCATCGGCCTGTTCGTCCAACAACTGACCACATTGCCGGTCCTGGCCGCGCTGCTGGGCCTGGCGACCGGCTGGCGCTACGGTTGGCGACGCTACGTGTTTCTCCTGCTGGCCACGGCGGGCCAGACCGCCTTCGGCGTGGCCTACAAAGTGCAGGATGTTGAGGTCTTCTTCATCCCGGCCTTCATCTTAAGCACCCTGTGGGCCGCGCTTGGCCTGGCGTCGGTCTTTGCCGGCGCGGCCGACGCGAGCCGTCACCTGCGCCGGTCGCGCCGCCTGGCGCCACTCGTCTCCGGCGGTGTGGCGGCGCTTGTCGTGGCCGTGGTCCTGGCCGGGCCGATCGTCGCCGCCTATCGCGATTGGGACAGGCGAGATCTGAGCCGAAAGTGGGATGTTTACGACTACGGGCAGGACATGCTGACAGCCGTTGCGCCGGGGGGCCGGATCGTGGGTCTGCTGGGCGAGACCACCCTGATCCGCTATTTCCGGGATGTGCTTGGCCGGCGGACCGACGTGATGGTCGTCCCGGCCGATCGGGAGGCGGACCGCTTCGCGGCCGTGGATGCGGCATTGGCGGCCGGCGTGCCCGTCTATCTGACCCGCGACCTGCCCGGCGCGGCCGGCCGTTATAGCCTGGACGCGGCCGGGCCGCTGATCGCCGTAAGCCGCAAGGCCGCGCCGACCGCGCCGACCGGCGGCCGGCCGGCCGCGGCCGACATCCTCCTGTACGATCTCCAGACCGACGTCCGCCAGACCCACGCCGGACCGGTCATCCGCGTGATGCCCACCTGGGTGGCCGCCGCGGGGATCGCGGTCGAGCTCAAGGTTTCGGCGCGGCTTCTCGATGCACAGGGCCGTCAGCTTGCCCAAAACGACCGCGTGCCCGTGCACTTCGCCTATCCCACCACGGCCTGGGTCATGGGCGAGGAGGTGCGCGACAGCTACGACCTGGCCGTGCCCCGCGCGGCCGGGCCGGGCCCCTATCGCGTGCTCCTGATCTGGTATCGCGCGGCCGATGGTCAAGAAGTAGGAAGAGTGGAGGTAGCCGTCCGGCCGTAGATCTCCGTGAGCTCGCGCAGCCGGGCGCACAGCGCATCGGTGAGCATCTCCGGCGTGTAGCGCCACTGCCAGTTGCCGCTGGCCTTGCTGGGGAAGTTCATGCGCGCTTCGTTGCCCAGACTCATCACGTCTTGCAGGCACGCCACGGCCTGATTGGCGACCGAGCTCCACGCCAGGCGGATGAAGTCCCAGGCCAGGTCATGGCCATCGGTGCCCAGGTAGCGCAGACAGTTCCACTTCTCCACCCCCGTCCGCACCGCCTCGTTGAACCAGCCGATCACGGTGTTATTGTCGTGCGTGCCGGGATAGACGATGAAGTCCTTGTCGAAGGTGTGGGGCAGATATTTGGGATTGTTGTCCAGCGCAAAGCCGAACTGCAAGATCTTCATGCCGGGGAAGTTGAACTGCATCCGCAGCGCGTCCACCTCCGGCGTGATCACGCCCAAATCCTCGGCAATGATCGGCAGGGAGCCGAGCGCGGCCAGAATGGCCTCGAAGAGCGCTGCGCCTGGCCCCTTCACCCATTGGCCCTTGATGGCCGTCGGCTCGTTGGCCGGGATCTGCCAGGCGGCCTCGAAGCCACGAAAATGGTCAATGCGAATGATATCCACCTGCGTGAGGGTGTGACGGATGCGCTCGATCCACCAGCGGTAGCCGTCCTGGGCCATCACGTCCCAACGATAATGCGGATTGCCCCAGCGTTGCCCGGTGGCCGAGAAATTATCGGGCGGCACCCCGGCGACCACGATCGGATTGCGATTTTCATCCAGGTAAAACAGCTCAGGCCGGCTCCACACGTCGGCGCTATCCTCGGCCACGAAGATGGGCACATCGCCGATGATCTGGATGCCCAGCGCGGCCGCGCGCGCCTTCAAGCTGCTCCACTGCTCGGCGAACTGCCACTGGAGATACTCGTGGTAACCGATCTCATCGGCCAGGAGCCGGCGATAGTGATCCACGGCCGGCCCGTAGCGCACCAGGATATCGTGCGGCCAGTTGTGCCAGCTCCCACCGCCGAAGTGGCCCTTGATGGCCATGAAGAGCGCGAAATCGGACAACCAGTGGGCGTTGCGCTCGCGAAACGCGGCGAAGGCGTTGCGTTGATCGGCCGTGCCCTGGGCGGTGAAATGCGCGTAGCTCTGGCGAAACAGCTTTTGCTTGTACGGAATGACCGCGCCGAAATCCACCCGGTGGCCGGGGAACGCGGGCACGTCGGCGAGGGCCTCGTGCGGCAACAGGCCTGCATAAGCCAGGCCGTCGGGGCTAATCAGGAGCGGATTGCCGGCGAACGCCGAGAAGGACTGATAGGGCGAATCGCCGTAGCCGGTGGGCCCCAAAGGCAACACCTGCCACAATTGCTGTTTGGCCGCGGCCAGCCAATCCAGAAAGTCGTAGGCGCCCTTGCCCAGATCGCCGATGCCGTAACGGCTCGGAAAGGACGTGGGGTGACACAAGATGCCGCTGGAACGTGGAAAGGCCATGGAATACGCCTCCTTTCAAAGCAAAGGTGCTTGTGCATGGAGCGCCGCGATCTGCGCGCGCGACGCGGTGCCGGTCGTGCCGATCTGCCGGATCGTCACGCCCGCGGCCAGACAACCGATCTCGCCGGCTTCGGGCATGGTGGCGCCCGCGCAGAGCGCCGAAACGATGCCGGCCAGGGTGGCATCGCCCGCGCCGACGATGTCAATCGGCCCCTGCACCTTGACCGCCGGGATGGCCGTGGGGCCGTCCTGATGGAAGATGACCATGCCGTCGGCGCCGAGGGTGAGGAAGACGGGTTGCCCGGCCCGGCGATAGAGCGTCTCGCCGGCCGCCAGTACGCTGCCGCGATCGAGTCCGACGGCATCCGGCCCGTGAACGGCGCGCGTGGCCTCCCGTTCGTTGGGCTTCAAAATGACGTCCTCGAACAGGCCGATCCGTTCGCGCGAATCCGCGGCAAACACCACCGTCGGATAGGCGCGCGCCAGGCTGCACAGCTCTTCCCGCACCCGCGCGGTGATGACGCCGCAATCGGCTTCGGGCACCTGATCGGCGATGATGACGCCGTGCACGCGCGGCAACAGGCCGCGCAGCGCCGCGATCAGCCGATCCTCCACCTCGGCCGGCGTCTTCGTCCGGTTTTTGATGTCGAGCCGATTCAGCTCGTGGGCCGAGCCATCGCGCTCGCGCAGCATCGGCTTGGTGTAGGTCGGCGTGAAGCGGTCGCTACGGATGATCAGCGGATCGAGGTCCACGCCGGACGCATCCAGCTTCTTGAGCAGCTCGAAGCCCTCGCCATCGTCGCCGATCACGCTGAGCGCGATGACGTTCACCTCCATGGCGCGCAGATTGTTGGTCACCGTGCCGGCCGCGCCCGGACTGCACCGCACTTCGACCACCTGATGCGCCTCCAGGCCGGTCTCCAGCGAGATCTCGGCCAGGCTATGCTCAATGATCAGGTACTTGTCCAGGAAGAAATCGCCGACCACCAGCACGGTGCGGCCGGGAAAGGCGGAGAGGATCTGCGAAAGACGATCAGGTTTCATGGGATGCCTCGGCAACGCGAAACGTCAAACGTGAGCCCGCGGGAACCTGAGCGCCTCAGGCGGCGGGCGTCAAGAGCAGGCGGCGAAGGGCCGGCAGCGTGGCGCGATGAGGCCCGCGCACGTAAAAGCTCTCGCCGCCGTCGGCCACGGTGCGCACCAGGATCGTCTTGTAGGGCCGATAGTAGTAACGGGCGTCGGTCTTGGGCGCCTCGTGGCTCAGGTCGTCCCCCAGATCGAGCAGGTCGAAGACCGCGGTGGTGAAGCGGTTGATCTGGCGGCCTTCCTGGGCCGCGACGTTGCGGGCCATCGCCAGCGCCTTCAGGTAAACCTCCGGTCCCATGACCGCGGTACCGAAGTTCAGGAAGACGCCCCCCTGCAGATGGCCGATCGTCTCGGCAAAGATCAGGAAATCGCGGTAAGAGGCTTCGCCCAGCGCGGCCCCGTCGCAGTTGGGGTGCTCGTGGATGATGTCGTAGCCCAGGCCGATGTGCACGGTGACCGGCACGCGCAGCCGATAGCCCGCCGCCAGGATGCTGATCTCGGGATGGGCAAAGCCTTGCGCCGCCTCACAGATCGCCCGGCCCAGCGCCTCGCCGTAGCCCAGCCCGGCGCGCGCGCCGGCCGCCACGATGTCGTTGATCCGGCCGGTCTCCTGCCAGAGGCCGAACTGTCCCTCGCGGATATAGCGCGCCACGCTCTCGGTCGTCGCGCCGATCAGCGCCAGCTCGAAGTCGTGAATCGGCCCGGCGCCGTTCATGCCCACGTGGGTGAAGAAGCCCCGCTCCATCAGGTCAATCACGAAGCGCGAGAGGCCGCTCTTGATCACGTGTGCGCCCATCAAGACGACCACCGCCGCGCCGGCCGCGCGCGCCTGCCGAATGCGTTCGGCGATCACCGGCAGCGCGGGATGCTCGAACGGCTCCCCTGCCGCGTCCAGCGGCAACACATCGGCCAGCGTCATGTCGTGGACGCGCTCGGCCAGCGGCTTGAGCTTGAGACGAGAACGGTCGAAGATCGGATAAGGCATAATTTCAAGCTCCCGAAAGGCGTTAGCCGTCTTTACGGCTCAAACAAATATCCCACCAACAGCTCATGTTCTCTGAAATCGGGCACGATCAGATCGGCGCCGGCAGCGATGAGGCGGCTGCGCTTCCATTCGTCTATGCCGGTCCGCCGCGCCTCGTCGGAGGCGACGCCGACCGCGAGGCCGCCGACGCGCTTGGCGTCTTCGATCTCGACAAAGCCATCGCCGAAGGCAACGAACTCCGGCCCCGACAGGTTGTTTTCGGCGATGATGCGTTCGATCAGGATCCTTTTCGAGAAGCTCTTGTAGTCATCGCGCGCACCGTAGATGCCGGTGAAATAGGCCGAGATGTGGAGCGCGGCCGCTTCGTCCAGGACGTAAGGCTCATCGGTGCCCGAGGCCAGATAGCAGCGCACACCTCGCGCGCGCAACGCCTCCAACATGGCCCGTGCGCCGGGCACCATCATTTCGTCCGGCGCGATCCGGCCGGCCTTGAGCGCCTCGACGCGATGGTGGATGCGCGCCCACAGCCGATCCAGGTAGATGTGCTTATAAACCAGCGGATCGAGCGGCGTGCCGCCCCGTTTCGCCACCTCCTCGGCGAGCCGGATCATCTGATAGATCGTCTGCTTGCCCGTGAGGCGGGTGACGAATTCGGTGACGAGCGCGGTCAACTCGGCTTCGCTCTCGTGGTGCGGCGTGGCCAACAGCCACTCGACCATCAGCGGGATCATCACGCCCTGCCAGCCTTCGCGGATCAGCGAAAGGGTGCCATCGAAGTCGAAGAGGGCGTGGCGAATGCGACCGCGCACGATGTCGGGATGGATGATTTCGAGCATACGCGGACCTACAGCAACACCTGCGCCAACGCCACTGCGCCCCACACCGGCGCGTCGTCGCCCAAGGTGGCCGGCACGATCTCGACGCGCGTCTGGGGCAGGGCATGGCGCCGGGCCGTCTCGCGCACGATCTGCCACCAGCGGTCGCCCGACTTGGTGACGCCGCCGCCCAGGATGACCCGTTCGGGGTTCATCAGGTTGATCGCGGCGCCCAATCCGATGCCGAGCATCTCGGCTGCGTCGTCGAGCACGCCGCGGGCCAGGGCGTTGCCGGCCGCGGCGGCCTCGGCCACCAGTTGCGCCGTGATCGCCTCGGCCCGGCCTCCGGCCCGGGCGAGCAACGCCTGGCGCTCGGCGGCCGGCCACCTTTCGTCCGTCAACCAGGCCCGCGCTTTGGCCGCAATGCCCCAGCCGGAAGCCTCAGCCTCCAGGCAACCGGCCTTGCCGCACACGCACATGGCCCCGCCCGGCCGCAGCACGTTGTGGCCGATCTCGCCGGCCATGCCGTCCGCGCCGTTCCAGATGTGGCCGTCCAGCACCCAGCCGCCACCGATCCCAGTGCTGACGGTCACGTAGAGCATACTGGCACTCCAGCGGCCGGCGCCATAGGTCCATTCGCCGAGCGCCGCCGCGTTGGCATCGTTCTCGATGGCCACCGGCGCGCCGAACTCGGCATAGAGCCGCGCCGCCAGCGGATATTCCTCCCAGCCGGGCACATGATGCGAAAGGCGCACCACCCCGCGGGTGGCATCTACCGGGCCGCCGAAGCTGACGCCGATGGCCGCCAGACGACCGGGGTTTTGGGCCAACAGGTCATGCGCCAGACGCACCATCGTCGCCTGGTCATAAGCGGCATCGGCACCGGGCGGCGAAACGACGCGGCCGTGGGCCAGCCAGGTGCTCTGGCCCGGCACGATCAAGGCGGCGGTATGCTTGGTGCCGCCATAATCGAGAGCCAGGATGAGCGAAGGGGGTTCCATAAGCGCTCCTCAAATGATCGGATTCGATGACAAAGCGCCGTGTTACGCAAGCGGCGATCTCGCGTCGTCGGCGCCAGGGCGTAGACTACTCGCACATGGCCAGGAACACCGCGTGGAGGATCACCAGATGCGCATCTTCGATGACCTGCATCGAGTCGTGCGGCACGATCACGCAGATGTCGCATTTGTCCTTCAGCCGGCCGCCATCGCGGCCCGTGAGGCCGATGCGCACAAGGCCCATCTCGGCGGCCCGGTCCAGCGCGCGCAGGACGTTGGGCGAGTTGCCGCTCCCCGAGAGCGCGATGAGCACGTCGCCCGGCTCGGCCAGCGAGGCCAACGGCTCGGCGAAGATGACATCGTAGCCCACGTCGTTGGCATAGGCCGTCAGGGTCGCGATGTTGTCGCTAAGGCAAACCAGCTTGAGGCGCGGCCGATCGGGCCGGATCGTGCTCTTCAGCATGTCGTTGACGAAGTGCGACGCGTTGGCCGAGCTGCCGCCGTTGCCGCAGGTGAAGATGCGCCGGCCCTCGGCCTGGGCCCGGCGCAGCGCGGCGATCATCTGTTGCACCGGCCCGGCCGGAATCTGGGGCAAGACGCGAGCCACGGTCTGGAAGTAGTCGCTTGGGTCGAGCATGGTCGTTCCTTCGGTGTGATCTGCAAGCAAGCCGTCCTTGCGACGGTATATTCTATTGTACCGCGAGTGTCTGGGATTCCCGAAAATAGAAAAGAGGAGTTGCGGCAGCGGCCGGAGGGCCGTCCACGAATCCGACCACGAATACACGAATCACGCGGCGGGCCATTCGTGCATTCGTGTCCCATTCGTGGACGGCCCTCCTGCGGGCTCAGGTGAATGTTCACAGTTACGGCCCCCACCCCTAACCCCGCCCCCACAAGCGGGGGGCGGGGAAGTTCTTTATGGCGGGGTTTTGGGGCCGCAAAGCGGCCCCAAAACCCCGCTCTTGACTCCCCCCTCTCCCGCCAAGCGGGAGAGGGGGGCAGGGGGTGAGGGTCCGCTCCCAAGGCGCAATTCACGGGATAACGGTGAACAGTTATGGGCTCAGATCCATTTGCGCCGATGGTCGGTTTATGTTAGGATGGGAACGTATCTTTCACCCTATCCAGGAGAGCTCTATGCCTGCAACCAGACCCTGGCGTGTCCTGGCGTTGATCGTTCAGACGGTGTCCCTGCTGGCGATGCTTTTCGGCGCCGCCCCTGCGCCCGCGTGGGCCCGGCCCGTGGGACCCGATCCCGAAGATATCTCCGCCTTTCTCATAGATGAGTGGTCCGTTCCATCGCGGCGGACGGTCATCACCACTTACCGGATCCAGCCGGGGGATACGCTGTGGAGCATTGCCGCGGCCTTCGACATTGACGTAGATACGATCCGCTGGTCGAACCCGGCCGTGGCGCAGAACCCCGATCTGGTGCCCCTAGGCACCGAGCTAATCATCCTGCCGGTCAAAGGCGCGTATGTGACAGTGCAGCCGGGCGAGACGGTGGAGCTGCTCGCTGCGCGCTGGGGCGTCGCGCCGGACGACATCGCCAACTACCCTCTGAACAACCTGCAGCCCGGCGAACAGCCCCGTCCCGGCGCCAAACTGATCATCCCCTACGGCCGGCTGGAGCTGAACCTGGCGCCGCCCGGCCCGCCGCCTCCGGGCTTCGTTTACGCCTGGCCCATCCGCGGCTCGATCACGCAGGGCTATTCGGCCGGCCATCGTGCGGTAGACCTGGGCGCGCCCTATGGTGCAAAGGTGTATGCCGCGCGCGCCGGCCGCGTGGTGTTGCGCCAATGGTCAACCGTGGGATACGGCTTCCTGGTCATCGTGGATCACGGGGACGGCAGCCAGGCGTACTACAGCCACCTCAAAGGCGCGTGGGTCAACGCGGGAGATTGGGTGGCGCGCGGGGACCTGGTGGGCGAGGTGGGCAGCACCGGCAATTCGACCGGGCCGCACGTCCATTTCGAGATCCGCGTCGGCGGCGTGCCGCAGAACCCGCTCGACCTCTTGCCGCCGCGGCCGTAACGCGGCTTGCGGCTTGCGGCGATAGGTCGCCGCTTTCCATCCCAAAGCGGGGACACGTCCCCGCAATCC
>JBBIKA010000118.1:0-13191 GCA_037445695.1 Chloroflexota bacterium
CGGCGACGGCTACCGCCGCGCCGGCCGCCCTGCCCGACCTGGCCGTGGCGCGCGGCCCGAACGCCGCGCCGGCCGAGATCACCCGGCGGGCCGTCGCGGCCATCGGCGGCATCGGCCGCTTCGTCAAAAAGGGCGCCGATGTGATCATCAAGCCCAACATCTGCGCGGCCTACTATCCGTTCGAATATGCCTCCACGACCAACCCCGAAGTGGTGGCGACCCTCGTGCAGCTCTGCCTGGAGGCCGGCGCCAGGCGCGTGCGGGTCATGGACTTCCCGTTCGGCGGTACGGCTCAGGCCGCTTATGAGAAGAGCGGCATCGCCGCGGCCGTCAAGGCGGCCGGCGGCGTCATGGAGGTGATGAGCTCCATGAAATATCGGGATGTCGAGATCCCGCAAGGCAAGCGGCTCAAGCAGTGGAAGTTCTACGGCGACATCCTGGATGCCGACGTGTTGATCAACGTGCCGATCGCCAAAGACCACAGCAGCGCCACGCTCACCCTCGGCATGAAGAACATGATGGGCGTGGTGCTCGACCGCAGCGGCATGCACGCGCGCGGCCTCCATCAATCCATCGCCGACATCAATACGGTGGTGCGGCCGCAGCTCACGGTGGTGGATGCCATTCGCATCCTGACCAACAACGGCCCGACCGGCGGCAACCTGAACGACGTCAAGAAGCTGGACACGGTGATCGCCAGCCCCGATGTAGTGGCGGCCGACGCGTTTGCGACGACCCTCTTCAACCTGCAACCGGCCGACATCGGCTATATCCGCCTCGGCGCGGAGATGGGGCTGGGGAAGATGGACCTCAAGGCGCTCCGCATCGAGCAGGTTACGGTGTAGGGCGGGCCGGCCATGGGCGCACATTTCCTTCGTCGCTTCCGGCCCTGGGTCCAGCTCTTGGCGTTTCTGCTGTTCGTCGCCCTCTTGATCGGCGCCGGCCGCACCGGCCCCCTGTCCGCCGACAGCTTCTTCCGGCTCGATCCGCTGGTGGGGCTGGCGAACATGCTTGCGGCGCGGCAGATCGTGCCCGCCATGCTGATCGGCAGCGCGCTCGCCCTGGCCGCCGCGTTGATCCTGGGCCGCGTCTGGTGCGGGTGGCTCTGCCCGCTCGGCACGCTGCTCGATTGGGCGCCGGCGCGACAGGCGAAGCTCCACGAGACTGACCCCCGGCCGTGGTTGCGCCGGGTCAAGTATTTCCTGCTGCTCCTGATCGCGGCGCTGGCGCTGTTGGGCAACCTGACCTTCCTGATCCTCGATCCCATCACGCTTCTCTATCGGACGTTCACGGCCGCGCTCTGGCCGGGCCTGGTGGCCCTGGTCAATGCGGCCGAGCCGCTGCTCTACCGGATCCCTCCGCTGCAGGGGCCGATAGACGCGTTCGAGGGGGCCGCGCGCGGCACGCTCTTGCCCCTGGTGCAACCGGCCTATGGATTGGGCATCGCGCTGGCGCTGCTGCTGGTCGGCATCCTGGCCCTCAACCTGGTGCGCGAGCGCTTCTGGTGTCGCTATCTCTGTCCGCTGGGCGGCCTGCTCGGCCTGGTGAGCAAGGTGGCGCTGTTGCGCCGTACGGTGGGCACCACCTGCATCGAGTGTCATCGGTGCGCTCGCGCGTGCCCGACCGGCACCATTGATGAGGCCCGCCATTTCGAGAGCGATCCGGCCGAATGCACGATGTGCCTGGAGTGCGTGCCCACCTGTGCGCGCAGCGGCCAGCATTTCATCTGGCAGCGCCGGCCGGCGGCCTGGCGCCCCTACGACCCGACGCGGCGCCAGCTCTTCGCGGCGGCCGGCAGCGCGGTCGTTGCAGCCGGCCTCTTCGCGGCCGAGCCGGCCGGCCGGCTGGAACATCCTTTCTTGATCCGGCCGCCGGGCGGCCGCACGGCCGAGTTTCTTTCCCGCTGCATCCGTTGCGGCATCTGCGTGAGGGTGTGTCCCACGGCCGGCCTGCAACCTACCTTCGAGCAGGCCGGCTGGCGCGGCCTGTGGACCCCGGTGTTGGTGCCGCGGCTGGGCCACTGCGATTATAGCTGCAACGCGTGCGGCCAGGCGTGCCCCACGGCTGCCATCCCGCCTCTGACCCTGGAGGACAAGCGCGTCACGGTCATCGGCCACGCGTATGTGGACCGCAGCCGCTGCATCCCCTGGGTAGACGGCCGCAACTGCATCGTCTGCGAAGAAATGTGTCCCTTGCCCGAAAAGGCCATCGTATTGGAAGACGCCGAGGTGCGCCATCCGGAGACCGGCGAACCGACCATCGTGCGCCGGCCGGTGGTGATCCACGAGCGGTGCATCGGCTGCGGCATCTGCGAGAACCGCTGCCCGGTCAACGGCCAGGCCGCCATCCGCGTCTACGCGCCGACCGATTTGAGCGCGATCGGTTGAGCTCGTGTTTCGATCCTGTAAGGAGGTGACTCTCATGGCGCCGCGCATTCGTTTGATCGCGACTCTGGCTCCCGATGGGGAGAGCATTCGCTTTGCCGCCGCGTTTGCCGCCCCGCGTGCGGCCGACGGGGAAACCTGCGCGCCGGCCCTCCTGGAAACGGGCGACGGCCGGACGATCGAGCTGGGCATCCTCTGTTCGCCGACCCCCTACACCTGGCGTGCTCAGGAGCGCACCTTCCTGGCCGATCACCGCTACGCGGAGGCCGGGCCGCACACGGCCCTCTTGCGCTGGGGCGATCAGGTCGTCGAGGCGACCGTGCCGGCCGCGGCGATTTCGCGAGATTTCGCGAAAGGCCTGCCGCTAGCCCTGGCCGAGGAAGCGGTCGGCCCGGAGCGGCCCCGCGCGATGGAAGGAGAAGGTCCAACCGTGGCGCTTTTCGCGGTGAACGCGGTGCCCGACGAGCCGAACCGCCGCCGGGTCAGGTTGCAGCTCGCCGGCGTTGCGCCCACGCAACTCGTGCGGCTGGACGGCGATGTGGGCCAGGTGGAATGGCTTTCGGGCGCCGATGGCCCCGAGCCGTCGGCCGAGTGGCTGTTCGATTACCCCAAGCCCGGCCGCTACACCGTGGCGGTGGATCTGCTAGACGGCGAAGGCTTCTGGCTGGCGACCCTGGCCGAGACCCCCATCGAGATCGTCCCGCCGGTTGATGCGGCCTATCCCGGCCTGACGAAGCCGACCGTGCGCGAAGCCCCGGAAACCGCAGAAGCGCCGCCGGTTGCCGTGCAGGAGGTCAGCGCCGACCGGCCCTGGTTGCCCTATCGCTACTATCGGCCCACGTGGGGATGGACCTATCTTTATACCCGGCCGGGCGGCAGCGTCATCTCCCGCACCGTAGGGGCGGGCACTTATCTGTCGGCGCGCGGGGAGACGGTGGTCGGCGGCGCGCGCTGGCTCCTGACCGCGGGCGGCGATTGGGTGGCCGCGAACAACGTGACGCTGATGGTGCCCTCGGAGCTGCGCGGGGTGGAGTTGGCCGGTTCCGTCCCGCCCCCGCCGCCTCCGCCGCCTCCGCCATCTACCGCTCGGCGCGGGGTGGTTACCGCCGATGTATTGAACGTGCGTGCTCAGCCGGGCGTCCGCCCCGACAATCCGCCCATAGATCGCCTGCTGAGCGGCACGCAGGTGAGCATCTACGAGGAGGCGCCCTACGGCGACGCCATCTGGTACCGCATCGGCGAAGGGCGGTGGGTGCACAGCGGCTGGGTGCGGCTGCTCGAGCCGACGACCGAACCGGCCCCTGCGACCCGCCGCGGGGTGGTCACCGCCGACGCGCTCAACGTGCGCAGCCGGCCGGGCGTGCGGCCCGACAATCCGCCCGTGGCCGTGCTCTACAACGGCGCGGAGGTGACGATCTACGAGGAGACGCCGGTGGACGGGGTGCCCTGGTACCGCATCGGCGAAAACCGCTGGGTGCACAGCGGCTGGGTGCGCATCATCGGCGCTACGCGCGCCGCGCGGGCGGCGGCCGCGGCCGCGAGCGGTGTGAACCTGCCGCTCGGCTTCGTGGTGGCCGACGCGCTCAACGTGCGCGGCCGGCCGGGCGTCAGCGCGGACAACCCGCCCCTCTATCAGGTGCCGCACAATCAGGCCGTGCCGGTGCTGGAAGAGGCCACGGTCGCCGGCAGCCGCTGGTATCGCATCGGCGACAACCAGTGGGTCGAGTCGAGCTGGGTGGGCGTGGCCCGCTTCAAGCCCCGACCGGCGGCCATCGGTCCGAATGAGCGCTGGGTGGGCGTCAACTTGAGCGAGCAGACCGCCGTGGCCTATGAAGGCGATCGGCCGGTCTATGCCATGCTTGTGGCGACCGGCCTGCCCGGCACCCCCACCGTACAGGGAATCTTTCGCACCTGGTTGCGGCTGCAGACGGGCGTGATGGCCGGGCCGGGCTACTATCTCGAAGATGTGACCTGGACATGCTACTTTTACTCCGGCTACGGCCTGCACACGGCCTACTGGCACGATGCCTTCGGCCGGCCGCGCAGCCACGGCTGCGTCAACCTGAGCCCCTACGACGCGTGGTGGCTCTTCCAGTGGAGCGCGCCGGGCGGGCCGAACAGCCCGGCCGTCTATGTCTACTGGAGTTGAGCTGTCAATTTCAAATCTATTTCGTTCAGGAGACCCATGTCTAGCGATCCCGATCTGCTTTTTTCTCCCGATCCGTCCCTTTACGATGTTCCCACTCACGGCGCCGGCCCGGCCGGCATGTTGCCGCTCGACGAGGAGTACCTGCGCACCGCGCCGAGCGGCGATCTGTTCGGCCTGACGCAGGACGTCGGCATGGGCTGGGATCCGGCCCGGCTGCGCGGCAAAGAGTTTTTGATCCTGGGCACCATGGGCGGCATCCGCGGCCCCGATGGCAAGCCGATCGCGCTGGGCTATCATATCGGCCACTGGGAGATCGGCCTGTTGATGCAGGCCGCGGCCGAAGAGTTCAGCCGCCACAACGCGACCCCCTTCGCGGGTTACGTCAGCGACCCATGCGACGGCCGCACTCAGGGCACGGCCGGCATGATGGATAGCCTGGCCTATCGCAACGACGCGGCCATCGTCTTGCGCCGGCTGATCCGCTCGCTGCCGACCCGTCGCGGGGTGATGGGCGTGGCGTCGTGCGACAAGGGTTTGCCGGCCATGATGATGGCGCTGGCCGGCCAGAAGAATCTGCCCGGCGTCATCGTGCCCGGCGGCGTCACCCTGTTGCCGGCCAGGGGGGAAGACCTGGGCCGAATCCAATCGCTGGGCGCGCGCTTCGCCCACGGCCTGGTGACGCTGGAGGAGGCCGCGGACCTGGGGTGCCGGGCGTGCGGCTCATCGGGCGGCGGGTGTCAGTTCCTCGGCACGGCCGCTACCAGCCAGGTCGTGGCGGAGGCGCTCGGTTTGGCCGTGACGCACGCGGCCCTTTCCCCTTCGGGCCAGCCGATCTGGGCCGACATGGCCCGCCGCGCGGCGCGCGCGCTCATGGCGCTGGAGGCGCGCGGCCTCTCGGTGGCCGACATCCTCACCGAGGACGCGCTCCATAACGCGCTGGTGACGCACGCAGCGTTCGGCGGCTCCACGAACCTGGTCATGCATGTGCCGGCCATCGCCCATGCGGCCGGGCTGCGCCGGCCCACGGTGGACGATTGGGCGCGCATCAACCGCCAGGTGCCGCGGCTAGTGGACGTGTTGCCGAACGGCCCCACCGGTTACGGCACGGTGCAGGTGTTCCTGGCGGGCGGCGTCCCCGAGGTGATGCTCCATCTGCGCGAATTGGGCCTCCTGCGGCTCAACGCGCTCACGGCCGACGGGATCACGCTCGAGCAGCGCCTCGACGAATGGGCGCGCAGCGAGCGCCGCCGTCGGCTGCGGGCGCGGCTTTACGAGCTGGACGGGGTGGACCCAGACGATGTGATCATGAGCCCGGCGCGGGCGCGTGAGCGGGGCGTGACCAGCACGGTCACCTTCCTGGCGGGCAACCTGGCTCCGGAAGGCGCGATCGTCAAAAGCACGGCCATTGACCCGTCGGTGGTGGACCCGGACGGCGTCTATCGCAAGATCGGCCCGGCGCGCGTCTTCACCGACGAACGCTCCGCGATCGCCGCGGTCAAGGGCTTGAGCGACCGGCCGATCGTGCCGGGGGACGTGATGGTGTTGATGGGCCGCGGGCCTTCGGGCGCGGGGATGGAAGAGGTGTATCAGCTCACGGCCGCTTTACGCTGGCTGCCGTGGGGCAAAGACGTGACGCTGATCACCGACGCGCGCTTCAGCGGGGTGAGCACCGGCGCGTGCATCGGCCATGTGGGGCCCGAGGCGCTGGCCGGCGGGCCGCTGGGCCGCGTGCGCGAGGGCGACACGATCCGGGTGATCATTGACCGCGTCCATCTGACCGGCACGATTGACCTGATCGGCCATGACGGCCGGCAATATACGGCCGAAGAGGGCGCGGCCGTGCTGGCGGCCCGGCCGCCCCATCCCGACCTGCGCCCCGATCCCGATCTGCCCGACGATACTCGGCTTTGGGCCGCGCTGCAGAACGCCAGCGGCGGCATCTGGGCCGGCGCGGTGTACGATGTGGATACGATCGTGGAGCTGATCGAGACGGGCCGCCACCACCGACACGGCTAGAAACATGTGCCAGAGAGACGTGCCAGGCACTCTTTTCGCGAAATTTCGCGAAAGAAGTGCCTGGCACGTGATTTTTTAGTTCAGGCCCAGCCGCGTCGTCTTTTCGGTCGTGATGTCGAACACGACGCCGGCCGCGGCCAGCTCCTGCACCAGGCGGTCGAACAGCGGCCCGGTGATCACGCGTTCGGGGGTTTGCCAGCCGGCCGCGCGAATCTCGCCGCGGGCCACCATGCGGGCCACGATCGCGCCGGTGAACGCGGTCGTGCGCGCCATCGAAGTGAAGCCGTGCACCGGATCGTAGCGGTCCACCATCTCGATCTTGTAGCGTCGCGGCCGGCCGTCCTTCTCGCCGATCACCTCCACGCGGAACACGGTGATGTCCCGCTCCCCTTCCTCGAGCCGGACATGCGGGTAGAGCACCGCATCCACGACCTTCTTCGGCGCCACGGAGACGCCATCTACCTCGACGGGCGTTTCGCTCAACAGGCCCAGTTCTTTCAGCACCGTCACCTTCGCCGCATAGCCAGGCCAGCGGACGGTCTTCTGGGTGCCGGTCTTCAGGCCCTTCAACGCGGGCAGGTCGAGCAGCCACGGCATGAAGTTCTCGTGCCACGCCTCGCATTCGCCCACGCCCGGGAAGGTGGTCAGTTCGACGCCGGAGTAGCGGGGCACTTTCCTGAGGACGCCGTTTGCGACCGTGTGGCCGTCGAAGTTGCGCAGGGGCATCTGTCGGCCGCCGAAGACGATCTTGTAGCCGAGCGGGGGCGCGGGCTTTTCGGGGATGCCGCCGCATTTGATGTGCAGCTCGTCCACGCGGTCCAGCTTTTCGGCCAGATAGCGGGCCATGATCTCGGTGAGGCCCGGCTCGACGCCGCAGCCGGGGATCACCAGGCCGCCGGCAGCCGCGACCTCGGCCTTGATCGCTTCCACTTCGGGATCGGCCGGCGAGCTCAGGTCCACCAGCGGCCGGCCGGCCGCCAGCGCGGCGCGGATGCCGTGGGGGATGGCCTGTTTTGGCAACGCCGCCAGGATCGCGTCGTAGCCGCGCATCAGCTCGGCGGCCGCCGCGCGATCGCTCAGGTCGAGCACGATGGTCGTCAGCTTGGCCGCACCGGGTTTGTCGGCCAGCTTCGCCTGCGCCTGCGCCAGTTGGGCCGGGCTCACATCGCACAGGCCCACCTGCGTCACCTGGGGATCGCTCAGCGCGTTGAACGCGCCCGCCGGTCCCATTAAACCGCTGCCCAATACCAAGATCTTCATGGGGAGTCCTCCGTGCTTTGTTGAAGGAGAGGGTTTTACGGGCGGCGAAGCCGCCCGTAAAAACCCGTTCCGACTTCTCCTTGCATCCTACGTGCCAGGCACTTTCTAAGTGCCTGGCACGTAGGGATGTTATATCACGCTCGCGGCCAATTGACAATCTCGCAAATGTCTTTATAATCCAGCCATAGCCGACGAACGCCGATGGGCCGTCCAGAGTTGTTCGGCCGGGTCGCGTTTGATCGTTCGGGTTGCATCAGTTACCCTGCCCACATCGGCGCCCGATTCGTCATCGCCCCTCAGCAGAAAAATACATCGTCGTACTTGCTTGCTGGTTGATCTCGCGAGATCAACATGTCGGTCCGACTTCCGGCATGTAGAGGAGCTTATTCATGCAAGATGGCTCCGCATCCGGTCCCAGCAACGACGGCTGGACGATCTGCCTGACCTTCGATTTCGACGCGCTCAGCGTCTGGTTGACGGGTTTTCCGCCCCCGACGCCGGCGAAGCTTTCGCGCGGGGAGTACGGCGCGCGGGTGGGCGTGCCGCGCATCCTGGCGCTGCTGGCGCGCTACGGCATCCAGGCCACCTTCTTCGTGCCCGGCCATACGGCCGAATCGTTCCCGGCCGCGGTCGAGGCGATCTTGAAGGCCGGCCACGAGATCGCCCATCACGGCTACAGCCATCGCGACCCCGGCAAGATGTCGCCGGACGAAGAGCGCCGCGAGCTGGAAGCCGGCCTGGAGGCCTTGACGCGCTTCCTGGGCCGGCCGCCGGTCGGCTATCGTTCGCCTTCGTGGGATTGCAGTCCCTCCACCCTGTCGCTTCTGGTCGAATACGGCTTTCGCTACGATTCCAGCCTGTTTGCCGACGACTTTCATCCGTATCATCCCCGCCTGGGCGACGTGGTAGGGCCGTTGCAGCCGTTGCGGGCCGGCTCCGAGCTGGCGTTGTGGGAGTTTCCCGTAGATTTCACGCTGGACGACTGGCCCCACTTCACCTTCCACTTCGATCCGCTGCGGGTGGGCCTTTCCGCGGCGTCGAAGGTCTTCGAGATCTGGGCCGGCGACTTCGACTACATGCGCAACTATGAGCCGGACGGCGTCTTCACCCTCACCATGCATCCGCAGGTGATCGGTCGCGGACACCGCATGGCCTTGCTGGAGCGTTTCATCGAACATGTGCTGGCGGCCGGCCGTTGCCGTTTTGCCCGGCTCGACGACGTGGCCGCCCGGCTCGACGCACTGTCGTAGGGCGAGATTTATCTCGTCTTTCCGCCATCAACCCGGCGCATAAGTTATCCGCGCCGGGGACCCTACCGCAGGAGAAGCGAATGGGACGTTACATCTTGATGCGGCTCGCCGGGTTGATCCCGGTCTTGTTGATCCTTTCGATGATCACCTTTGCCCTGATGCACGAGGTGCCGGGTGGCCCCTGGAAATATGGCCAGCGCCTCTTCTCCGACGAGCAGCTCGCCGCGCTGAAGGCGCGCTACGGCCTCGATAAGCCTCTCTGGCAACAATACCTGATCTGGCTGAGCGGCGTCGTGCGCTTCGACTTCGGCATGTCGTTCAAGCATCCCGACGAGTCGGTGTTGGGGCTGATCGGCCGCACGTGGCCGACGACCATGCACCTGGGCGCGATGGCGTTGCTGGTGGCCTTCGGCACCGGCCTGCCGCTGGGGATCATCGCCGCGCTGAAGCAAAACACCTGGGTGGATTACGGGGTTACCCTGTTCGCGACCCTGGGGTTCGTGATGCCGCACTTCGTGTGGGGCATTCTGTTCATCTTGGTTTTTGCCCTGGCCCTGAAATGGGTGCCCACCGGCGGCTGGGATTCCCCGCGCCAGTGGGTCTTGCCGGTCGTGGCCTATTCGCTGGCGCCGATGGCGACGATCGCCCGCTACACCCGCGCCAGCGTCGTCGAGGTGATGCGCTCCGACTACATCCGCACCGCGCGCGCCAAAGGGCTCAGCGAGAGCTGGATCGTGCGCCGCCACGTACTGAAGAACGCGATGATCCCCTTGCTCACCGTCTTCGGCCCGATCGTTCCCGACCTGATTACCGGTTCCATTTTCATCGAAGCCATCTTCCGCGTGCCGGGCCTGGGCAAGTTTTGGGTCACCAGCACCCTGGATCGGGATTATCCGATGATCATCGGCTTGACCATCCTGTGGGCCGTCCTGATCGCCGTGACCTATCTGGTGACGGACGTGCTCTACGTGGTGGTTGACCCGCGCATTCGGCTCAAGTGAGCGGCGAGGTGTCCATCATGCAATCCGAGACCTTCACCCGTCGCACGGCATTGCCTGCCGCGGAGACGTTCGAGGAGGCGGCTGCCGCCAGCGAAGCAGCCTTGCGTAAGCCGCGCAGCCTCTGGCGCGATGCCGCGCGGCGCTTCGCGCGCAATCGCCTGGCGCTCGTTGGCACGTTCATCGTCGCCGTGTTGCTGACGATGGCCATCTTCGCCGATGACTGGTTCATCGCCCTACCCCTGGGCCGCACCCCGCAGCCGTTGATCGCCCGCACGCCCTACAACAAGGGCTTTTTCGGCCCTGTCGGCGCGTTCCCCGGCCGCGCATACTGGATGGGGACCGATCTGAACGGCCGCGATCTCTATAGCCGGATCGTCTTCGGCGCGCGCATCTCCCTCAGCATCGGCCTGCTGGCCTCGTTCCTGGCGCTGGCGGTGGGGGTGCCGCTGGGCGCCATCGCCGGCTGGTGGGGCGGCCGCGCCGACTTCCTGGTGATGCGCCTGGTGGACATCATGTCGGCCATCCCCACCCTCCTGTTCGCGTACATGATCATGGCCCGGCTGGGTGCCGGCTTCTGGAACGTGATGCTGGCGATCGGCCTGACGAGCTGGATCAACGTGTGTCGGTTGACGCGCGCCCAGTTCCTGTCGCTGCGCGAGAAGGAGTTCATCGAGGCCGAGCGCATGATCGGCGCGAGCGCCTGGCGCATCTTCCGCCTGCACCTCCTGCCTAACGCGCTGGCGCCGATCATCATCGCCCTCACCTTCGGCATTCCGGTGGCCATCTTCGCCGAGGCGTCGTTGAGCTTCCTGGGGGTCGGCATCAACCCGCCCATGCCGAGCTGGGGCCAGATGCTCGGCCGCGACGGCATCACCAACATGACCTATTTCTGGCATCTGGCCTTCTTCCCGGCCCTGATGATCGCGCTGACCATGCTCGGCTTCACCCTGATGGGCGATGGCTTGCGCGACGCCCTGGACCCGCGGATGATTGATGCGCGGTAGCTGTTGCGCTAAACAGGAGGTGAATCCCTTGCCAGCGAGCCCTGATCACGCGGCTGTCGGCGGAGTGGGAGCCCGGCCGGCGCCCCGGCTATCGTGGAGCAGATTGCAAGCCGATCCATCTTATCTCGGAGGAGAACACGATGAAAGGCAAGTTCACTCGACCGTTGTTCGTTGCGCTGCTGTTGACGACCATCGCCGCGTTGGTGCTCGGTTGCGCGGCGCCGGCGCCGGCGCCGCAACAGCCCGCGGCCACCGCGGCCAAGGCTGCTGAGCCGACCAAGGCTCCGGCTGCCGAGCCGACCAAGGCCCCGGCGCAGCCTACAGCCGCCCCAAAGGCCGAAGGGGTGGTGGTGAATCGGGCCGGCGTCAAGCTGCCGCCCGATGCCGCGCCGCTGGAGAAACAGGTCATGCGCTACGCCGAATCGGAAGCCAAGTGGATGACCTGGGACGCCAGCGTCTACGACGAGAACTGGGGCGACTACGTCGCCTGGGCCGATTCGTGCACGCGGCCCAACAAGGAGTACATCCCCCAGCCGAACCTCTGCACCAAGTGGGAGACCTCGCAGGACGGCCTGACCTGGACCTTCTACCTGGACCAGAAGCGCGTCTGGAGCGATGGCAAGCCGATCACGGCCGACGACTTCGTGTTCACGTTGCAGCGCTTCGCCCGGCCCGATTATGACTTCGAGTGGTTCTACAGCATGGCCAACATCGTCAACTGGAGCGATGTGGTCAGCGGCAAGAAGCCACCCGAGGAGTTGGGCGCCAAGAAGGTGGACGACTACACCTTCACCGTGACGACCGACCGCCCCACGCCGTATCTGGACAAGATCTTTGCCGATCTGTGGGTGGTGCCCAAGCATGTGGTCAAGGATCGGCTGAACGATGGCTCGTGGGCGTTCGACAAAAACAACTGGGTCTTCGCCGGGCCGTACAAGCTGGAGAGCTACGAGAAGGGCAAGGGGATGGTGTTCGTGGCCAACGAGAAGTATACCGGCCCCTTCCCGCCGATGATGGACAAGATCACCGTGACCTTCATGGAGCCCGAAACGCGCTGGCCGGCCTACAAGAACAATGAGCTGGACGCCATCGGCGGCGGCTATCAGCAGGATCTGCCCCCGTCGGCCATGGCCGAGATCATGGCCAACCCGGAGCTGAAGAAACAGCTCATCTCTTGGCCCAACTTCATGACCTACTACCTCTTCTTCGACACCTGGAACAAGCCGTTCGACAACCTGAAGGTGCGCCAGGCGTTCAGCCACGCGGTGGATCGGGATCTGTTGATCAACGGGCCGCTCAAGTATCAGGGGGTGGCTGCCTACACGATGAACCCGCCCGGCTTCCCCGGCGAGAGCGTCAACACGCTGAAGAGCGTCCAGAACTACGATCCGAAGCTGGCGGCCAAGCTGATGGAGGAGGCGGGCTTCCCGGGCGGCAAGGGCTTCCCCAAGCTCACCCTCTACCTGCGCAAGGCCGACCCGGCCCTGGTCTCGGCTGCGGAGGCGATCGTCGGCATGTTGAAGGAGAACCTGGGGGTCACCGCGGAGATCCAGAACCTGGATTACAGCACCTTCACCGAGAAAATGCGCGGCCAGAAGAAGAACAAGAGCGGCGACTTCATCTTCGCGCTGGTGCCCTATGAGTTCGATTTCGTGGACGGCAGCAACATGCTCAGCCCGTGGGGCGGCTGCGAGAAGGGCGGCGTGACGGACCTCTCCGCGATGCCCGGCCGCCACACCTGGTACAACAAGGACTTCAATCGGCTCTTGTGCGAGGCCGGTGCCATCCTGGGCGATGAGGCGAAGCGCAATCAGATGTATCAGCAGGCCGAGAAGATCCTGATCGAGGATGTGGCGCTGGTGCCGATCTATCACCCGATCCTGGTGGCGATGGTCAAGCCCGACATCAAGGGGCCGATGTTCACGCCCGACAAGAACGGCACGGTCACCTGGCACCGCATGCGGTTCACCAGCCGCGAGTCGTTGATCTATCGCTCAACGGGTACGCGTTGAGCTGCCCGTCTGCGAGGGGTGCGCAACGAGGCGCATCCTTTGCAGACCCGTGGCGCAGGCTCATGAATGTTGAAAAATTAAACCGGTAATTGTCTGCGCCCGCGCGCTGTGCGTC
>JBBIKA010000119.1:0-4184 GCA_037445695.1 Chloroflexota bacterium
CGTCAGCAACGGGACGCCTCGTCCATTGCCGGAATAAATTCTTCACGTTCATCATCGCCGGGCGGCCTCCACCCTAAACGCGCTGCTCACCACGCCGCCATCTCCTTCCGCCCCTATCGGCTGGCGGCCGCCGACGCTCACGCGATACTCGCCGATCTCGACCACGCGCTGTCCGGCGTCGTTCACCAGCGCCAGGTCTTGCGGCGCCAGCGTGAAACGCACCGTTTTCGTCTCGCCCGGCGCCAGGCTGATGCGCCGGAAGCCGCGCAGTTGACGGAGCGGGTTGCGCGGGGAGGTGGGCGGGTAGCTCAGGTACAACTGCACGACCTCATCGCCGCCGCGCTCGCCGGTGTTGGTCACGTCGGCCTCGACGGTGAGCGTCTCGTCGGCCGCGATCGTCCCCTGGCTCAGGCGCAGGTTGGCGTAGGCGAAGGTCGTGTAGCTCAGGCCGTGGCCGAACGGATAGAGCGGCTCGCCCCGGAAGTAACGGTAGGTTCGGTTGGCCATGGCATAGTCGCCGAAGGGCGGCAGGTCGGCGGTGGAGCGATAGACCGTCACCGGCAGCCGGCCGGACGGGTTGGTGTCGCCGAACAGCACCTCGGCCAGCGCCGTCCCGCCGGCCTCGCCGCCATACCACGCCTGCAGGATGGCCGGCACGTGCGCGTCGGCCCAGGGCACGGCGATGGCGCTGCCGCCGATCAGCACGAGCACGATCGGCTTGCCCAGGCTGTGGATCCGTTCGAGCAGCTCCTGTTGCGGCCGCGGCAGGGCGATGTCGGTGCGATCGCCGCCGACGAAGCCCTCGACCTGGACCGGCATCTCCTCGCCCTCGACATAGGGATTCAGGCCCAAGCACAGGATGACCACATCGGCTTTGGCGGCCACCTCCAGCGCCTCGGCCGTCTCGTCCACGCCCGGCACGGCCCAGATGAGCTGCGCCGATGGGTCAATTCCGCTATTGACATAATCGAGCTGAATGCGATACAGGCGGCCGGCTTCCAGCCGGACCTCCTTTGTCTGGCGCATGGCGTGGTGGATGCCGCGGCGCTCCACCAACAGCTCGCCGTCCAGGTAGAATTTGCAGTGGGTGTGGGCGTTCACGCCGAGCCGGTACACGCCGGACGTGGGCGGCACGAGGAAGCCGGTCCAGCGCACGGCGAAGCGATCGCCGCGCTCGCCGCCCGGCGGGGTGGTATTCTTCCAGATGAAGTCCACGCATGGATCGAGGCGCGTGAAGGCCGGCGCGCCCTCGATCTGATCGGCCGCGAAGTACTCGCCGGTCAGGCCGTGTTGCGGGCCATCGGCGACGGCCGGCCGCAGGAACTCGGATGGGATGACGCTCAGGTTGGGCATGCCGTCGGCGATGGGGCAGCCGCGGGCCGTGTAGACGACCGTCTTGGGCGAAACGGCCCGGCGGATCCCCTCCAGCGGCGTCACCGCGTTGGCGGGCGTGCCGTTGTAGTTGCCGAGGAGCACCATCAGATCGTCGGCGTTCGGGCCGATCACGGCCAGGCGGCCGATCTCCTTCGAGAGGGGCAGGAGGCCGTCGTTTTTCAGCAGCACGATGGACTCGCGGGCGGCCTGGAGCGCCAGCTCGCGATGGGCCGGGCAGTTCACGGCCTCGTAGGGGATGGTCGAATAGGGCACTTGTTCCGGCGGGTCGAACATCCCCAGCCGCAGCCGCGTGCGCATGAGCCGCTTGACGGCCCGGTCGAGTGTGGCCTCGTCAATCAGCCCTTTGTGGTGGGCGATCAACAGCGACGCGAAGGTCTCGCCGCAATTGAGGTCGCAGCCGGCCTTGACGGCCAGCGCCGCGGCCTCCTCGCGGTTTTTGGCCAGGCCGTGAAACTTCCAGATGTCGTCAATGGCGCCGCAGTCGGAGACGACATGGCCGTCGAAGCCCCATTCCCGACGCAGGATCTGCTCCAGCAGCGTCGGGCTGGCGCAGCACGCCTCGCCGTTCGTGCGGTTGTACGCGCCCATCACCGCCTCGACGTGGCCCTCGCGCACCAACGTCTCGAACGCCGGCAGGTAGGTCTCGCGCAGGTCACGTTCATCCACGACCGCGTTGAAGCCGTGGCGATCGGGCTCCGGGCCGCTGTGGACGGCGTAGTGCTTGGCGCAGGCGGCGACTTTGAGGTAGCGGGGATCATCGCCCTGGAGGCCGCGCACGAGCGCCAGCCCCATGCGGCCGGTCAGGTAG
Organism: Chloroflexota bacterium; assembly: GCA_037445695.1. Taxonomy (GTDB): domain Bacteria; phylum Chloroflexota; class Anaerolineae; order CG2-30-64-16; family CG2-30-64-16; genus CAKZKT01. Next base: position 2,204 of record JBBIKA010000119.1, read on the forward strand.
GGGTCTTCGCCGTAGGTCTCCTGCCCGCGGCCCCAGCGCGGGTCGCGGAAGATGTTGATGTTGGGCGTCCAGAAGGTCAGCCCGGTGTAGATCTGGCGGATGCCGCGGCGTTGCCAGTCGTTGTATTTGGCGCGCGCCTCGTCCGCGATCGCCGTACCTATACGGCGCACCAGGTCGTCGTCCCAGGTGGCGGCCAGGCCGATTGCCTGCGGGAAGACGGTGGCAACGCCCGCCCGGCCCACGCCGTGGAGGCATTCGTTCCACCAGTTGTATTCCGGGATGCCCAGCCGCTCGATGGCCGGCGCATCGTAGAGCATCTGGCCGATCTTCTCCTCCAGCGTCATGCGCGAGACGAGGTCCTCGGCGCGGGCGTCGAGGGGAAGATCCGGGTTGAGATAGGGTGGTTGGGTCATGTCTGGCATCCTTCATTCGGTGAAGCAGGGCAAGTGTCGGCACCGGCCCTACTTCAAAAACAGCTCCACCACCGGCACGGCCACCTTCGGCTTGGCGATGGGCAGCTCCAGGATCAGCGTATCGGCCCGGCCGCCGCCCATGGTCGTGTTCTGCGCCTGCTGGTGCGGATCCACCGTGAACATCTTGATCTCGGACGCGTCGTTGAGCAATTGGGCGTATTCCACCCGGCCCGCCAGCCCGTCGAGATGGACGTGCTTGTAAGGCCAGGCGAACAGGTGCAGGTAGAGCCGCTTCTTCGCCGGGTTGTAGGTGAAGCGGGTGTCGGGCGGCGGGGTCAGGTCGAAGGCGGTGCAGCCATAGATGGAGCGATTGTGCAGCCGCATCCACGCGCCGATGGCGCGCAGCCGTTCGACCGAGCGCTCGTCGAACTCGCCCCGGCCGTTCGGCCCGACGTTGAGCAGCAGGTTGCCGCCCTTCGACACGGTGTCAATCAGCGTGCGGATCAGCTCGTCCGGCTCGCGCCAGTCCATGTTGTCCCGGTAATAGCCCCAGCTCCGGTTGAACGTCTGGCACGCCTCCCAGACGACCGGCTTGCCGTCCACCGTCATCCAGGCGCGCGGCTGATACTCCTCCGGCGTCCGCACATCGGCCGATTCCGGCAGGTCGAGCCGGTCGTTCAGGATGATGCCCGGCTGGAGCTCGCGCACCATCTGCACCAGCTTCTCCGATTGCCAGTCGTCGCGGCCTTTGCCCCGGCCCCAGGGGAACTGCCGGTTCGCGTAGGAGAAATCGAACCACATGATGTGGATCTTGCCGAACTGCGTCAATAGCTCGCGCGTCTGGCCGTGCAGGTATTCGGCATACTTGCGGATGTCGCGATCCTTGTGCGCCTCGCGATATTCCAGGTCGTCGCGCATCGGATGGATCGGATCCACCGGGAACTCCGGATGGTGCCAGTCAATCAGCGAGTGATAGAAGCCGACCTTGAAGCCCTCGGCCCGGAACGCGTCTACCATGGGCCGGAGCACGTCTTTGCCGTAGGGAGTGTTCGTCGCTTTGTAATCGGTGAGGGCCGAGTCCCACAGGCAGAAGCCCTCGTGGTGCTTGGTGGTGACCACGAAGTACTTCATGCCGGCATTCTTCGCTTCCTGCGCCCACACCTTCGGATCATAGAGGTCGGGATCGAAGTGATCGAAGTACTTCTGGTACTCCTCGTCGCGGATGCGCTCGCGCTGCTTGACCCACTCGTGGCGCGCGGCCAGCGTGTAGGTGCCCCAGTGGATGAAAAGGCCAAAACGATCGTGCGTGAACCAGCTCGTATCGCCGGCGGTAGGAACAGGTTGCTGCATGGTGAAAATCTCCTGTAAAATGAAATATCTACCTCATCCCTTACTCTGCTCCCTCCTCTCTCTTGGCCGAAGGCCAAGAGAGAGGAGGGAGGGAGATCACGGGGGTTTGGAGGGGGGGGGGGGGGGGGAGCCCCCCCCCCCCCCCCCCCCCCAACAAAAAAAAAAAAACCCGCCCCACGCCGGGACCCCCACCCGGCGCCCCCCCGGGCAAGGGGACC
>JBBIKA010000119.1:4194-13041 GCA_037445695.1 Chloroflexota bacterium
GGTGGGTGATCCGGGGGTGTTGGTGGCGGCTGGTGGGGTGCCGCCTCCAAACCCCCCTCTCTCAATTCCTGATGCTTCACGCCTTCACCGGCTTTCCCCCTTGCGCGGCCGACGCCTTGATCGCGTCCCACAGCCGCGCCATGCGCAGGCCGACTTCGGGCGGGCAGGGGTTGGGCATCTTGCCATCGCGCACGGCCAGGAACTGCTCCCAGACGCCGAGCGAGGCGGGAACGGGCACCTTGCGGAGCTGTTTGCGGCCCTGGCGCTGGATGCGTAGCCATTTGCCCCAAATGTCGGTGTGCAGGATGGCGTTTTCGCAAAAGACGCGCACGTCGGACGCGCACGAGCGGATCGCCTCGCCGCAGCCGTGCATGGTGACGTAGGCGCCCGACGCCAGCTTCCCCATCACCACGCCCAGGGTGTCCACGGGCCGGCCGTTGTTGTCCAGCCAGGCGGCCACCTCGACGAAGTCCTCGCCGGCCAGGTCGGCGCAGGTGTTGAGCATGTGCGCGCCGGTATCGAAGAGGAAGCCGCCGCCGGAGAGCTCGGGCTGCTGGCGCCAGGTGCCCACCGTGCCCGGCCCCCAGCTTTGCCACACGGTCGCGCTGATGCTCCACAGGCGGCCCAGCTCGCCGGAGCGGAGCATCCGAACGGCCGTGCGGATCTGCGGCGAGAGGCTGCCGGGAAACGCCACAACCAGCAGGCGGCCGGTGCGGTCGCGCGTCTTGATCAGGCTGCGCGCCTCGGCCGCATTCATCACCATCGGCTTCTCCAGCAGCACATCGAGCCCGGCCTCCAGACAGGCCTTCGTCTGGTCGTGGTGATAGGCGTGCGGCGTGATGATGAACGCTGCGTCGAGCCGGCCGGCGTATTCCTGCAGCAGCCGGTCCAGATCGGGTTGGTTGGGCGGAACCGGCAGGCCGGCCGCCTCGAACAGTGCCGCCGAGGCCGCATACTGTGCCTCGGACGGCTCGCACATGGCGACGACTTGCGTCGTGTCGGTCTGTTTCAGCATGTTGCGGAGATGGGCGCGCGCCATGCCGCCGCAACCGATCATGGCGACGCGAACCGGAGTTGGAGGAACCATGGCATCTGTCTCCTTGTGCTATGGCGTTTTTGGCGCCGGCACCGTTTTCTGAGCGACGGGTAGTTTCGGCTCGCCGGCCGGCTCCAGAGCCGCCGCCAGGTCCGGCGCAAACCGGGCCAGATCTGCGCGCAACTGGCGCAATGCCAGGTCTTTCGCGCGCACCTCTAACATCACGTCGAAAGGCCGCAGGCCATCGGCCAGCCGCAGGAAGTCTATGAACTCAAATGGGTTGACATAATCCGAATGATAGCTCCACCGCGTCCGCTGGATCTCGGCCGCGCTGCCGGCGTCCCCTTCGCTCACGCGCCATTCGGTGCGCGGGCTGCTGAAGTGGACCTTGGGGCGCACATCGGCCGGCCAGGTGGCCAGGCAGGCCGCCAGCGCGTCGCGGGGCGGCCGGCCGTCGCCGTTCAAGCGATGGTGCAGGTTATCGAAGACCAGCCGGAGGCCGGTGCGCTCGTGCACCCACAGGATGTCGCTCACGGTGAAGCGCGTGTCGTCGTTCTCCAGCACCAGGCGACGCCGCGCGGCTTCGGGCAGCGCCTCGTATGCGCGCACGAACCGCTCTCGCGCCGCGCTCCGATCGCCGTAGAGGCCGCCCAGGTGCGTGACCACCACCGCGTCCGGGCCCAGTCCCATGCCGTCGAGGATGCTTGCCTGGACGATCACGTCTCCGGCGCTGAGGCGGGCCGTGTCGGGATCGGGCGAGTTCAACACCACGTGTTGCCCTGGATGAAACGAGAGGCGCAACCCGGCCACGCGGGCCATGGCTCCGATCTGGGCGAGTTCAGGGGCGCACTCTTCGACCTGATGATGGAATTGCGGCATATCGGGATGGGTGGCATAGGGCGCCAGCTCGGAGGAAATCCGGTACATGGTGATGCCGGCCTCGACCAGGTAGGTGAAAATATCGCGCAGATAGGCCAGGCTGACGCTGAGATGAGGGCTGTTTTGCCAACGCCGGCTGTCATGGCTCTTCAGCTCGGGTCGGCCGAGCGGCTTGACGACGAATCCCAGGCGCATGATTTCATCCTATCTCGCTTTGTTATCCAACCACGCCGCGGCCGCGCGCGCAAAATTGTCGGCGGTTTACGTCGGTGTATAATAGCTCCAGGGAGTAGACAGCGCGCATGAAGTGGCTCCTGATCGCTGTTTTGTTGACCGTCGGCCTGGCCCCGCCGGCACAGACCGACATGCTTGACCCGGGTTACTGGGAACGCACGCCGCTGCCACAGACGGGTCTGGCCACCTTCTACGCGGCCGGCATGATGGAGCACGTGTTGGCCGTGCGCGCCGCTCATGGCCAAATCTTGCGCTGCGATGAGTGCGTGGGCACGGTGGCGCTCCTGCGCGCCGGCGACATCGGCCGCAAGGTTTGGCTGCAGCCGCCCGGCGGCGAGAAGGTGGGACCCTTCCTGGTGATTGACTGTGCGCAACGCGACGACGTGCCCATGCTGGTCAGCCGCAACTGGGTGGTAGATGTGAGCTATGAAGTGGGCCTGCTGTGGGGCATGGACCGTCCCCTCGACGGCGTAACGGTGTTGGCCGATCCGGCCACCGATGGCCCCACGGCCGGGGCCGGCGTAGCGGTGCCGCCGACCCCCTTTTATGTGCCGCCCGACCAGGTGGTGCTCAGCACGCCCACGCCTGCCCCGCGCATAGCGCCCACGCCGTGGCAGCCGACCCCGTGGCCCACCCGTCTGCCCGTAGCCCTGGCTACGGCCGACCCTCGCGCGGCCGCCGCGCCCCCGGCGGCCGAAACGTCCTTCGCGGGGGCGCGGCCCACGCCGCTCACCCCGATCGTCACCACGCCCACGCCGGCCGGCCGACCGACCGAGACCGTCGTAGCTCCCGGCGTGGGGCTGCCGCCAGCCGCTACGCCAACAGAGGTCGCCGTCGGCCGACCGGGCGCCGGGCTGCTCGCGCTGACCGTCGCGCCGACGGCTCGCGCCACCGGGACGCCCACCCCTTCTCCCACGGCCACGCGCGGCCGCACGGCGGTCAGCACGTCCCGGCCGCTCCTCCCGCGTTTCCCGGCGGCCACGCCCACCCCAACGCCGGCGGCGAGCGGCGCCGCCGGGCTGCTGGAATGGCTTGGCTCATTGCTGGGGCTCTCCAGGCCGTGAGGCCCGGCATGCGTAGAGAACGCTCACCTGCCAGGCACTTCTTTCGCGAAATTTCGCGAAATCGGCCGGGCCAGAAGACGCAGGCGGCGCACCGTGAAAACCAGGCGGCCGCTTTTGTCGCGGCGAATCTGGAGGCCGGCCGCGTCCTCTTCGCTGCTAGCGCGCAACATCTCCAACAGATGGCCGCGCTCCTCGTCGGTGAGCGCCGCGGTGGCCAGCCACGATTGCTCATCCTGCGCGACGTGGTAGATCTCGCCTCGCTCCAGGCGAAAACCGGCCTGTGCCAGCGCCCCCGCGATCTCCGACTCGGCGTACAGCCGCGCGATGGCCGGATCGCGCTGCGTCTCCAGCGCCTGGTGGGTGGCCCGCTTCACCGGATCTTCGCTGCCCACCACCTCGTCCAGGAGGAGCTTGCCGGTGGGCCGCAGCACGCGGCGCCAACCCTCGAAGAGAGGGCCCAGCTCGGAGAAGTAGCAGAGCAGATCGCGGCTCGTGACCAGATCAAACGTTTCGGCCGGGTAAGGGAGCGCCGCAGCGTCGGCCCAGCGGACCTCCACGTTGCCGACGCCCTGCTCGACGCGCGCCAGCTCGGCGCGCTCGAGCATGGCCGGCGCGACGTCCACTGCCGTGACCCGCGCGACGTGCGCGGCGAACGCCAGCGCCACCGCGCCCGTGCCCGTGCCCGCATCCAGCAGATGGTCCACGGGCCGGGGGTCGGCCATGGCCACCAGGCCGCGCAACTGTTCGGCCACGATCGGATCGGGGACCAGCGGATAGGTGGCGGCCGCCCGGCCGAACTGCTCCACGATCGTCTTGAGCGGCCCGGGCTCGCTCCACGGCGTGAGCGCCGGCAAGCTGGGGTCGCCCAGGTGGGCGCGCTCGTTGTGGCTGATCAGCCGCCAGCGCCCTTCCTGCCACACCAGATGGGTGACGCCGCCGTTCTCGGTGAAGATCGGCATCTGATGGCCGCCGAACAGGCTGCGCACGATCGTGCCGATCGTGCCGCCGTGCGAGACGATGATCACCGTGCGGCCCAGATACCGTTCCATGAGCGCGGCCAGCGTCTGCCGTAGCTGTTCCCGGAATTGCGTATACATGGGCGCGTTGACGGCGTTGGGTTGCCAGGGATGATCCCACCCGGCGAGCGGTGCATCGGCCGCGGTGGGGAATTCGGTCCAATAGGGCAGACGGCTTTCATCCAGCCCGGGCCAGATCTCCGGCTGGAGGCCGAGCTGTTGGCCGATCACCTCGGCCGTTTGAACGGCGCGGCGCAGGCTGCTGCAGAGCAGCGCGTCGGCGGTGAATTGATGCCCCAGCCAATCGGCGACCAGATGCGCCTGTTGCCAGCCCAGTTCCGTCAAGCCGCTATCTTCGGCTGTGCCAGTGCCGTCCCGATTGTAGAAAGATTGCCCGTGGCGGACGAAGATCAGATGCGTAACCGTCGGTTCCTTTTGCTCGGTGTCCATACTTGTTTGAGGCCATGGTAAAACGACACGGCCCGATTATAGATGGGTTACCGGTTTCAGACAAGTTCTATGTGGTAAATGTTCACAGTTACGTCGTACGGCCCCCACCCCTAACCCCGCCCCCGCTTGCGGGGGCGGGGAAGTTCTTTATAGTGGGGTTTTGGGGCCGCTTTGCGGCCCCAAAACCCCACCCTCGACAGGGTTCCCCCTCTCCCGCTTGGCGGGAGAGGGGTCAGGGGGTGAGGGACCGCTCCCAAGGCGCAATGCGCGGGATAACGGTGAACAGTTACTCTATGTGCCGTCTTTGACAGAAGCGGCGCTTTTGCGTACAATAATCTAGTTGACGATAGCGAAATCCTGACTTCCGAAGTCCGCTCCGGCTTCGGAAGTCTTCTTGATTCGACCTGGAAACTGGCCGAGGAGGGGTCATGACCAATTATACGACTGAACAGATCAGGAACGTGGCGCTGATCGGGCACAGCAGCTCGGGGAAGACCACCCTGTCAGAGGCTTTGCTTTTCGATACGGGCGCTACCGGCCGGCGGGGCCGCGTGGAAGACGGCACGACGGTATCGGACTGGGATGAAGAGGCGATCCGACGCAAGATCTCGGTCGCCACTTCCGTTTTGCCCTGCGAATGGCAGGGCCGCAAGATCAATCTGCTGGACGCGCCCGGCTTCATAGACTTCGTGGGCGAAGTCAAAGGCGCCATCGCCGTGGCGGATGCAGCGCTCGTGATTGTGGACTCTGTAGCCGGGGTCGAGGTGGGCACCGAGCTGGGATGGGGCTACCTGGATGAACGATCCCTTCCGCGGGCGGTCTTTGTCAACAAGATGGATCGCGAGAACGCCAACTTCGAGCGCGCGCTTGCCAGCCTGCGCAACGCGTTCAACGGCACGATCGTGCCGGCTCAGTTGCCGATCGGCGAGGGCGGCGAGTTTCGCGGCATCGTGGATCTCATCGCGCTGAAGGCCTATCTCGGCGAGGCCGCCACGCCGGCCGAGGTCCCGGCGGGCCTGGCCGAAGCGGTCGAAAAAGCGCGCACCCAGCTCGTCGAGGCCGCGGCCGAAGGCAACGACGACCTGATCATGAAGTATCTGGAAGGGGAGGAACTGAGTCCTGAGGAGATCGTGGCGGGCTTGAAGGCGGGCATGCTCGCCGGCAACGTGATCCCGGTCTTCTGTGGTTCGGCGCTCACCAACGTGGGCGTGCGCTCCTTGCTCGACGCGCTGCTGGCGTTCATGCCCAGCCCGCTTGAGGCGCCGGCCTCCACGGCTCAGCAGCCGGACGGCACGACCGTCTCCTTGGCGGCCGACCCGACCGGACCGCTGGCGGTTTTCGTCTTCAAGACCGTGGCCGACCCCTACGTCGGCAAGCTGTCTTACTTCCGCGTGGTCTCGGGCACCTTCAACAGCGATAGCCGGGTGTGGAGCCTGCCGACCGGCACCGAAGAGCGGGTGAGCCAGCTCTTCAGCCCGCGCGGCAAGGAGCAGTTGCCCGTGCCGTACATGGTGGCGGGCGACATCGGTGGCGTGGCCAAGCTATCGGCGACCGCGACCAATCATACCCTGTGCGATAAGGGGCGCCAGCTCATCTTGCCGCAGCCGACCTATCCCGAGCCGCTCTTTGCGGTGGCCGTATCGCCCAAGACCAAGGCCGACTCGGCGAAGATGGGCCCGGCCTTCCAGCGCATCACCGAGGAGGATCCTACCCTGGTCACGCGCTTCGAAGCGGGCACCGGCGAGATGATCCTTTCGGGCATGGGCGAGGTGCACATTGACCTGGCCATCCGTCGGATGGAGAGCAAGTTCGGCCTGAGCGTGATGACCAGCGTTCCCAAGGTGCCCTATCGCGAGTCCATCACCCGCAGCGCGGCCGACTTCTATCGGCACAAGAAACAGACCGGCGGCGCGGGGCAGTTCGGCGAGGTGCACATGGAGATCAAGCCGCTGCCGGCCGGGAGCGGGTTCGAGTTCGACACCTCGCGCGTCTTCGGCGGCGCCATCGCGAGCAGCTTCTTCCCCTCCATCGAGAAGGGCATCAAGCAGGTGCTCAACCAGGGGCCGCTGGCGGGCTATCCGGTGGTGGACGTGCGTTGCGAGGTCTACGACGGCAAGATGCACCCCGTGGATTCCAAGGACATCGCGTTCCAGATCGCCGGCCGCGAAGTGTTCAAGAAGACCTTCATGCAGGCGGGACCGGTCCTGTTGGAACCGGTGATGAACGTCAAGATCACCGTGCCCGAAGAGTACATGGGCGACATCATGAGCGACCTGAACACGCGCCGCGGCCGGGTGCAGGGCATGGAGCAGGTCAAGGGCAAGGGGATCATCACCGCGCAGGTGCCGCTGGCCGAAATGCAGCGCTACTCCATTGACCTGCGTTCGATGACCCAGGGCCGCGGCTTCTACAGCATGACCCTGTCGCACTACGAGCCGGTGCCGCCGCACATCGCCGAGCCGATCATCGCGGCTGCGAAGCGCGAGCGCGTCGAAGCCGAAGAAGAGTAAGTCGGCAGAAAGAAAAGAGGACCATGATCCCACGCAATTTCTCCGGCAAGGGCAAGGTGGCCGTCCTCAAGACTGCTCCAGAGACGGTGCTCGAGGATATCGGCCGGTTGATGGACCTGGCGGACTATCGCCAGGCCCTGCCCCTCGGCCACGAGACGATCTTGAAGATCAACATCTCGTGGCAAACCTGGTACCCGGCCTGCTCCAGCACGCCGTGGCAGATCGAGGGGGTCATCAAGAAGCTTCTGGCCGACGGTTACACGGATCTTTCGGCCGCCCACAACAAGACGGTGGTCGTAGATGCGTATGTGGGAGAGAAGAACAACAAGCATAAGGCCGTCGTAGATGCGTATGGCCTGCGCAACGTTCACCTGTACGAGCCGGAGGTGCGCTGGGTGCGTTACACGCCCAAGGCGCCGATGCTCGTGTTAGACAAGATCTTCCCGGAAGGGATCCTGATCCCGGAGTACTTCTTCGACAAGAACATCATCCAATTGCCGACGGTGAAGACGCACGTCTTCACGACCATCACCGGCGCGATGAAGAACGCGTTCGGCGGCCTGTTGAACGAAAAGCGGCATTGGACGCACGGGGTCATCCACGAGACAGTGGTGGACCTGCTGGCCATCCAGCAGGAGATCCACAGCGGCCTGTTCGCGGTGATGGACGGCACCTTTGCCGGCGATGGCCCTGGCCCGCGTGCCATGCGTTGGCACGAGAAGGACATCATTCTGGCTTCGGCCGACCAGGTGGCGATAGATGCCATCTCGGCGAAGCTCCAGGGCTTCAACCCGATGGACCTCAAGTTCATCCGGCTGGCGCACGAGCTGGGTCTGGGGGTCGGCGATCCGAAGGAGATCGAGGTGGTGGGCTACGACATCTCGGCCGAGGACTGGGGCTTCGTGCAGGAGGATACGTTCGCCAGCCGGGGGCAGAAGCTGATCTATCACGGCGCGCTCAAGCCGTTCGAGAACTTGTTGTTGCGGTCGCCGCTCGTGCCGTGGAGCTACTTTGCGTCCAACTTCTACCACAACGTGTACTGGTATCCGTTCGTGGGGCGGCCGCGGGTGCGGGCGGCTCTGGCCACCAAGTGGGGGCGGCTGTTTCAGCAATACGGCGACGGAAAGGTTGTCATGCCCGGCGTTGAGCCGCGCACCACGGCGATCGCGGCCGGTGCGGTCGTGGCCGGGCTGGCGGCGTTGTTGGCGGCCGGTGCCTATCTGTTCGGCGGTCGGCGGCGGGTCATGTAGCCCACCCAATTAGCTCCTCACGTGTCAGGCACTTCAAAAGTGCCTGGCACGTGAGGAGACAACAAGGACGACAACAGGTCGGACGCCTTGTCGAGGTGTCCGACCTGTTTTTTTCTATGAAATATAACTTATATTGGTTCTTGATCTCTGTAAAATGTTCGCATAGTCAATATACTACATCCACAAACTACATACCAACCCCAAAACCACAACATACTTCTATCCGAAAACTCACAAAAGCGCTCGCGCGACCTTTTTTACCCCTCCGGCTCCCTCTGAAAAAGGAGGCCGGAAGGAGTTAAGAAGGAGGTTGGCGGGGGGGGGGGCCCCCCCCCCCACCCCCGAAGGCTTTATTTTCGCGCGGGGCGGGGGGGCGGGCTGACGGCAAGGGTTAAAAGGGGGGGGTTT
>JBBIKA010000120.1:0-12970 GCA_037445695.1 Chloroflexota bacterium
AAACGGCAGGCATAGCAAATGCCAGCCCATTCTGAATCATTCCCGCGTTCCAACCCCTGTTGAACATATGGGAAAGCGAGGGCCGGGGGTGAGAGCGGTTACAAAGCAGTAGTTGCACAAGAGCACAATTCAACCATAAAACCAACCAGGGAGAGTCAATCATATGGCAACCTATGTACCGCCTCTACGTCGCTCCAGTCCCTATCTGCCGTTCGGCGACAAACAGGACGCGCCATTCTACGGCAAGGACATCCTTTCGGTCAAACAGTTCGATCGCGCCAGCCTGGAGTACATCTTCGGCGTGGCGCATGAGATGGAAGAGATGGTGCGCCGCGTGGGCAGCTTCGATCTGCTGAAGGGCAAGATCCTGGCCAACCTGTTCTATGAACCTTCGACCCGCACCTCCTCCTCTTTCACTGCTGCGATGGAACGCCTGGGTGGAAGCGTCATCCCGATCAACGAGGTGCGCTACTCGTCGGTCTCCAAGGGCGAATCGCTGCCGGATACCGTGCGCACCCTCGAATCGTATGCCGATGTGATCGTGTTGCGCCACCCCGAAACCGGCTCGGCCGCGCTGGCCGCAAAATACGCCCGCAAGCCGGTCATCAACGCCGGAGACGGCATCGGCGAACACCCCACCCAGGCGCTGCTCGATCTCTTCACCATCCGCGAAGAGCTGGGCCAGGTGGACGGCCTCACCGTCACCATGCTGGGCGACCTGAAGTATGGCCGCACGGTGCATTCCCTGGCCCGCCTGTTGACGCTCTACAACGTCCGCCTCAACTACGTGTCGCCGGAGATCTTGCGCATGCCGGCGGAGATCTGCGAGGAGATCCGGGCGACCGGCACGCCGCAGGCCGAGTACCGCGAGCTGGAGCCCGTCCTGGCCGAGACCGACGTGCTCTACGTGACGCGCGTCCAAAAGGAGCGCTTCAGCGATCCAGAAGAATACGAACAGGTCAAAGACGCCTATGTGATCACGCCGGAAACCATGCACAAAGCCAAGGAACGCATGATCCTGATGCATCCGTTGCCGCGCGTCGGCGAGATCAGCCTGGAGGTAGACGACGATCCGCGCGCGGCCTATTTCCGCCAGATGGAATACGGTCTCTACACGCGCATGGCGCTGCTGGCGGCCGTGCTCGGAAAGGCGTAGCGCGATGGCCGGCTTCTTTTCCCGCTTGGCAGCCCGCTGTCAAAGCGTTGGTTCACTCCTGTGCGTCGGCCTCGATCCGCATCCGGCCGATCTGGCGGCCGTCGCGCCGACCGCCCGCGCCGCGCGCGATTTCTGTCTGCGGCTGATCGAAGCGACGGCCGACGTAGCGGCCGCGTTCAAGCCCAACGCGGCTTTCTTCGAGGCGTTCGGCGCCGAGGGCTGGGCCGCGCTGCGCGAGGTAATTGCCGCGGTGCCGGAGGAGGTACCCGTGCTGCTGGACGCCAAGCGCGGGGACATCGCTTCGACGGCCGAAGCCTATGCCCGCGCGGCCTTCGAGACATTGGGCGCCGATGCGATCACCCTCAACCCCTACCTGGGCCGCGATAGCCTGGCGCCTTTCCTGGTCGACCCGCAACGCGGCGTCTTCCTGCTGTGCAAGACCTCCAATCCGGGCGCGGCCGACCTGCAAGACTTGCCGGTGGCGGGGCCGGCCGCGCGGCCTCTGTGGGAGGTGGTCGTCGAGCTGGCCCAGGCCTGGAACGAACAGGACAACCTGGGCCTGGTGATCGGCGCAACCTACCCCGACGCGTTGCGCCGGGCGCGTGCGCTCGCGGCCGACCTGTGGATCCTGGCGCCCGGCGTCGGCGCACAGGGGGGCGATCTGGAGGCCGCGCTGCGCGCCGGCGTGCGCGCAGATGGCCTGGGCCTGTTGGTGCCGATCAGCCGGGCGATCGCGCGCGCCGATGATCCTCGACGCGCCGCCCACGCTCTGGTGGCGGCCATGCGCGCATGCCTGACCTCTCTGCCGGCCCCAACCTCTCCCCTACACGGGGCGACCCCTCCCCCGGCCCCTCCCCTACACGGGGAGGGGAGTAATGCTCCCCCTTCCCTCGCAGGGAAGGGGGCCGGGGGGTTAGGTGAGCAGGGGGCCGCGGCTTCCGACGCAAAGGCCGCGCTGGCCGACGCGCTGCTGGAGGCCGGCTGTGTCCGCTTCGGCCAGTTCACGCTCAAGTCGGGCCTGCGCTCGCCGATCTACCTCGACCTGCGCATGCTCATCTCCCGGCCCGCGCTGTTGAGCCGCGTCGCGGCCGCGTATGTGGCGCGGCTGCGCGAGCTGAGGTTCGACCGGCTGGCCGCGCTGCCTTACGCGGCGTTGCCCATCGCCACGGCCATCAGCCTCCAGGCCGGCTGGCCGCTGATCTATCCGCGCAAAGAGGCCAAGGAATACGGCACGGCCGCCATCATTGAGGGCGCCTATGCCGCGGGCGAGCGGGTAGTGATCATTGACGATCTGGCTACGACGGGAGGGAGCAAATTCGAAGCCATTGACAAGCTGAAGGCCGCCGGCCTGGTCGTCGAGGATGTGGTGGTATTGATTGATCGCCAGGGGGGCGCGGCCGAGGCGCTGGCGGCCGCCGGCTATCGCCTGCACGCCGTGCTCACCCTTACGGAGATGCTCGATCATTGGGAACGGACCGGCCGCGTTCCAGCCGATCAAATCGCGGCTGTGGTAGGGCAAACTAAAGTTCGCCCTACCACAGCCCTAAACACGGAGTGCTGATGCCGATCTATCCGTTGCTGCGTCCAATGCTCTTTCACCTGCCGGCCGAACGCGCCCACGATCTCACGCTGGCTCTCTTGCGGCTGGCGGGCGCCGGTGCGGTCGGCCGTTGGCTCGTGCAGGCGTTGTTTGCTCCCAGGCCCAACGGCCCGGCCGTGCACGCGTTCGGCCTGGACTTTGCCAATCCGGTTGGGCTGGCGGCCGGCTATGACAAGGACGGCCTGGGTTGGCGCGGGTTGGCCGCCATGGGCTTCGGCCACCTGGAGCTGGGTACGGTGACGCCGCGACCCCAGCCCGGCAACCCCGCGCCGCGCACCTTCCGGCTGGTGGAAGACCGGGCGGTGATCAACCGGATGGGCTTTCCCAGCCGCGGGGCCGATTTCCTGGTCCGCCGGCTCGCCGGCCGGCGCCCCCCGGGTGTGGTGATCGGGGTCAACATCGGCAAGAACAAAGACACGCCCCTGGAGCGGGCCGTCGAGGACTATCGGCTGCTGTTGCGGCGCTTTGGTCCCCTGGCCGACTACCTGACGATCAACGTCAGCTCGCCCAACACGCCCGACCTGCGCCGGCTTCAGGCCCGTTCGGCGCTGGCCGACCTGCTTGGTCCCCTGGCCGAAGAGCGCCGACGCCTGGCCGACGAGCTGGGCCGGCGCGTGCCTCTCCTGGTCAAGCTGGCGCCCGATCTGGCCGATGCAGAGCTCGACGCCGCGCTCGAGGTCATCGTTGCCGCGGGCATGGACGGTGTCATCGTATCGAACACGACGCTGCGTCGCGATGGCCTGCGCTCGGCCCTGGCGGCCCAGGCAGGCGGCCTGAGCGGCGCGCCGCTGCGCGCATTGAGCTCGGCCATGGTGCGTCGCGTGGCCGACGCCGTCAACGGCCGGTTGCCCATCGTCGCCAGCGGCGGCGTGATGTCGCCGGACGACTTCCAGGAGAAGCTGGCGGCCGGCGCCGTCCTGGTGCAGCTCTACACCGGACTGATCTATGCCGGGCCCGGACTGGTGCGTCAGGTGTGCGCGGCGCTGCAACGGTGAAACCCCCTGAAAAAATCGGGCTCTGCGGCTTTTGGTGGGAGGGCGGTAGGACTCACAACTTGCGTGGCCCCATCCCCCGGCCCCTTCCCCGCTTGGCGGGGAAGGGGCCGGGGCTAATAGCGGGGTATTTTGGCCGCCTTCGGCGGCCAAAATACCCCTTTCAAGGAATTCCCCGCCCCCCGCAAGCGGGGGGCGGGGTCAGGGGTGGGGGGCTCACCTTTGACAGGCAAGCTTCCCGCCTGTATAATCTTTTTGCCGCTTCGCCGAATCAATTCGGGGTGAAGGGGCCGTGGGCCGCGAGGTCGGCCGGCGCCGACCAGATGGGCGTCCACGCAGGTGGACGCCCGGCCGCAGGCCCGTTAACTGCGATTTCAATCGCCGGTACTAACAAAATAGACGTGCCAGGCACTTTGAAAGTGCCTGGCACGTGAGCGGTGTTTAGGATCGTTATGGCATTACGCGAGATTATTACCATTGGCCACCCGACCTTGCGCCAAAAGGCGCGCAAGGTCACCCGCTTCGGGCCCGAGCTCCGGCAGCTCGTAGACGACATGATCGAGACCATGCGCCACGCGCCGGGGGTCGGCCTCGCCGCGCCCCAGGTGAACGTGGCCGAACGGGTCATCGTCATTGAAACGCCGGCCGATGAGGAAGAGGGCACTCCGGCCGAGCTTTACGTCTTCATCAACCCGGAAATCGTGAAGACCTCACGGGAAAAGGAAGAGGGTGAGGAAGGATGTCTTTCGATTCCGGGCTACGTGGGCGAAGTAGAACGCTACACATGGGTGGTGGTGCGCGGCCAGGACGTGCACGGCCGGCCGCAGCGCATCCGGGCCCACGACTACCTGGCCCGCATCTTCCAGCACGAGATAGATCACCTGGACGGCGTGCTGTTCATTGACCGCATCACCGATCCGGCCAAGCTGCACAGGGTGACCGCCGAGGACACCGGGACCCTGGCCGGGGAAGCCGCCGAGGCGTTGATGCTGGCCGAATCCGAGCCGGCGCCGGCAAGCTAAAATGTAACACAAGACGCCATCTTGCGCACCACCCCGGCTTCTGAGCGCTACGGCTCCGATTCCGTCGTAGTACGATACTGGTTTCCCCCCACCACTGCCGCGTTGATCGTCACCGGCCCCTGAAAGGTGAACTGAAAAGAGGTGGGTGGCAGCGGCGAGCCGACAGGCGACGCGGCCGCCGCTTCCGTTTGCCACAAGACCCCATCGTCGGCAGCCAGATAGAGCACGGGGATGCTCCAGCACGCCTGGTCGGCCGCGTGGCCGAAGAGCGCCACCCGGCCGGCCGTCACGGCGGCATCCACGGCCTGGCCATCGGCCAGGGAACGGTAGAACGCGGCTGCGAAGATCGGCGCGAGCGCATCGGGCAGGTACGTCTGCATGGCGACGACCGCCGGCACGCCGGCCCGCACCAATTGGGGGGCCACGCCCGCAAAGCTATCGGCCGGGTCGGTGCGCGCACTGTCGCAGGCGTTCAGCACCGCCAGCCGCACGCTGCTCCCCCGCAGATAAGCCGCCAATACCTCTGCATCCACCGGTTGCGCCCCGCCCTGACCATCGTCCAGCACGAGAAAGCCGCCCACCTCTTCGGCAAAGCCGCCGTGCCCGATGAAATGCAACACGTCCGGGCCGCCGAGCAGCGCGTCTTGCAGGGCATCCAGGCCGGCAACGATGGAGCGCACGGCGACGCGATCCGTCAGATCGGCAAGGGCACGGCCGATGCGGTCAAACTCATCGCCGATGCGCAACGTCGGCAGCCCGGCCGGCGAAGCAGCCGCCACAAGGACCTCCAGCCGGCGCCCGGCAACCGACCTGCCCCGCGCGAATGGGCCCAACAGATACCGAACCAGGGATATGCGCGGGTCTTGCGCCAGAAAGCCGGAGCTTGCCTCGTCGTAACACATCTCCCAGGGTATCCCGTGCAATCCGGCCGGCTCGATGCGCAGCCGGATGCGCAAGCCGCCCTCCGCCGCGGTGCGCGCCCGCGCGTCGCGGTAAAGCTGTGCCACCGCTCCGGGAAACAGCCAGGCCATCAACCCCGCGCCCAGCCGCCGCGCGGCCTCCCGATCGAGCGACAGCTCGCGCCAGGCGGCGATCAGGGGCTCCAGGGCGCGCAGCGCCCGGCCGGCCGCTTCGACCGCCGCGGCCGTGGTGCCGCCTCCGGGCACGGCCACAACCCGGATCTCATAGGCATCTCCATCGCCCGCGCTGATCAGCAGATCGAAATTCTCGTACCTTCTGCGTTCGGCCATACGGCAACCCTATTTCACGACGCCCGCGCAACCGATCGTGATCGGCCAGGGCGGAGCAGCGACCCTATCGGCCTCATCAGCACCCTCTACGATGATGCCCAACCAGTAGGTGCGAGTTCCTTGAGGCAACGCAGTCGGGATCGGGTTGGCCCCGCGCAGGCCCACCTCCAGCGACTGGCCGGCGGCCAATCCTTCGACAAAGGTGATGCTGCTGAGGGGCGACACGCGCAACGTCGGGGTGAGCCCATCGCGCAGCGGCGACGAAAGGCGCATGTCTTGCGAGGTGACCTTCTCGTCCTCCGAGAGATAGAGGCTCAGGAAGAAGCCGCCGGCATCGGCCTGGCCGGTGTTCGCCACGTGCACCACCACGCTATCGCCGAGCTGTTGGCCACAAGTGGCCTTGCCGGGCGCCTTGACGATCCTGGCGACCAGGTTCGGCCGGGCGGCCGGGGTCTCGGTGACGAAGACCAGGCGCACCGGTTCCTCCGTCGAGCTGGAGCCGGCTGCATCGCGCTCGATCTCGCTGAACTGGTTCCACCAGCCGAGCTCTTTGGCAAGCTGACGCATTTCCGCGTCCCCGGGCCGGCGGATCTGGCCGTCGGGTTCGACCACGCCCCACTCGCCGGCGCGGAGCACCTGGGTCTGCTCGCGGCGCAGAGCCGTCAATTGGGCCGCGCCGGCAAAGAGGCGCACCACCGTCGGCCCATCGCGCATCGGCTGCGCGATCATCAGCAGAGTGCCCGCCAACACGATGCGCGCGGTGGGCGGATCGCCGACCGTGATCTCCACGCCTGCGCCCGCCACCGGCGCCTTGCCCACCAGCGTCGCGCCCTGGCCCAGCGCCAGCTTGATGCTGGCCGGCGTCACGTCATCGGCGTGCAGGGTCGTATCGTCGTACAGGCGCAGCCACAGATCGAGGAACTTCAGCAGCGCCCGGCCCTGGCTCTGCGTCCACACTTCGTCTCCGACCGCCACGCCGAGCGTTGCGCCCGCGGCCAATTCCTGCGCCGGTTGGCCGCTGCCGCGCCAGAATACCTGGCTGCGCTCGTTCAGCAAACGCCCCACCACGGCCGAAGCCGGCGGCGCGCAGGTCGCCAGAAGCACGCTCAACAAAAATAGGCCGACCCAATGTCCCCACCTTTTCATCATCCTCTCCTTCCTTACCCCAGCTTCAACCCCACCATCCTTGCGCCTTTGCATCGCGCTCCATCATATAGCCGGCTGCTTCACTGCCGAGCAACCAGCCGCCGACCAGGCCCGCGGCCAGGAGGGCGGCCGCCGCGGCATACTGCCCGATCGTGGCCGGCAGATTGCCCGCGGTCGTCAGGTTCGGCAATCCGATCCGGTCGGTCGTCCAGTTCAGGGCACCGAGCAGCGCGCCGACCACCGTGGCGCCGATCACCGCCGCTCCAAGGGTCGCCGCCCGGCTGCGGCCGCCCCACGCGCAGCCGGCGCCGATCCCCAGGCCCAACAGCCCGCCGCCGACGAGATAGCGGCCGATCAGGCCCGGCGGGTCGGGCAAGAAGTTGGTGGCATAGGCCAGCTCGGCGGGCAGGGCGACGGCCTGGCCGAGGACGAAGCCCAACGTAATGCCGAGGAGCGTTGGCCAGCCTGCTGCCTGCGGCAGCGGCCGCGGGCGGGCCGGCCGGGGCGGTTCGGCCAGCCGCGGCGCGGGCGCGATGAAGCGCGCGATCCACACCGTGATCCCGCCCAGGAGCAAGCCCAGGCTCGCCGAGCTGATACCGGCCGCGAGCGCCAGCAGATACGGATGCGCGGCCGGAGGCGGAGCGATCGCCATCATCATCACGGTGCGCAACACATAGGCCAGAGCCGTCCCCAGCGCGGCGCCGAGCGATTCGACCGCGACCTCACGCCAGCCGGCGCGCAGCCGCGCCACCCGTTCGCCGATCGTCACCGCGGCGCGCAGCCACAGGGATGGCAGTTCGGGCAGACGACAGCCCGCCGCGCGCATGGCCGCCAGCGCCTGCGCCATGCGCCAGCTCTCGGCCGGCGAACGCCGATCGCCTTCTGGCCAGAGCGCCTGGGCGACGGCGTCGGCGCCCAGGCTGGCCAACGTCCAGGCGGCCGCGCGGCGTACATCGCCGGCCACCGGTCCGATCACCGCCCGGCCGAGCGGGTTCGGCTCGGCGTCGGCGTTGCCGATGCCGAGCACGCGGGCCAACTGCCCGGCCGGCCGATCGCGTTCGGCCGCCGGGCCCCCGCTCTGAAGGTCGGCCACGACGCGCCGCGCGGCCTCGTCGCCGGCCAGGGCGGCGATCCAGGGCGCGGCATCCGTGCCCGCGGATGCCGCGCTCCGCAGCAACAGCGCGCACGGCCCCGGCTCGATCTTCAACCGGCCGCGCACGGCGGCGAGATCCGCCAGCCGCGCGGCGCTCAGGAGGGGCGGCGGCCGATCGCGGCGATCGGCCGCCGCGGGGTCGGACGACGAAACCGCTGGCGCGCTGCACGGCTCGTACAACCGGTCCCATGCCAGCCAGTCGTACCAGGCGCGCTCGAGCGCGTCTTGCGCACAACGAACTTCGGCTTCTTCGGGATCGAGCCAGCTCAGCACAGTTTCGATCATCGTCGGATGCGCCAGGCTGAAGGTCTGCTCGGCGCGGGCGGCGATCAGCGAGCGCCGCATGAGCAACTCCAGCACGTCCAGAACGACGTGCGGCGGCTGGCCGGTCTGTTCGGCAGCGGCCGCCAGGGAAAGCGCCACCGGCTCGCCGGAGGGGGACGCCATGGCCTTGAGCAGCCGCCGCGCCAGCTCATAGCGGTCGGGCTCCGGGAACTCCTCGCTCAGCGCGCGCGCCACATAGCCGCCGAGCGTGCCGCGCTTGCCGCCCAGGGCCTCGTAAAGATCGGCGTTGATGAACTGCCGACCGCGCGCCCGCGCTTCGTCGTACAGCGCCTTGCACACGATCTGCAGATGGGGCGGATCAATGGCGCCATCCTCGCGGCCGGCCGTAGCCAGATCGGGCAACAGGCGCTTGTCCAGAAACTCCGGATCGAAGACCATGGGCGGCTGCAAGCCATCGAGCGGGGCCAGAATGGCGCGCCGCGCCTGGTCGGGCAAGAGCAGGTCGAGCGCGACGACGTGGTGAAAGATGTCGGGCACCGCGGGCTGGAAGTAGACCAGTTGGCCCTGGGCCTGTTGGCGAATGCTGATGATGAGCGATGCCGGGTAGCGGAACGTGGCCGTGCGAAAGTCCGCCAGCATCGCGCGGAAGCGCTCCCGGCCGACGGCGTTCAGGCGCGGTTCAGAAAAGAAGGATTCGAAGTGATCCAGGAGGAGAATGACAGGGCGGTCGAGGCTGGATTGCGCAGCCCGCCCGATCCCCACCAGGTCGGTCGCCGGGCTCAGGTCCACCTGGAGCTGCGCGCGGGCCTGCTCCAGGCCGCTGCGCAACGCCGCGATCGGATCGGCGTAGGATTGGACGGCCAACACCAGGTAGCCGCGGGCCAACAGTCGCGGGGTCAACCCGGCCCGCAGGAGCGATGTCTTGCCCGCGCCGACCGGCCCCTGCAACACGACCAGCCGGTGCGCCAGCACCTCGCCCTCCAGGCGCTCCACATCGGCCTCCCGACCGGCGTAGATGCCGGCGTCGAGGAGATCGTAGCTGTCGAGGAAGCGATAAGGCGCGCGGCGCTGATCCCGATAAGCGCGCCAGTCGGGCGGGCCGGTCGCCGCGCGCAACAGGTAGACGTTCGTCTCATACTTGTTGCCGCCGAATACATCGGCGCGGATATTGGTATTGTCACCGAACGTGAACTGCGTCACCCCCGGCGGCGATGGGAAATCGGGGCACATGAGAGACCTCCGCGCCGCGCCCGGCGCCCCCTCCCCTTCATCCGATGCCACAAACCAGGCACGAACAGTATACCACACTCCCGCAAAGGAGACCAGGGCCTTCACGCCGATTGGTCGAGGCCCCGACCTGTGCTATACTGGCGCCCGTAGCGTCCATCAACATGCGGAGGCATTGCAGCCAGTGAACGTCCCGATTTGCTTCATTTTGAACGGCCGGCCGGTGACCGTCGAAACAGATCCGTCCCGGCCCCTCCTGAAGGTACTGCGCGATGACCTGGGACTTACCGGCGTCAAGCAAAGCTGCGACATGGAAGGAGAATGCGGCGCGTGCACGGTGATCGTGGACGGCGAGGCCCAACGCTCTTGTCTGCTGCTGGCCGGCGAGATCGCCGGTCGCTCGGTGACGACGGTCGAAGGGCTGGGCACCCCCGAAAACCCGCATCCGCTCCAGCTCGCCTTCCTGGAGGCCGGCGCGGTGCAATGCGGCTACTGCACGCCGGGCATGTTGCTCTCGGCCAAGGCCCTGCTTGATCGCAATCCGCGACCGACTCGCGCGGAGATCGCGGCGGCCCTGACGGGCAACATCTGCCGCTGCACCGGCTATGTGCGGATCATTGCCGCGGTCGAGCGTGCCGCGGCCCTCGCCCCCGCCTCCAACCCCTCCCCCCAAATCGGGGGAGGGGTTGGGGTGAGGGGGCCAGAAGAGGACAAAACCACGGCCATCATCGGCGGCGACCTGACGCGGCACAACGGCTGGGGCCGGGTGAGCGGCGAAACGCGCTATGCCGGTGACATCGTCATGCCCGACATGCACTATCTGGCGTTCGTGCGCAGCCCCCACTTCCACGCGCAGGTGCTGAGCATTGACCCGACACCGGCGCTTGCCCTGCCGGACGTCGTCGCCGTGATCACGGCCGCCGATGTGCCGGGCGAGAACATCGGCCTGGGCGGCTATTCGCAGGACGAGCACCTGCTGGCGCCGGTCGGCGGCAAGGTGCGCATGTTGGGCGATCCGATTGCCCTGGTGGTGGGCCGCACGGCCGAGGCCGCCGAGGCGGGGGCGTCGGCCGTGCGGGTTGAGTTCGCGGTCTTGCCGCACACCTTCGAGGTCGCCGACGCGCTCACGGCCGACGCGATCCGCATCCACGAAAGCAATCTGCTGGCCGAGTTCGCGGCGCATACCGGCGATGCGGCGGCCGCCCTGGCCGCGTCCGACGCAGTGGTGACCGCCACCTACCGCACGCAATATCAGGCGCACATGGCCATGGAACGCGAAGCGGCCGTGGCATATTGGGACGCAACGGAGGCGCACGATCCGCCGGCCGGGACGCATGGCCGTCCACTCCACCGGGACAACCGCGGGCCCATCCTGACGGTCATCTGCGGCAGCCACGAGCCACACTGGAACCGCCAGTATCTGGCGACGATCCTGGGCCTGCCGATCGAGCGCCTGCGCGTGATCAACCCGCCGATGGGGGGCAGCTTCGGCGGCCGCCAGGACGTCTATCCGATGGCCGCGGCCGCGCTGGCGGCCTATCATGTGCGCAAGCCGGTGAAGATGGTCTACAGCCGCCGCGAGGTAATGGACGCCGCGCCGAAGCGCCACCCCTACACGATTCAGGGGACGGTCGGCGCGCGCTGGGTGCCGGCCGCCGATGGCCGCCGCGCGGCCGTCTTGACCGGCCTGCAGATGGAGATCGCAGCCAACACCGGCGCCTACGACTCGGCCGGCCGCTACATCGCCGAATATGCCGTCGTGGCCAGTGTCGGGCCCTACCGCTGGCAAGGCGCGAATGTGTGTGCGCGGGTATTGTACAGCAACGGGCCGAAGGCCGGCCAGTTTCGTGGCTTCGGCACACCACAAGCCGTCTTTGCCACCGAGTGTCTGCTCGATGAGCTGTGCCAGCAGATCGGCGCCGATCCGCTGGAGTTCCGCCTGCACAACCTGCTGTCGGAGGGCGATCGCACCGGCGCTGGCCTCCCCATCGGCGAGACGTTGGGCATCCGGCAGGTGTTGGAGGCGCTGAGAGAAGACTATCGCACGCTGACGGAGCGCGTCGCGGCCTTCAACGCCGATCCGACGCGCGGGCCGCGGCGCCGCGGGGTAGGATTGGCCGCGATGATGTATCGCTTCGGCAAGTACGGCGCGGCGCGCAGCCAGGCCGAGATCGAGCTGGGACTGGACGGCCGGTTCACGATTTACGCATCCGCGGCCGAGTTCGGCCAGGGGATCGAGACGGTCTTCACGCAACTCGCGGCCGAGACGCTGGGCGTGTCGCGTTCGGCCATCCGCCTGGTCAACGCGGACACGGCGCACACGCTCGACGGCGACGTGACCGGCGCCTCGCGCGCCACCTATTGGGTGGGCAGTGCGGTGACGGATGCCGCGCGGCGGCTGCGGGCTGCGATCATGGCCACGGCGGCCGAACTGCTCGATCGGCCGCCCGATGACCTGGCACTGGGCGATGACGCGGTCTACAGCCGTTCCGACGGCCGCGCGGCCTTGTCTTTGGCCCAGGTGGCCGCAGAGATGGAGCGCGCCGGGCAAGCTCGCCGGATCCGCGGAACCATGGATCTGACGGCGCGCTACCCCGACGATCGCGGAGGAGACTATCTGCCGTTCTTTCTCACCGCGGCGCATCTGGCCGAAGTGGAGGTGGATCTGGAGACCGGCAAGCCGACGGTGAAGCTGATCGTCGCGGCGCACGATGTGGGCCGGGCCATCAATCCGCGCGATGCGGCGGGCCAGGTGGAGGGCGGCGTAGTCATGGGCCTGGGATCGGCGTTGTTCGAGGAGTTTACGCCGGGGGTGAGCCGGGGCTTCTCCACCTATGCGCTGCCCACCGCCACATCTGTGCCCGAGATACGTGTGCGGCTGGTCGAGGTGCCGGGCCGCTATGCCGCGTTCGGCGTGAAAGGCCTCGGCGAAGCGACTTTTCTGCCCACTCCGGCCGCGATCATCAATGCGGTCTCGCGCGCTATCGGCCACCGCATCCGCCAGACGCCGGCGACTCCGGAGCGCATCTTGAGAGCCATGACGGCGGAAGGTCTTTAGGTTTTAGGCTCTGCGGCTTTTGGTGGGAAGACGATAGGACTCGCAACTTGCGTGGCTCCATCCCCCGGCCCCTTCCCCGCC
>JBBIKA010000121.1:0-12839 GCA_037445695.1 Chloroflexota bacterium
ATTTTGGCCGCCTTCGGCGGCCAAAATACCCCTTTCAAGGAATTCCCCGCCCCCTGAAAGGAGACGGGGAGAAGGCGGAAAGGGGTTTGCGGGCGGCGAAGCCGCCCGCAAACCCCTCCCTCATCCCCCGCTCTCCCCTGAAAGGGGAGAGCGGGGGCAGGGGGTGAGAGAGGCAAGGCGACCGAAAAAGTCAATTCTTGGCTAACAAAGCGATCGTGCTAAACCGGCAACCCTTTTTTGAATTTCACGTTCGATGGAGGCTCTCATGATCGCAGTGATAGACAATTACGATTCCTTCACCTACAACCTGGTCCAATACCTGGGCGAGCTGGGCGCGGAAGTGCGCGTCTTTCGCAATGATGCCATCACCGTAGAAGACCTGGACGCGCTCGAGCCCAGCCACATCGTCATCTCGCCGGGACCCGGCGACCCGTCCGAGGCGGGCATCTCGCGGCGGGTGATTCGCGAGCTGGGCGCGCGGCGGCCGGTCCTGGGCGTCTGTCTGGGCCATCAGTGCATCGGCGACGCGTTCGGCGGCCGGGTGGTGCGGGCCGGGCGGCTCTTCCACGGCAAGACGTCGCCGATCTACCACTACGGCGAGGGGCTCTTCCGGGGCCTGCCCAGCCCGTTCGAAGCCACCCGCTACCACTCCCTGATCGTCGCAGAGCCGCTCCCTGCCGAGCTGGAAGTGACCGCGTTCACCACCGACGGCGAGGTCATGGGCCTGCGCCATCGCCGCTATCCCATCTTCGGCGTCCAGTTTCATCCCGAATCCATCCTGACCCAGGGTGGCAAGCAGGTCTTGCGGAATTTCTTGCAGGTCTAGGGCCGGCATTGACCACGTGCCAGGCAGAAGTGCCCGGCACGTAGGTGGTAATCCCTCTTGGGGTTTTTGCGGCGGCGTAGCCGCCGCAAAAACCCCTCCTCAGCTCCCCCGCTCTCCCCTGAAAGGGGCAAGCGGGGGCAGGAGGCGAGAGGGGTTGCCCGGCCGAAAGAACAGATTCTCCATCAACAAGGCACGGATCATGAAAGGAGCTTGATCATCATGCTTCCCACCTATATCGGCAAGTTGCTCCAGGGCCAACATCTGACCGCCGCAGAGGCCGAAGCGGCCATGGAGATCATCATGACCGGCAACGCCACGCCGGCCCAGATCGGCGGCTATCTGGTGGCGTTGCGCATGAAGGGCGAAACGGTCGAGGAGATCGGCGGCAGCGCGCGGGCCATGCGCAACCAGGCCACGCGCGTCGTCCTGGCGACCCGCGAGCCGATCCTCGATACGGCCGGCACGGGCGGCGATGGCGCGCACACCTTCAACGTCTCCACGACGGCCGCCTTCGTGATCGCCGGCGCGGGCTACAAGGTGGCCAAACACGGCAACCGCGCCGCCTCCTCGCGCTGCGGCAGCGCCGATGTCCTCGCCGCCCTGGGCGTCAACCTCGACCTGACGGCCGAGCAGGTCGCCACCTGCATCCAGACGGTCGGGATCGGCTTCCTCTTCGCGCCGAAGTTCCACCCCGCGATGAAGTATGCCATCGGCCCGCGCCGCGAGCTGGGCATGCGCACGGTCTTCAACCTGCTCGGCCCGCTCACCAACCCGGCCGGCGCCACCCATCAACTCATCGGCGTCTACGACCCGCAGCTCACGGCCGTCATGGCCGAGGTGCTCGCCGCGCTGGGCGGCCAGGCAGCCTTCGTCGTGCACGGCGCCGGCGGCCTGGACGAGCTGACGACCGGCGGGGTGAATCGGGTGAGCCATCTCAAGGATGGCCGCGTGCGCACCTACGAGCTCGACCCGACCGACCTGGGATTGCGCCGCGCCCGGCCGGAAGACCTGCGCGGGGGCGACCCGGCCGAAAACGCGGCCATCCTGCGCGCGATCCTGGCCGGCCAGGATCGCACCCCGCGCCGCGATGTGGTGCTGCTCAACGCGGCGGCCGCGCTGGCGGCCGAACACGGCGACCTGCGCGGGGGGCTGCGCGAGGCCGAACGTTCCCTCGACAGCGGCGCCGCGCTGGACAGGCTCGAAGCGCTGATCGCGCTGAGCCAGGCGCTGGGGCAGCAGAACGCCGCCCAGGAGAGGCCGCATGACGGATCTGCTCGCTGAGATCCTGGCCCACAAGCGCGTCGAGATCGCGCTGGAACAGGCCAGCCGGCCGTTGGCCGCGGTGCGCGCCGCGGCCGAAGCCATGCCGCGGTCGCTCGACTTCGTGGCCGCGCTGCGCGAGGCAGCCGGCCGGCCCGCGCTGATCGCAGAGATCAAACGGCGCTCGCCCTCGCGCGGCCTTCTGCTGGCCGACTTCGATCCGCTCCACCTGGCGCGGCTCTATCGCCAGAACGGCGCCGCGTGCATCAGCGTGCTCACCGACCGGCGCTTCTTCGGCGGCGACCTGGCGCATCTGGCCGGCATCAAGAGCCAGGAACCGCAGGTCCCGCTGTTGCGCAAGGACTTCATCTGCGACCCGTACCAGGTGTATCAGGCGCGGGCCGCGGGCGCCGACGCGCTCCTCCTGATCGTCGCGGCGCTGGAGCCGGCCCAACTGCGCGATCTGCACGCGCTGGCCGCCGACTTGCACATGGCCGCGCTGATCGAAGTGCATACCGAGGCCGAGCTGGCGGTGGCGCTGACATGTGGGCCGCGGCTGATCGGCATCAACAACCGTGATTTGCGCACGTTTCAGGTGGATCTGGCAACTACCGAACATCTGGCCCGGCAGATCCCCGGCGACGTGTGCGTGGTCGCGGAGAGCGGCATCCATGCCGCGGCCGACCTGGCGCGGCTGGCAGCCATCCCGCGGCCGGGTGGGGTCGCGGGCGTAGATGCCGTGCTCGTCGGCGAGGCGCTGGTCACCGCGGCCGATGTGGCGGCGAAGGTGCGCGAGCTGGCCGCGGGATGCCGGATGCCGACAACGGAAGCCGGATGAGCTAAAGATGATCGTCAAAATTTGCGGTATTACCACTCTCGAAGATGCCCTGGCCGCGCTAGACGCCGGTGCCGCCATGCTTGGCTTCAACTTTTATCCGCCCAGTCCGCGCTACATCGAGCCGGCCGCCTGCGCGCGCCTGGTGGAGGCGCTCCGTCGGCGCAGCGCGGCAGCCGTCCTGGTCGGCGTGTTCGTTAACACGCCGCCGGCCACGGTCGCGGCCGTCCTGGCGCAATGCGGGCTCGACCTGGCGCAGCTCAGCGGCGACGAGCCGGCCGAAGACCTGGCGTACCTGGGCGAGCGCGCGTTCAAGGCGATCCGGCCGGCCGATCCGACCGACGCGACCGCGCTGGCCGACCGCTATCTCGGCCGCGGCCCGCGCCGCACGGCGCCGCTCCTGCTGGTAGATGCGGCCGCGGGCGCCGGCCGGTTCGGCGGCACCGGCCGGCCCGCCGACTGGGCCGCGGCCGCGGCGTTGGCCCGTCGTGGCCCGATCCTATTGGCCGGCGGCCTGCGGCCCGATAACGTGGCCGCCGCCATCGCCGCGGTGCGGCCTTGGGGCGTGGATGTGGCTTCCGGCGTCGAGGCCGAGCCGGGCCGCAAAGATCGGGCCAAGATGCATGCATTTGTGAGAGCAACCCATGAAAAATAACACAGAGAGCGGCCCCTTGTCGCCCAAGTTCGGCCCGTTCGGCGGCCAGTTCGTGCCCGAGACGCTGATGCCCGCGCTGGCCGAGCTGGAGGAGGCGTATATCGCCTGTAGCCAGGATCCCGCATTTCGGGCCGACCTAGACGATCTGCTGCGCACCTACGTAGGCCGGCCGACGCCCCTGACCCACGCCCGGCGGTTGACCGCCCATGCCGGCGGCGCGCAGATCTACCTCAAGCGCGAAGACCTGGCCCATTCGGGCGCGCATAAGATCAACAACGCGTTGGGCCAGGCATTGCTCGCGCAGCGCCTCGGCAAGCGCCGGCTGGTGGCCGAGACCGGCGCCGGCCAACATGGCGTGGCCACGGCCACCGCGGCCGCGCTCTTGGGGCTGGAATGCGTGGTCTACATGGGCACGGTAGACATGGCCCGGCAGCAACCGAACGTGCTGCGCATGAAGCTGCTCGGCGCGGAGGTGCGGCCGGTGGATGCCGGCACGCGCACCCTCAAGGATGCCATCAACGAGGCGATCCGCGACTGGGTGACGAACGTGCGCGATACGCATTATCTGCTCGGCTCGGCGCTGGGGCCCCACCCCTACCCCACCATCGTGCGCGACTTCCAGGCGGTGATCGGCCGCGAGGCGCGGGCGCAGATCCTGGCCCAGGCCGGCCGGCTGCCCGACGTGTGCGTGGCGTGCGTGGGCGGCGGCTCGAACGCCATCGGCCTGTTCCACGCGTTTCGGGAAGATGCCGGCGTCCGGCTGGTGGGGGTGGAGGCCGGCGGCGAAGGGATCGCCTCGGGCCGCCACGCGGCCCGCTTCGCCGATCCGCGCGTCGGCCGGCCCGGCGTGCTCCACGGCACCTTCACCTACGTCCTCCAGGACGCCGACGGACAGATCGCGGCCACCCATTCGATCTCGGCCGGGCTGGATTATGCGGCCGTGGGCCCGGAACATGCGTGGCTGCGCGCGAGCGGCCGCGCCGAATACACGATCGCCACCGACGCCGAGGCGCTGGCGGCCTTCCGCCTCCTGGCCCGCACCGAAGGCATCCTGCCGGCGCTCGAATCGGCCCATGCCATCGCCGAGGCGGTCCGCCTGGCCTCGACCCTCGAACCCACGCAGATCATCCTCGTGAATCTATCGGGCCGGGGCGATAAGGATCTGGAGACGGTGGCGCGGGAGATGGGGTGTTAGGGATTGGGGGAGTTATGGGTTTACGTTGCATCCAACAAGCATTCGCGGCGGCGCGCGAGGGGGGCCGGGCCGCGCTCATGCCCTACTATACGCTCGGCTATCCGGACGGCCCCACCTCCGAGGCCGTGATCCGAGCCGTGGCGGCCGCGGGCGCAGATCTGATCGAGCTGGGGGTGCCCTTCTCTGATCCGCTGGCCGACGGCCCCACCATCCAACATTCGACACAGGTGGCGCTGGACAAGGGGATGACCGTGGCAGGGTGCCTGGCGCTGGCGGGCCGGCTGCGCACGGCCGGGGTAACGCAACCGCTGCTGCTGATGGGTTATGTCAACCCGATCCTGGCCTACGGCCCGGCGCGCTTCGTGGCCGAGGCGGCCGCGGCCGGCGCCGACGGCCTGATCGTGCCCGACCTGCCCCCGGAAGAGGCCGACGAGATCGCGGCCGCCTGCGCCGCGCGCGACCTGGCGCTGGTCCATCTGGCCGCGCCGACCTCGACGGCCGGCCGGCTGGCGCGCATCGCCGCCGCCACGACCGGCTTCCTCTATCTGGTGTCGGTGGCCGGCGTGACGGGCGCGCGCGACCACCTGCCCCCCGACCTGGCCGACTTCATCGGCCGGGCGCGCCGCGTGGCCACGACGCCCCTGGCGGTGGGCTTCGGCATCAGCACGCCGGAACAGGTGCGCGCGGTCGGCCGGCTCGCCGATGGCGTGATCGTCGGCTCCGCGCTGATCGCCGCGGTGACGCACGCCGCGGACCCGGCCGCGGCCGCCCAGGCATTCATCCGCCATCTGCGCATATGAGCGCGCGCAACGTGCCCGCGTGCGATTTCGCGCTTTGGCCCATTGTGTGTATAATAGGTTGACATAGATTGACAGACGAGTAACGAAGAGCCGGAGCGGCCAACGCGAACAGCGAGGGCGGCCGGCGCTGCGTTACTCGTTGCATGTTATTGGAGGCATACGTTGTCCGAACCATTGATCATTACTACCGAGCCGCGCGCAGATCACCAGATCGCCATGACCGTCGAACTGGGGCCGGAACGCACCGCCGCGGCCGTGCACCGCGCGGCGCGTGCCATCGCCCAAAAGGCGCGCATCCCGGGATTCCGACCCGGCAAGGCACCCGATGCGACCGTGCTCCGGCTCTTCGGCCGCGAGCGCGTGCTGCAAGAGATCCTCGAAGACCTGGGCGAAGAGGTCCTCACAGAAGCGCTCGCCACGGCCCAGATCGAACCCTATAGCCAGCTCAATCTGGAAGAGGTCACGACCGATCCGATCCGCTTCAAGGTGGTCGTGCCCCTCCAGCCGAGCGTCGAGCTGGGCGATTACACACAGATCCGCCTGGAAGCGCCCACGGTAACGGTAGGCCCAGAAGATGTAGACGCACTGATCGAAAAAGCACGCGAAGAACGTGCAACGCTGCAGACGGTCGAACGGCCGGCACAGATCGGCGATACGGTCACCATAGATATCACCGGCACGGTGGGCGAAGAGACCATCATGGACAACCATGATTGGGATGTGGTGCTCAAGGGAGAAGGCGGCTGGTTGCCCGGCTTCGATGAGGCGTTCGTGGGCATGTCGGCCGGCGAAGAGAAGCGCTTCACCCTCACCTACCCCGCCGACTCTGCATCACGCTACCGGGGGCAGGAAGCCACCTTCCAGGCCAAAGTCCTGGCGGTCAAGGCGCTCGTCAAGCCCGAGCTGACCGACGAATTCGCCCGTTCGCTCGGCGACTTCGAGAGCGTAGAGGATATGCGGGCCAAGCTGCTGACACGTTTGACGGAGCAGCGAACGAGAGAAGCCGAACAGCAACTGAACGATCGGGCCATCCAGGCGCTGACAGAGGGGGCAAAGATCGCCTATCCGCCCAGCGCGGTGGATAACGAAGTCGAGCAGATGATCAAAGAGCTCGAGGAGCGGGTCAAGGAAACCGGCTACAAGCTGGAGGATTACCTGCGGTTCCAGGGCATGACGGAAGAGACCTACCGGCAACGCCTGCGGCCGCAGGCCGAACGCCGCCTGAAGGGCCGGCTGGCGTTGACCGAGCTCATGCGCCGCGAGCAGATCACGGTCTCGGACGACGAGATCATTGCCGATCTAGCGCGCGCGTTCGACCGCACCGCAGAAGAGATCCGCAACGATCCCGAGCTGGCCGATGCCAAGGAACTGCGCGAGCTCGTCCTGGGTTCCCTGTTATCCGAAAAGACACTGGCGCGGCTCCGCGCGATCGTGACGGGCCAGGACGCGGCCCGGCCGGAGGCAACGGCCGAGACGACGGCCGAGGCGACGATAGACGTGCCAGGCACTTCGGAAGTGCCTGGCACGTAAATGCCCCTGGCCTGGCGGCCAGGACAGGCTGGCACGTAAACAAACGGCCGGCAGGCCGGCGAAGGTGCAAGGGACGGTAAGGACGCAAACATCTTCAGGGGTCGGATCGGTGTTAGATGAAGGTGGCCGGCCCGTCGGTCGGCCAGAACCGTTGAGCGAGAGGGACAAACGATGGAGAAGACGATATGGACGCCCCGGTCTCTGATCCCGATGGTGATCGAGACGACCGGCCGCGGCGAACGCGCCTATGATATTTATTCGCTGCTCCTGCAAAACCGGATCATCTTCCTGGGAACGCCGATCACCGACCAGGTAGCCAACGTGACGGTGGCGCAATTGTTGTTCCTGGATCGGGAAGACCCGGAGAAGGACATCCAGCTCTACATCAATTCGCCGGGCGGGCAGATCTACGCCGGCATGGCCATCTACGACACCATGCAGTTGATCCGCGCGCCGGTGAGCACCATCGCGGTCGGCGTCACGGCGAGCTTCGGCACGCTGTTGCTGGCGGCCGGCACGAAGGGCAAGCGCTATGCCCTGCCCCACGCCACCATCCACATGCATCAGCCGCTGGGCGGCGCACAGGGCCAGGCGACCGAGATCGAGATCCAGGCGCGCGAGATCTTGCGCCTGCGCGAAGAGCTGAACCGCATCCTGGCGCTCCACACCGGCCAGCCCGTCGAGCGCATCGCCGAGGACACCGAGCGCGATCGCTATATGACGGCCGAGCAGGCCAAGGAATATGGCCTGATAGACGAAGTGCTCATACCGACTAACCAGGGGAAGTGATCCGTTGCCCGGCAAGATACCCGAAGTTCAACGTTGCTCGTTTTGCTACCGCGATCAGACGCAGGTGCGGCGGCTGATCGCGGGGCCGGACGGCGTCTTCATCTGCGATGAGTGCGTACACCTGTGCGTAGAGGTGTTGGCCGAGGACGGCGTGACCGACAGCGGGCCCGGCGAAGCAGCCCCGCGCTGGCGGCTCTTGCCCCCGCGCGAGATCATGCGTCGGCTCGATGAGTACGTCGTCGGCCAGACGCGCGCCAAAAAGGTGCTCTCGGTCGCAGTGTACAATCACTACAAGCGCATCGCAAGCGGCCAGAAGACCGACGACGTCGAGCTGGAGAAGAGCAACATCCTGTTGATCGGCCCGACCGGCTGCGGCAAGACGTTGCTGGCGCGCACCCTGGCCCGCATCCTCGACGTACCCTTCACCATTGCCGATGCCACCAACCTCACCGAGGCCGGCTACGTGGGCGAGGACGTCGAGAATATCCTGGTCCAATTGTTGCAGGCCGCCAACTGGGACATCGAGCGCGCCAAGGTCGGCATCGTCTATATTGATGAAATAGATAAGATCGCCCGCAAGAGCGGCGACAACCCCTCGATCACTCGCGATGTGTCGGGCGAGGGGGTGCAACAGGGGCTGCTCAAGATCATCGAAGGGACGACTGCCAATGTGCCGCCGCAGGGCGGCCGCAAACACCCGCAGCAAGAGTACATCCAGCTCGACACGCACAACATCCTCTTCATCTGCGGCGGCGCGTTCGCCGGCCTGGAAGAGGTGGTAGGCCGGCGCATCGGCCTGAAGGGCCGGGTGGGCTTCAACACGACGGGAGAGCTTCCCCCCTCCAAAGAGGCCCAGACGGCCGCGCTCTTGCAACAGGTGATCGCCGACGACCTCCTGAAATACGGCATGATCCCCGAGTTCGTCGGCCGCCTGCCCGTCACCGTGAGCGTGGAGCCGCTGGACGAGGACGCGCTGGTGGCGGTGCTCACCGAACCCAAGAACGCGCTGGTGAAGCAGTATCAGCGCCTCTTCGAGCTGGACGGGGTGGAGCTGGTCTTCACGCCCGAAGCGCTGCGCGCGGCCGCACAGGAGGCGATGAAGCTCAAGACCGGCGCGCGCGGCCTGCGCACCATCATCGAAGGCGTGCTGCTCGACGTGATGTACGAGATCCCCTCGCATCCCGAAGTGGTGAAGTGCGTGGTGAACGCCGAGTGCATCACTCGCCGCGCGGCCCCCCTCCTGCTGCTGGAAACCGGCCAGGCCATCCCCTGGGACGAACATCGCCAACAAAAGACAGCGTGAAACAAAAGACGATGCCCCAGGGGCGCTGAGAACGCGGAGGATCACGTTGGCGGAGCTGACCCATCTCGACGACCAGGGCCAGGCGCACATGGTAGATGTGGGGGCCAAGGCCGAGACCGAACGGGAGGCCATCGCGGCCGGCCGCGTGCTGATGCGGCCCGAGACGTTGCGGCTGATCCGAGCAGGAGACCTGCCGAAGGGCGATGTGCTCGGCACCGCGCGCGTGGCCGGCATCATGGCCGCCAAGCGCACCGCCGAGCTGATCCCCCTCTGCCATCCGCTGCTCCTGACCAAAGTCGCGCTGGAATTCGCCTACGACGAGGCCGCGTCGGCCATCGAGATCACCGCCACGGTGCGCTGCCGGGGACAAACCGGCGTCGAGATGGAGGCGCTCAGCGCGGTCAGCGTGGCCGCGCTGACGATCTACGACATGGCGAAGGCGGTCGAGCGCGGCATGACCATCTCGGATATTCGGCTGCTGGAGAAACGCGGAGGGAAGAGCGGGGAATGGAAGCGCGAACCGTGAGACGACCGCCATCATTGGACCGACTGACGCCATGACCGACGACATGATCACGATCCGCGTGCGAGCGTTTGCCGCGCTGCGCGAGGCGCTGGGCGTGCGGGAGACGACGATCAGCCTCCCGGCCGGCGCCGATGTGCGGACGCTGTTGGCCGCGTTGGCGGCCCGCTATCCCCAGGCACGGTTGGCCGAGCGGCGCTTCGGCGTCGCCCTCAACCGGAATTACGCGGCCCCGACCGCCCTCCTGGCCGACGGGGATGAGGTCGCGCTGATCCCGCCCGTCAGCGGCGGCGCGGCCGCGGAAGACGAGGCGGCCGCGGCAAGCCCTTGCCGCGCCGAGATCACCGAGCGGCCCCTATCGCTCGATGCGGTGTTGCAGCGCATCGTCGCGGCCGACCGCGGGGGCGTCACCTTTTTCGCCGGCACCGTACGCGGCATCACCCGGCCGGCCGCCGGGTCGGCCGGCGAGATCGCCACCGCCTACCTGGAATATGAGGCGTACCCGGAGATGGCCGAAGAGGCGCTCTGGCGCATCGCGGCCGAAGCGCAGACGCGCTGGCCTGATATCGCCGCGGTGCATATCGTCCACCGGGTGGGCCGGCTGGAGGTGGGGGACGTGGCCGTGATCGTGGCAGTGGCCGCGGCCCATCGGCGCAACACCTTCGACGCCTGCCGCTACGTCATTGACCGCATCAAGCAGATCGCGCCGATCTGGAAGAAAGAGGTGGGGCCCGACGGCGCGCTGTGGGTCGAAGGCCCGGAGTCGGCGGTGGAGGGCTAGCGATGCGCGCCGTCATTCAACGCGTCAGTCGGGCCGGCGTCGCCGTGGACGGACGGGAGGTGGGTGCCATCGGCCGGGGCTTCCTGGTGCTGGTGGGTGTCACGCACAGCGACACCCGCGCCGAGGCCGATTGGCTGGCACGCAAGATCGCCGGCCTGCGCCTCTTCGAGGACGAGGCCGGCAAGATGAACCTGAGCCTGGCCGACGTGGGCGGCGCGGTGCTGGTGGTATCGCAGTTCACCCTCTATGCCGACGCGCGCCGGGGCCGGCGGCCCGGCTTCACCGACGCGGCGCGGCCCGAACAGGCCGAGCCGTTGATCGCCTATCTCGTCGAACAACTGCGCAAAGAGGGCGTCCCCGTGGCCACGGGCCAGTTCCAGGCGCATATGGAGGTCGCGCTGGTCAACGACGGCCCGGTGACGTTGTGGCTGGACACGGCCGACCTGATCTGAGTCCGGCTTCGTCTTGCGCCTGATCCCCCTTAGAGCCCCAGGTAGGCGGTCTTGACGTACTGGTTCGCCAGCAGTTCGCTGCCGCTGCCCGCTAACACGATGCGGCCGGTCTCCAGGACATAGCCGCGATCGCAGATCGCCAGCGCGTGATTGACGTTTTGCTCCACCAGCAAGATGGTAACGCCCTCCTGATTGATCAGCCGGATCACCCGAAAGACCTCATCCACCAGCAAGGGCGCCAGGCCCAGAGAAGGCTCATCCAACATCAGCAGCTTGGGTCGCGAAAGCAGCCCGCGGCCGATCGCCAGCATCTGCTGCTCGCCGCCCGAGAGGGTGCCGGCCTGCTGAGCCGAGCGCTCTTTGAGCCGCGGGAAGAGGCTGAAGACCCATTCCATCGTCTGCTGCCGCGCGGCGCGCGCGGCCCGCGTATAGGCGCCCAGCTCGAGGTTCTCGCGCACGGTCAGGCCGGGCCACAGCCGCCGGCCCTCGGGAATCTGGGCGATGCCCAGCTCGACCAGGCGATAGGTCGGCAGGCGATCGATGCGCGTGCCTTCCAGGAGGATCTCGCCGCTGCGCGGAGGCACCAGGCCCGAGATGCACTTGAGCGTGGTGCTCTTGCCCGCGCCGTTGGAACCCACAAGGGTCACGATCTCGCCCCGGTTGACGGTAAACGAGACATCCCACAGCGCCTGCGCCTCGCCGTAGAAGACGTTGATCTGATTGACCTGCAACATGCGTCCTATCCTCGCGCGCTTTCGGCCATGCTCGCGTAGCCCTTCCCCAGGTAAGCTTCGATGACCCGGGCATCGGCGGCCACTTCGCGGGGCGTGCCTTCGGCGATCTTATCGCCATAGTTGAGCACCATGATCCGATCGCTGACGTTCAACACCGCCCGCATGACGTGCTCGACCATGAAGATCGTGATCCCGCGGTCGCGCAACTGGCGGATCAGGCGCACCATCATATCGGTTTCGGTCGGATTGAGGCCCGCCACCACTTCGTCGAGCAACAGCAGCTCGGGCCGCGTAGCCAGCGCGCGAGCAACCTCTAGGCGTTTGCGGTCGGGCAGCGTCAGGTTGCGCGCCAGGAAGTGCGCCTTGGGGGCCAGTCCGACGAACTCGAGGACGCGCCTGGCCTCTTCGGTGGCATCTTTGACCTCCCCGCGGGCCCAGCCGCGGCCGAAGAACGCGCCCACCCGCACGTTGTCCAACACCGTCATATCTTGAAAGGGCCTGACGACCTGATGCGTGTTGGTGATGCCCAGCACGCAGATCGCGTGG
The DNA here is from genome assembly GCA_037445695.1 of Chloroflexota bacterium. Taxonomy (GTDB): domain Bacteria; phylum Chloroflexota; class Anaerolineae; order CG2-30-64-16; family CG2-30-64-16; genus CAKZKT01. The sequence continues at coordinate 12,230 of JBBIKA010000121.1, forward strand.
GGCGTCAGGCGGGTGATCTCTCGGCCGCGGAAGAAGATCTGGCCCGCCGTGGGACGATAGACGCCGGTGATGCAGCGGAAAAGCGTGGTCTTGCCGGCGCCGTTGGGGCCGATCAAGCCGAAGATCTCCCCTTCCTGCACCTGGAAGCTAACGCGATGCACGGCGGTCAGGCCGCCGAAGGTCATCACCACATCGCGACCCTCAAGAAGTACGGCCATAGATCACTTCTCCTCATAGTGGCGCGGCCTTATGAATGTTAAGAATTTATTCCGGTAATCGAGCCGCGCTCGCCGCGCTGTCGGCCCGCCCGGACATGATGAATGTTGCAAAATTAAACCGGTAATTGTCTGCGCCCGCGCGCTGTGCGTCCCGTGCGCCCGCCCGGCGATAAATCGTCCGGGCTACCCAGCAGCGCCCGCTGAACCGGGCTGGCCAGTGCGTCGGCGTCGGAGCTAGCCCCGTTGACGGGGCGCTGCTCGGTAGCACGAGCCATTTATGGTCGTGCGGGCGTCAGCAACGGGACGCCTCGTCCATTGCCGGAATAAATTCTTCACGTTCATCATGTCCGGGCTACCCGGCCGCGCCCGCTAAACCGGGCTGAGCGCCCCGC
>JBBIKA010000122.1:0-12793 GCA_037445695.1 Chloroflexota bacterium
AACAAAAAAAAAAAAAAAAATGTGTCATTTTTTTACAAGCCGCCCTTCGGGGGGCGCGCGGGGGGGCCCAAAAACCCCGGGGCGCGCGCCGTGTGGGGCGCGCGCCGCTCGCACTCGGACTCGCCTTGTCGGCACTTGAGCGCGCCGGCCTCACACCACCGGCCGCGGATACAGCCCCAACATCTGACACACCTGCGGCACGGCCGCCGGCCAGCTCACGGCCATGATGTGCAGGCCGCGCACCCCTTCGATCTCCCGCACCTGATTGGCGATCTCGCAGCAGATGTCCAGCCCCGCCTTCTGCTGATCCTCCTTCGACAGGCCCTCCAGCCGCTTGATCACCCAGTCGGGCACATCCATGCCCGCCACTTCGTTCTTCATGTACTCGGCCGCGCGCAGCGAACGTATCGGCCCCACCCCCGCCAGGATGACCGCCTTCTCATGAAGCCCCAGGTCCACCACCCGCTTCATGAACTCGCGGAAGCGCTCGACGTTGAAGATCAACTGCGTCTGGATGAACTGCGCGCCGGCCACGATCTTCTTCGCCAGCCGGTAGGGCCGATATTCGTAGGGCGGCGCAAACGGATTCTCGACCGCGCCGATGAAGAAATCCGGCGCGATCTTGGGGATCGGCCTGCCGTTCTCGAACACCTGATTGTCCCGCATCATGCGCGCCATGCGGATCAGGTTGATCGAATCCATATCGTACACCGGCTTGGCCTGCGGATGATCGCCCCAGATCGGGTGATCGCCCGACAGGCACAGGATCGTATTGATGCCGAACACGTACGCGCCCAGCATGTCGCCCTGGATCCCCAGCCGGTTGCGGTCGCGGCAGGTGAACTGCACCACCGGCTCCATGCCGGCCTGCTTCAGCATGATCCCCACCGCCAGGCTGGACACATGCACCATGGCCGACTGATTGTCGGTCACGTTGTATGCGTCGCCGTAGCCCTTCAGCGTCTTGATCTCGCGCTGGATCGCTTCCAGGTTAGGGCCCACCGGCGGCGAAACCTCCACGCACACCGGAAAATGCCCGGCCGCGATGACCTTCGCCAGATTGCTGCTCATCCCCTTCAGCCCGGTCTGCACCGGAGCCGACGCAGTAGGTGCAGAAGGTGTCGGTACGTTCATCGGCCCGCCTCCTGCTGAAATGCTTCGGTCGCGTAGCGGATCGTCGTCTCCGTGCCCGTCGTGATCTGGTCGCGGCCGAGCGCAAAGGTGACCCACGAGGCCTGGCCCTTCAACTGCCAGTCCACCGGCGGGTTCAGTCGGAAGATCTCGTGCGCGTAGGGGGTCTTCTTGGCGCGTTCGATGGCCTTTACCCAGACGCAGTTCATCTCCGGCTTCACCTCGCACTTGCCGTTCAAGCGCACGCCCCCACACGGACCGTTGCGCAGATTCTTCGGGCAATTCATCGGACAGGTCATGCCGGTATAGTGCAGAACGCACTGGGCACAATCCTGACAGTTGAAGAGCGACTTCTTGACGATCTCCTCGGGCACCTTGACGAGCCGCGAAGAGCGCTCCATGCCCAGCTTCGCGAACAGCGGCTTGATGCGCCGCAAAGTCCACGCCGTCGCTTCCCACGCCCACACCAACGGCGTCGGATGATCTTGAATGTAAGATCGCAAAGACATGATTACGGCCTCCAGAAACGAAAACGGCGAACGTCAAACGTCAGATCTGCCCTGAGTGGCGCATGACGATCACCTTTGGTGTCACGTCGGACGTTTCACGCCATCCCATGCTGCAGCTTGAACGCGCGCACCGTATTCGCCAGCAACATCGCGATCGTCATCGGCCCGACGCCGCCGGGCACCGGCGTGATGTAGCCGGCGACCTCGATCGCTTCGTTGAACGCCACATCGCCGACCAAGCGGAAGCCGCTCTTCTTCGTCGGGTCCTCGATGCGATTGATGCCGACGTCAATGACCGCCGCGCCGGGCTTGATCCACTCGCCGCGCACGTATTCGGGCCGTCCGATGGCGGCCACCACGATGTCGGCGCGGCGCACCTTGTCGGGCAGGTCGCGCGTCTTGCTGTGGCAGATCGTCACGGTGGCGTCGGCGTTGTTCAGCAGCGCAGCCACGGGAATGCCGACGATATTGCTGCGGCCCACCACGACCGCGTCCTTGCCGGCGATCTCGATGCCCGAACGGACGAGCAGCTCGATGCAGCCGGCCGGCGTGCACGGGATGAACTGCGGCGTGCGGCCCTTCATCACGAGCTGACCGATGTTCATCGGGTGGAAGCCGTCCACGTCCTTGTCCAGGCTGATCAGATCCAGCACGGCCTGTTCGTTCAAGCCTTTCGGCAACGGCAGTTGGACCAGGATGCCGTTCACCGTCGGGTCGGCGTTCAACCGGCGCACCAGCTCCTCCAGCTCGGCCTGGCTGATGGTGGCCGGCAGGCGGTGGGTGATCGAGCCCATGCCGGCCTCTTCGCAGGCTTTGCCCTTGGAAGCCACATAGGTTTGCGAGGCGGGATTATCGCCCACCAACACGGCCGCCAGCGTAGGCACCTGGCCCGTCAAGGCCTTCAGTCGCGCCGCCTCGGCCGCCGCCTCCTGGCGCACGGCCTCAGCGATAGCTTTTCCATCTATGAGTTTCGCGGTCATAACGCTCTTCGCTCCTCAACAGATATTCATACGCGTTCAGTGCGGCCTTCGCGCCCTCGCCGATGGCGATCAACACCTGCTCGGCCGGCAGATGCGTCACATCGCCGGCGGCGAAGAGGCCCGGCACACTGGTCTCGGCCTCGCAGTTGACGATCACGCGGCCCTCGTGATCCAGCTCGACCCAACCCGCCACCAGCTCGGAATGCGGCTTCAGGCCGAGCTCGACGAAGATGGCATTCACCTCCAGGCTGCGCTCCTCGCCGGCCGGCGAGCGCACCACCAGGCGCCGGGCGAAGGTGTCCCCTTCGACTGCGGTCGGCTCCCAGTTCTCCAGCAGGGTCACATGTCCGGCCGCGCGCAGGCGACGGCCCAGGAGCGTGTCGAGCTCGCCGTGCGTCGGCGCGATCCAGTAGAGCTGCTGCACGATCTGCGCCAGCTCGCCCACCCCGCGCAGCGCCATCCCGCCCGACCCGACCAGGGCCACCGTCTTGCCCAGGTAGAGCGGCGCGTAGCTCACCGTGGAGTAGGCCACCCCGCGCAGGAAGAAGCGGTCGGCGCCCGGCACCTGCAAGCGCACCGGATCGGCGCCGGTCGCCAGGATGGCCGCGCGCGCCTCCAGGCGAAGGCCGTCGGCCGTCATGGCCGCGAAATGATCGCCGACCTTCTCCAGCCGCACCACCTTCTGCAGGATGCGGGCGAAGTCCAGATATTCGATCTCGTTCCGAAAGCGGCGCACCAGGTCCGCGCCGTTGATCACCTGATAGGTATCAACGCCTTCGACCTGCATGCGGGCCAGCGCCTTGCCGCCCAGGTCGGGGCTGACCAACACGCAGTTGAGCCGTTTGCGAATGGCATACATCGCGGCCGTCAACCCCGCCGGCCCCCCGCCGATGATGAGAAGGTCGTACATGGGATCTGCCTCCTATCTGGAGTCCACTACGCGTCCGGCGGCTCCGCGATCAGGCCCGTCTCCATCATCACCTCGGTGAGGCGACGGGCGCGACGGATCATCTCCGAGGCCTGGCCGAACAACTCATCGGCCGACAGGGACAGCCGGGCGATCCCCTGTTCCTGCGCCTTCATGCCCACGGCAACGGCCTCGCGCGCGAACACCTCCCATTCGATCATCGTGGGCAGGATGCATTCCGGGTTTAGACCGCCATCGGGCGCGGCCGCGGCGAGCGCCTCGGCTGCGGCGATGCACATCTCGTCGGTGATGGTCTTGGCCCGCACGTCGAGCGCGCCGCGGAAGATGCCCGGAAAGCCCAGCGAGTTGTTCACCTGATTGGGGAAGTCGGAGCGGCCCGTGGCCACGATGGCCGCGCCGGCCTCCTGCGCCTCCCACGGCCAGATCTCGGGAGTGGGATTCGCGCACGCGAAGACGATGGCCTTCTCGGCCATCTGGCGGATCCATTCCGGCTTGATCGTGCCCGGGCCGGGCTTGCTCAGCGCGATGCACACATCCGCGCCGACCAGCGCCTCGGCAATGCCGCCCTTGCGGCCCCAGGCGTTGGTGATCTGGCACAGGCGCCACTTATCCACGAACTCGGCGCGACGCAGGTAGATGTCCTGCCGCTCGCGGTGCAGGATGCCCTGGCTATCCACCACCAGGCAACGGCCCGGATCGGCGCCGGCCTTGAAGCAAAGCCGGCTGATCGCTACATTCGACGCGCCCGCACCGACGAAGACGATACGAGCCTCGTTGAGCGGCTTGCCCACGATCCGCAGCGCATTGATCAGGCCCGCCAGGGTGACGCAGGCCGTGCCCTGCTGATCGTCGTGCCAGATGGGGATCTCCGCCTTCTCGCGCAGGGTGTCGAGCACCCGGAAGCATTTCGGCTGGGCGATATCCTCCAGGTTGACCCCGCCGAAGGCCGGCTGGAGCATCAACACCGTGTGGATGATCTCGTCCGGGTCTTTCGTGTCGAGCATGATCGGCACGGCGTCCACGCCGCCCAACCACTTGAAGAGAAGCGCCTTGCCTTCCATCACCGGCAGGCCGGCCTTCGGCCCGATGTCGCCCAGCCCTAACACCCGGGTGCCATCGGACACCACAGCGACCGTGTTCCATTTGTTCGTGTACTCGTAAACCAGCTCGGGATCCTTCTCGATGGCCCGACACGGCGCCGCCACGCCCGGCGTGTACCAGATGGCGAAGTCATCGAGGGACCGGATACAGGCTTTCGGAGCGGTCTCGATCTTGCCCCGATAGAACGGGTGCAGGCGCAAAGCATCTACGGCCGGCTGCTGCGCCTTCACCATCCGCTCCTGGGCGCTCATTTGCGGGGCCTCACTCACCACATTCATATGCGCCTCCTTGCGCGCAGGAATAGCCCAACTTAGAGCCCATCCGAAAATCCCGCCGGCTGGGCGCAAGCGATGCCTGCACCCAGCCATAAACGCCTCATTCGCGCGTGTGCGGATCGGTTCTTACACCCGTAAATACGAATCCGCGTAGATCACCTTGTTCAGCAGGATCTGCACCGTCTTCCAGATGGCGACCTGCTCGGGATCGGTCATGTCCACCGCATCGGGGCTGAGCGGCTCCTGCGCGGCGACGGCATCATGCAAGGCCAGCAACAGCCGGCCGACGGCCGTCGAGTCATCGCGCTGCTCGACGATGCGAATGAACTCCTTCAACTGCTTATCCAGCGGGTCGGCGATCATGGTGTCCAGCCCGGCGCCCATCAGCATCACGCAGTAGACGCGGTTGATGAGCGGCCGCATCTCGTTCGGCACCGAGTTCGAGACGTTGCTCAGGCCCACCTGCACGCCGGCGCCGGTCACCTTGAGGATGCGCACGGCTTCGATGCATTCGGGCACATATTCCTGGCACCCTTTGACCGTCAACACCAGCGGATCAATCATCAGGTCGTCCAGGGGGATGCCCACCTCTTCGCAGCGCGGGATCAGCTTCTCCAGCGCGATGTTGACGCGCGCCTCGGCGCTCACCGGGATGCCCTCGGCTTCCATCGTGAGGGCGATCAGCTTGGTGTGATACTTGGCAGCTACCAGCGGTACCTTCTCCAGGCGCTCGGCCTCGGCCGAGGTGGAGTTGATGATCGGTTGCTGCTTGACGATCTCGCAGGCCGCTTCGATGGCGGCCAGGTTGGTCGTGTCGAGGCTCAACGGCACGTCCACTACTTCCTGGACCGCTTCGACCAACCAGGGCAAGATCTCGTGGCCGGCCTTCTTCTGCGGCCCGATGTTCAGATCAAGCGCCCACGCGCCGGCCTCGACCTGTCGCACCGCCAGGTCCTGGAAGAACTTGCGGTCTCGATTGGCGAGCGCCTCCTTGACCTTGGGCGACAGAATGTGAATGTTTTCGCCGATGATTCTCATTGGAATACCCCCTCCTTTGGGAAATGATTAGACGTAACCGAGGGCTTCTTTTGCCTCTTTGCGCACCACATAAGCCCGGTCCCACTCGAAGCGTTCGTCCTCGCCGAGGATGCGCCGCAAGAGCGCGGCCAGCTCCCAGCGTTCCCGGCCGCTGAGGTGCCCGTACTTGGCCAACTTGCCCAGGCTGCGCACGGCCTTGGCCCGCACGCCCGCGCTGTAATCCCCGACGTTGGCCAGCAACACTTCCAGCATGGCTCGACGCAGCTCTTCCGACAGGCCGCCCGCCGGAATGGACTCCACAAACTTGCCGAGCGCCCGCGTCGCCGTATCGCGCAGCTCCAGATCGGCCGAACGCGCGGCCTCCACCGCCAACGGCACGGCCTTCACGATCTCGGGGCCCTTCACCTTGCCCAGCGCATACAGCAGGAAGGCCCGACACGAGGGATCCGGACAGGTCGAGTTGTACTCGGCGATCAGCGGATCAATTGCGCGGGCGCCCATCTGCCCCAGCGCCTGGGCGATCGCCATCTGCGCCTTGACGTCGCCCATCTCCAGGTTTTGGATCAGGGTCGGGATGATGGTCTCGCCCAGGCCGGCGATCACGCGAATCGCCTCTTCGATGACCGGCACGTGTTCCGGATGATCCAACGGATCAATGTAGAAGATAGGCAGGATCAGTTCGCACAGTTGCCCGCACAGTTCCGGGCCGGCCGTTGTCGTCGCGGCCGTTCGGGCCAGCGCCAGGCCGCGTTGCAGGTCGGCCGGGTCGTGGCTGGATAGCAAGTTGCCGATCGTATGAAGCACGTCGTCTTGCATGAACTCCTCTCCCTCTCAGATCACACGATCTGCTGCGCCAGGTGCGTCACCGCCTGGCTGATCGGTGCCTCGTCGGGCAGCTCCACCAGCGGCCGGCCCAGGCTATCGAACTCGACCAACAGGGGATCGTAGGGCAGGACGCCCAAGAGCGGCACGCCCAATCCCTGGGCCCTGGCCCGCAACGTGGGCGCCAGCTCGCCCATCACCCGATTGAGCACCAGATAGGTGTGGCGCACGTTGATCTCCAGCTCCCGGCTGAGCGCGAGCATGGACTCGGCCGCCACCAGGCCGCGCAGGCTGGCGTCGCTCACCAGCAGCAGATGATCCACGTCGCGCGTGGTGCGCCGGCTCAGGTGCTCCATGCCGGCCTCGTTATCCATCACCACGTAGTCATAGCCCGCATTGATGCCGTCCATGATCGTGCGCAACATGTGGTTGGCCGCACAATAACAGCCCTGGCCTTCGGGCCGGCCCATGGCCAGCAGGTCAAAATCGTCCCCCTCTTCCACCGCCATGCGCACCGCGTAGCTCAGCCAGTCGGTGCGCGATTGGCCCTGCCCCACGCCCGTGCGCGACTCCTCGCGAATATCGCCCACGGTTTGGGTGAGCGGCAGGCCCAGCACCAGATGGAGATTGCTGCTCGGATCGGCATCAATTGCCAGGATCTTCTTGCCCGGCCGTTGCCGGACCAGGTAACGCACCAGCAGGCCGGCCAACGTGGTCTTGCCCGTGCCCCCCTTGCCGGCCACCGCGATCGTGATCGTCATTCCCGACTCCCCGCAAGCGGATCAGAACTCATGGGTTGGCTTCTTCAGGAAGTTGACCAACACCACCATGTCCAGTGTATCGCCTTCCGGCGTCATGAACAAGTCTTTCCAGACGCATTGCCGCTCGAAGCCGAGGCGCTCGAAGGCATGGATCACCTGCGGTTGGCTCTCGACTACCTCGGCGATCACCTGGTGAAGGCCGAGCTTGCGCGCGATCTCGACCTGGGCGCGGATCATGGCCGTGCCGATGCCGTGGCGCCGATACTCTTTCAGCAGAAAGATGCGGATCTGCGCCACGTGCCGGGTATAGCCCTTGCCCAGGTGCAGGGTCGAATTGCCTACGATGCGATCGCCAACCACAGCAACCAGCGGGAAGACGCTCGTATAGTCCGGCTTCTCGGCCCAGGCCGCCACCACCTTAGGGTCGGCGACGTTGCTGCGGAAGAACTGGGTCTCGCTCGGCGGCAGGCCCGCGAAGAGCGCCACCAGGGCATCGCGATCCCTGGGCACCAGAGGACGAAGCAATACCCGCATCCCGTCGGGCAGGGTGATCAAGTGGCGATAGCTGGCCAGTTGCTCCACAGACAATGTTTCTGCGGTCATATTCCCCCCTGTCGTGCGCTCACTTTTGTAAAGCCGCCTCCACCGTCGGGAATCGTCTCAGGTCGGTGTGGGGCAAAAACAGCGCGGACATAAACGCATCATAAAAAGTATTATCCGCCGACAGTTCCAGATAGGTCATCATGCGCGCCACATCGGTCAGGTGGTTGCGCACGTCGCGGCGCAAGAGCGCCATATAGGCGCCCCGAATCGCCGTATTGCCCATGAATTTGAAGCGATCCCACGGCGAAGCGCTGCCGGACGGCGCGGGCAGATCGGGCAACAGGCCGATCTGCACCGCCTTTTCGACGTTGATGTATTGGCCGAAGGAGCCGCCGATCAACATGGTGGACACGTCGGCCAGGTCCACGCCGACGCTTTGGGCCATGACGGTAAAGCCGGCGTAGATGGCTGCCTTGGCCCGCATCAGGTTGTCAATGTCCACCTTGGTGATGACGATGTCCTCGCCGGTCGCCGTCTCGTTGCCCCAGGCGATCACATACTCGGGCCCATGTTGGCCCTCGCGAATGCGCGGGGAGCGCCCCACCTGCAGGTTACCGGCCTTGTCCACCACGCCGGTGATGAACATCTCGGCCAGCAGCGAAAGCAATCCCGAGCCGCAGATGCCGCGCGGCTTTTCGCCCTCGCGGCCGATCACGCGATAGGTCGGCTCCAACGTCTCCTGGTTGATCCACACCTCTTCGATGGCACCGACCGTGGCGCGCATGCCGTGCTCGACCCCGGCACCCTCGAACGCCGGCCCGGCCGAGCAGGCGCAGGTGATCAGCCAATCTGCGTTGCCCAGCACCGTCTCGCCGTTCGTGCCCACGTCAATGAAGAGGGTCAGGTCGGTCGCCTCGTCCATGCGCGTGCTGAGCACCCCCGCGCTGATGTCCGCGCCCACGTAGCTGGCCACTCCCGGCAGACAGTCCACCTGCGCCTGCGGATGCACGATCAGCCCCAATTCGCCGGCCGTGACGGTCGGCGGATGGTTGATGACCGGAATGAACGGCATCAGGCGAATGGACTCCGGCGGAATGGCCAAGAAGAGGTGGATCATGGTGGTGTTGCCGGCCACCGTCAGCTTCATGATCTCCTGCGGATCGGCATGCACCTGCCGGCAAACCGTTTGCAGCAGCCGATTGATGGTGCCGACGACCAGCTCTTGCAGCTCGGCCAGGTGGCCCGGCTTTTTGGCGTAGATGATGCGGGAGATCACGTCCTCTCCGCGGGCGATCTGGCCGTTGTAATCGCTGGCCTGCGCCAACACCTCGCCGCTTTCCAGATCCACCAGCCACACCGTCACCGTAGTGGTGCCGATGTCCACGGCCGCGGCCAGGTTGCGATCGGTGTGGTCGCCGGGCAACAGGGCCAGCAACTGGGGCGGGCCGTTCGGCCGATCCCACGAATCCAGCGCCACGACCGCGGTCACCTGCCACGGCTCGGCCGGCGCGTGCCAGATGTCGGCCGGCTCCGCATCGGCCGCCGCGGGCTTTGCGTCGGCCGCTTCCTCGCGCAGGCCGCGCAAGATGAGCGGCATCTCGCGCAACAACGCCAACGAGACCTGCGGGTTCTCGACCCCGAAGCGGGCCAGTTCGCGCGCCACGCGCGACCAGTCGTCGGTCTGATCGGCCAGGTCGGGCGGATCGAGGCGCAAATAGTAACGCTGGATCGGCTGATGGCGCCGCGGATCATAGTCGAACGGCACCTCGACCCGCGCGGCGATCTTATGGGTGGTCAACCGGCGCTCGATCGCCTGTTGCGGCGGCACGGTCACCCAGGTGTTCCCTTCCACGACCGTCTGACAGGCCAGCGCGTAGCCGGCCGCCACATCGACCGCCGAAAGGCGCATGGTCGAGCGGCGGCGCACGGCCGAGCGCGTCTCATCTACGATCACCGCGCAGCGGCCGCAGCGCCCCTGTCCGCCGCACGGCTGGTTCAGCTCGATGCCGGCCAGACGCGCGGCCTCGGCGATCGTCATGCCGCTCGGCACGGTGACTGTTTTGTCGTCCGGCTCGAAATGAACAGTACAGGTAGCCAGTGTCTCCACTCCGCTTTACATTTCTTCGAGCAAAAACTTGTGCATGTCGGCCGCGGCGCGTTTGCCCGCGCCCATCGCGCTGATGACGGTCGCCGCGCCGGTGACGACGTCACCGCCGGCCCACACCCGCGGCATCTGCGTGCGGCCGGTTTCCGGATCGGCGACCACCGTGCCGTGGCGGGTGCGCGCCAGGCCGGGCGCGTTGTTGAACACGAGCGGATTGGGGCTGGTGCCCAGCGCGAAGATCACCGTGTCCACGGGCATCTCGAACTCGGAGCCGGGGATGGGCACGGGCGAGCGCCGGCCGGAAGCATCCGGCTCGCCCAGCTCCATGCGGATGCACACCATGCCCCGCACCGCGCCCTTCTCATCGCCGAGGATCTCCACCGGATTGGTCAGGAAGTCGAAGATGACCCCTTCCTCTTCGGCATGATGGAACTCCTCCTCGCGCGCGGGCACCTCGTGTCGCGAGCGGCGATAGACGATGTGCACCTCGTGCTCGGCCGGCGCGGCGCCCGCGGCCTGCTCTTTGGCCGCCTGCATCACCTGGAGGCGCAGCGCGCTGCGGGCCGCGTCCATGGCCACGTTCCCCGCGCCGATCACGGCCACGCGGCGGCCCACTTTCACCGGCGTGTCGTACTCCGGGAACCGATAGCCCTTCATCAGATTGACCCGGGTCAAGAATTCGTTGGCCGACATCACGCCGTTGAAATTGATGCCGGGGATGCGCATGAAGGACGGCAGGCCGGCGCCGGTGCCCAGGAAGACGGCGTCGTATTCGGCCAGAAGCTCGTCCAAGGTGTAGGTGTTGCCGATCACGTGATCGGTGCGGATCTCGATGCCCAGGCAACTCGTAGCAAACTCGATTTCGGCCCGGATGATGCTTTTCGGCAGGCGGAACTCGGGGATGCCGTAGATCAGTACGCCGCCGGGCAGGTGCAGCGATTCGAAGATGACCACTTTGTGGCCCAGTCGGGCCAGGTCCACCGCGCAGGTCAGGCCGGCCGGCCCGGAGCCGACCACGGCCACCTTGCGACCGGTCGGCGGGGCGGGCTGCGGCGCGGCGGTGTGTTCGCGCAGCTCGAAGTCGCCGACGAAGCGCTCCAGCCGGCCAATCGCCACCGCCTGGCCCTTCTTGGCGAGCACGCAGTTGGCCTCGCACTGCGTTTCCTGTGGACAGACCCGACCACAGATGGCCGGCAGGTTGTTTTTCTCTTTCATGGCGCGCACCGCGCCGGGCAGGTCGCCGTTGCGCAGCGCCTTGATGAATTGGGGAATCTGCACGCCCACCGGACAGCCTTCGACGCAGTGCGGCTTGGCGCATTGCAGGCAACGCTCGGCCTCCTGGAGGGCCAGTTCCCAGGTATAGCCCAACGCCACTTCGTCGAAGTTGCCTATGCGCACGTCGGGCGGCTGCGTCGGCATCTCCTGGCGGGGAATAGTCATCCGTTGACGATTCGTAAGCTCGGCCATGAATCCCTCTATGCGATGACCTTCTCCAGGTGGCACTCGTGCGAGGGGGTCTCCCGCAGATGCTCCCAACGTTCCACTGCAAGCCGTTCCTCGTCCCGATAGAACTGCATGCGGGAAAGGAGGCCGTTCCAGTCCACCTGATGGCCGTCGAACTCGGGGCCGTCCACGCAGACGAACTGTGCGCCTTCGAGCATGGGGACGCGGCAGCCCCCGCACATGCCGGTGCCGTCAATCATGATGGTGTTCAGGCTCACGATGGTCTCGACGCCGAAAGGCCGGGTTGTCAGCGCCACGAACTTCATCATGATGGTCGGGCCGATGGCCCACACCTTCTTGATCTCGTTGCCCCGCGCTTCCAGCAGCTCCTGCAGCGGCACGGTCACCACGCCCTGGCGGCCATAGGAGCCGTCATCGGTGCAAACGATCAGCTCGTCGGAGACGGCGCGCATCCTGTCTTCCCAGAAGAGAAGGCTCCGGTTGCGCGCGCCGATGATCGAGATGACGTAGTTGCCGGCCTCCTTCAAGGCGCGGGCGATCGGGTACATGGGCGCGATGCCGACGCCGCCCGCCACACAGGCTACGGTGCCATAGGCGGCGATCTCGGTCGGGTGGCCCAACGGCCCGGCCACCGAATAAAACTTCTGGCCCGGCTCCATCTGGCCCATTTGTTTGGTGGATTTGCCGATCTCCTGGATGACCAGGGTGATCGTGCCGGCCTGGGGGTCGTGATCGGCGATCGTCAGGGGGATACGCTCGCCCTGTTCGTCGGCGATCACGATGACGAACTGGCCGGCCCTGGCCTTGCGCGCGACATGCGGCGCGGCCACCACCATCAACACGATCGCATCGCTGAGCCGGTGCTTTTCGAGAATCTCATACATGGACCAGACTCCTCGTCATCCGCCGCGTGGAGCAGGCTTCAGCCTGCGTCCTGCGGCCTAATGAAGTTCATCTAATCGGGTAACAAGCACGGCGCCTCGTTACAGGCGATAAATGGCCCGTGCTACCAGGTTGCACCCGATGAATCGGGCCGGCCGCCCCGTCGGCACGGATCCAGCCCCGTTCACGGGGCTTGCACGTCGTAGCCCGACCGTTATGAATGTTAAGAATTTATTCCGGTAATCGAGCCGCGCT
>JBBIKA010000123.1:0-2144 GCA_037445695.1 Chloroflexota bacterium
CCCCCCTCGGTTTGTTCTGTCGCCGGTCCTCCCCCACAACAAACACAACACCGGGGGGGCGCGGGCGGGCCGGCCCCCCCCCCCCCCCCCTCAAGCCCCCTCATGATCTCCCCTCTCCTCTCCTGGCCTTCGGCCAGGAGAGGAGAGGGGCAGGGGGAGGGGCAAGGCAGGCAATGACGGGAAATGTCACATTGCCGATCTATCCAGGGAGCAGCATGTCAATCACGGAAGACTACGTCAGACACTCGGCGGGGCCGGCGACGGCCATTCGCGCCGTCATCTTCGACTTCGGCGGCGTGATCGTGCGCACCGAGGATCAGGCCGGCCGGCTGCGCGCCGCGGCGCGACTGGGCGTCTCGCCCCAGGAGCTTTACGCGACGGTGTTCGACTCGGCCGTGGCCGCGCAGGCCACGTTGGGACAGGTGCCGGCCGCGGCCGTGTGGGATCATGTGGCCCGGACGTTCGGCCTGGATGCCGTCGAGCTGGCCCGGCTCCAGGCCGATTTCTGGTCGGGCGACCGCCTGGATGCGGACCTGGTGGCGTTCATCGCCGGCCTGCGGCCGGCCCTCAAGACCGGCATCCTGAGCAACGCCTGGTCCGACGGCCGCACCATCATCGCGGCGCGGTTCGGCCTGGCGCGCGTGGTGGACGACATCGTGATCTCGGCCGAGGTCGGCGTGGCCAAGCCCGACCCGCGCATCTTTCGGCTCGCCGCGGCGCGGCTGGGCGTCGAACCGGAGCAGGCCGTCTTCGTGGACGATTTCAGCCCCAACGTCGAAGGCGCCCGCGCGATCGGCATGCACGGGGTGCACTTCAAGCGCACCGATCAGGTGATCGCCGAGGTGCGGGCGTTGATCGGAGAATGAGAAGATGCCAGAGCGAATCGTTCGTTCGGACCTGAGCATTTGCATGCTCAGCGTGCACACCTGTCCGTTGGCCACGCTCGGCGGCAAGGACACGGGCGGCATGAACGTCTATGTGCGGGATCTGACGGTCGAGCTGGGCCGCCGCGGGGTGACGGTGGACGTCTTCACCCGCTCGCAAGACGATCATGTGCCGCGCATCTCGCATGAGCTGGGGCCGACGGCGCAGGTGATCCATGTGCCGGCCGGGCCCGAGCGGCCGGTGAGCCAACAGATCATTTACGAGCATTTGCCGGATTTTGTCGGCTGGGTGGCGCAGTTTGCCCGCGAGAACGGCCGGCAGTACGACGTGATCCATAGCCACTATTGGCTTTCCGGGGTGGCCGGCCGGTACCTGCAGGCGGCCTGGGGCGACCATGTGCCTGTGATCCAGATGTTTCACACCCTGGGGCACATGAAGAACCGGGTTGCCCGCGCGCCGCACGAATTCGCGCCGGCCTTGCGCATCGAGAGCGAACACGCGCTCATGCGCCAGGCCGATCGGATCGTCGCCGGCAGCCCGTTGGACAAGGAGCAGATGGTGCTCCTTTACGGCGCTGCTCCCGATAAGATCGAGGTGATCCCGCCCGGCGTGGACCTGACGCGCTTCTATCCGCGCTCTCAACTCGCAGCGCGGCAGCGGCTCGAGTTGGACCCAGAGCGCCGGCTGATCCTCTTCGTCGGCCGTATCGAACCGCTGAAGGGCATTGATACCCTGCTCGAAGCCATTGCGCTGCTGGATCGAGACGAGAGCTGCAACCTGGGCTGCGAATGCCTCTCGGTGGCGATCATCGGCGGGGATGCGACGGTGCCCGTGGAGGAGATGACGGCCGAGATGCGTCGGCTGATCGAGCTGCGCGACGCGCTGGGCATCGGCAAGCTGGTGACCTTCCTGGGCAAACAGGGACAGGACACCCTGCCCGACTACTATTGCGCGGCCGACGTGCTGGTGATGCCGTCGCACTATGAGTCGTTCGGCATGGTCGCGTTGGAGGCCATGGCGTGCGGCACGCCGGTGGTGGCCAGTCGGGTGGGCGGGCTGGTCTACACCGTCCAGGACGGCGTGACCGGCTTGCTGGTCCCCGAGCGCGATCCGGCCGCCCTGGCCGATGCATTGCGCCGTCTGCTCAAACAGGACGATCTGCGCTGGCGATTGCAGGCCAACGCCGTCCGGTTGGCGCAGCAGTTCGGCTGGCCGCTCATCGCCGATCGCATTCTGGAGCTTTACGACCAGGTGCGCCG
>JBBIKA010000123.1:2244-12777 GCA_037445695.1 Chloroflexota bacterium
TCGGCTGGCCGCTCATCGCCGATCGCATTCTGGAGCTTTACGACCAGGTGCGCCGGCCCGCGTTGGTTCAGCGTGCGATGTAGGTTGGGTTTGCGACGCGCCGGCGCGGCTTTAGATGGGGGGCCGGGAAAGCGGCGCAGAGCGCCGCTTTCCCAAAGGCCGCGGCTCTAGCGTGCGAGGTAAGGGATCGTCTGCGGGCCTTCGGGCAAGACGCAGATGCGCGCCTGGCGGCCGTAGCGCACCAGCAGCTCCTCTACCGTGTCTTCGATGCGGTGGCACGGCCGCAAGAGCGCGGCGGTGATCTGCTCGTCGCTCAGATGGTGGCTGCGGACATACACCTCGGCCTTGAGTTGGATCTGCGCCTGGATCTGCGCCTCCCACTGATCCTGTTCCAGGAAGCCCGGCGCCTGGATGCGTTCCAGCAGTTGTTGCGGGCTGGTGGCCTCGCGCAGGAGCCGGCCGTAGAGGCCGTGATCGGGGATGCCGTCCCAGCAGCTCGCTGCGATGATGATGGCGCCGCCCGGCCGCACCACCTGGCCGGCCGCGCTCATCCCCTTCACCGCCTGATACAGGTTCAGGTCGAGCGGATAGCCGGAGTTCGTGGTGATGACGATGTCGAACGGATGCGGCACGGCCACCATGGCCGTGCGCCGGACGAAGTCGCACCCGGCCGCATGCGCGGCGCGCAGGTCGCCGGCAAAGACGCCGGTGATCTGCTTCTCCCGGTTCAGCGTCACGTTGAGCAGGAAGAGCCGGCCGGCCTGTTGCGCTACCTCTTGGATCTCCTCCCAGATCGGATTGCCGACGGTCACGCCCCAGGTGGCGGCCGGATCCGCGATCATGCCGGCATCGTGATTGCCCAGCACCGTGCGCAGTCCAGCCATCCCCGGCATGATCGCCTTGCCGCCGCCGGAAAAGCCGGCGAAGAAGTGCGGTTCGATGAATCCGGTGAGCACTTTCAGGTCGCATGCCATCAGCTCCGCGTTCAACCAGATCTCGTGGCCGCGTCGGGTGCGGCCCACGTGGACCTGGGTCGCCGGATCGAACGCGTTGTTCTGGACGATGCGGTAGCGCGCCACGATCTCGTCGCCGAGCATCTCGCGCAGCTCGGCCTCGGTGTTGGACCGGTGCGTCCCCAGGGCGTTGAAGAGGGTCACCTCAACGTCGGGCACGTGGGACAGCTCGGCCAGGACGGCCGGCAGGATCAGGCGGTTGGGGGTGGGCCGGGTGATGTCGCTGAAGATCACGCCGACCCGTTCCCCGGGCCGGACGAGCTCGCGCAGGGGCGGAGCGCCGATCGGCGCGGCCAGCGCGGCGCGCAGCGCGGCGGCCGCGTCGGGCAAGCCCGGCACGAAAACGGGTTCGACGACCGTGACGTTGAGGTCATCGGGCAGTTCCAGCCATAGGCCGGTTTTGTCGTAGGCAAGTTTGATGCGCATGTGAGCGACCATCCGGGAAGATCATTTATGCTGACTCAGACGTGCCGGGCACTTCCGAAGTGCCCGGCACGAGGGCACTGTTCATCTGCCTCGCGCGCTGTGTGCTGCTGCGCATGAACCTGTGATATAATTTTATCATAGCTTGATTGCGATGATGGGTCAAGAAGGACATTTGCGGCAAGGAGGCTGAAATGGCGTTGGAATACCCTGCCGCCGGGCGCAACGCCGGCGCGACGGCACCGTGGTCGGTGCGCACGGCCGATACGGTCATGCGGCGCTGGCCGCGGCTGGCCGACCGGTGGCGCTACGAGGCGGGCGCCGTTCTGCTGGGCATCGCGCGCGTCTGGCAACAAAGCGGCGATCCGCGCTACTTCTCCTACGTCAAGGCCAACATGGACGAGTTCGTCGCGCCTGACGGCTCGATCCGCACCTATCGCCAGGACGAATACAACCTCGATCAGATCAACCAGGGCAAGCTGCTCTTCCTCCTCGACCGCGCCACGGCCGACGATCGGTATCGCCGCGCGGCCGAACTCTTGCGCGAGCAACTGCGCCACCACCCCCGCACGAGCGAGGGCGGCTTCTGGCACAAGTTGATCTATCCGCATCAGATGTGGCTCGACGGTGTCTACATGGCCGGGCCGTTCATGGCCGAATACGCGGCCGTGTTCGCCGAGCCGGAGTTGTTCGACGAAGTGGCGCGGGAGATCCTGCTCATGGAGCAGCATGCCCGCGATCTGCGCAGCGGCCTGCTCTATCACGGCTGGGACGAGAGCCGCCGGCAGCGCTGGGCCGATCCGCAGACCGGCTGCTCGCCGCATTTTTGGGGCCGGGCGCTCGGCTGGTACATGATGGCGCTGGTGGACGTGCTCGATCACTTTCCGGCCGATCACGCGCAGCGACCGGCGATCGTGGCGGTCCTGCGGCGCGCGGCCGAGGCGATTGTGCGCGTGCAGGACGCGGCGAGCGGCGTGTGGTATCAGGTGCTCGATCAGTCCGACCGGCCGGGCAATTACCTGGAGGCGTCCGCTTCGTGCATGTTCGTCTATGCGCTGGCGAAGGGGATTGCGGCCGGCCATCTCGAGCAGCCCTATCTGTCTGTGGTCGAGCGAGCTTATGCCGGCATTTTAGATCGTTTCATCGAAGTGGACGCGCAGGGTCTGGTCCATGTGACGCACATCTGCCAGGTGGCCGGACTGGGCGGCAACCCGTATCGGGATGGTTCGTTCGCCTATTACATCGGCGAGCCGGTGGTGACGAACGATCACAAGGGGGTGGCCGCGTTCATCCTGGCCAGCGTCGCGCTGGAGAGGTTGCAGGGCGCAGGAGTTCCGGCCGCCGGCGCGCACCTTGAAGGTGAGGCATGAGCGGAGAGAGGTCGGCGTTGGCCCCGGCCACCGGTCGCCGCGGGCCGACCATCGGCGTGATCATGGACAATATATCCGGCGAATCGCGCTCCAGCCTGTGGCCGGGGATCGCCGATACGGTGCGCGGCCACGGCGGCCGGCCGGTGTGCTTCGCGGGCGGCTACCTCCAGGACCCGAACGACTTCAGCTGCAGCGGCAACTTCATCTACGACCTCATTGACACCGGCCGGCTGGACGGCCTGATCGTGTGGGCCTCGTCGTTGGCCAGCTATGTGGGGAACGACGCGCTCCGCCGTTTCTGCGAGCGCTACCGGCCGCTGCCGATGGTGAGCATCGGGGTGACGCTGGAAGGGATCCCCGGCATCCTCCTCGATAGCTACGACGGCATGAAGCAAGCCGTGCGCCATCTGATCACCGTCCACGGCCGGCGCCGGCTGGCCTTCGTGCGGGGACCGGAAGGGCATCGCGACGCGGACGAGCGTTACCGCGCCTATTTGGATGCCCTGCAGGAATTCGGCCTGCCGCTGCGCCCCGAGTTGATTTCCCCCTGTTACAAGTGGTATGAACCGGGCGGCCGGGCCGCGGTGGAGCTCTTCCTGGACGAGCGCCGGGCCCGCTTTGACGCGGTGGCCTGCGTCAACGATCAGGTGGCCGTTGATGCGATGAGCGCGCTGCGGGAGCACGGCCTGCGCGTGCCCGAAGACGTGTCGGTGACCGGCTTCGACAACACGTTGTTGGGTCGGCTGGTCACGCCGCCGTTGACCTCGGTGCCCTGGCGCATGTACGAACGGGGCCGCCAGGCGGTCAACCTGCTGATGGCCATGATCGCCGGCGAGCCGGTGCCGGCGCAGGTGCTGTTGCCCACCCGGCTGGTCGTACGCCAGTCGTGCGGTTGCCCGGAGCCGGCCGTGGTGCAGGCCGCGAGCGAGCCGGCGCTGTGGGCCGGCGAGCGCACGCCGTTCTCTGCGCCGTCCGTGCGCCAGCAATGTCTGGCGGCGTTGACCGCCCAATTGGACGGCGCCGAGCGCACGGAACAGTTCCTGGATGCGTTTCTCGCCGACCTCTCCGGCGAGGCGGCCGGCGGGTTCCTGCCCGCCCTGGAGGCGATCTTGCGCCAGGAGGTGGCGGCCGGCGGCGATGTGATCGCCTGGCAAGGGGCCGTATCGGTCTTGCGCCGCCAGCTTCTGCCGTACCTGATCGAGCAGCCCGCGTTGCTCGTGCGCGGAGAAGACCTCTGGCATCAGGCCCGCGTGCTGATCGGCGATCATGCATTTCGCGTGCGCGGGTATCGCGAGTGGCTGGCGCAGAACCGGGCTCAGCGTATGCAGCGCATCTCGCACTGTCTGGCCACCAGCGCCCGCTTGCCCGATTTGATGGATGTGCTGGCCGAAGAGCTGCCCGGCCTGGGCATCGGCCGCTGTTGCCTGGCCCTTTACGACAACCCGGCCGCACCCGATGAGTGGTGCCGCCTGGTGCTCGCCTACGACGAGCATGGCCGGACCGACCTGGGCCCCCAGGGCCGGCTCGTGCGCGCTCGTGACCTGGTCATGGGCGATCTGCTTCCCTCGGCCCCGCAGGAGAGCGTGTTGGCCCTGCCACTGACCTTTCAGGAGGAGCGCCTTGGCCTGGTGATATTCGAGCCGCGCGCGCCGGGCGACCTTTACACCACGTTGCAGGAGGCGATCGGCGTGGCGCTCAAGGCCGTGCTCCTGGCCGAGCAGAGCGCCCGTCTCTATCAGGAGGCGGTCGCGGCGCGCGAGGCCGCTCAAGAGGGCCGCCGGCTGGCCGAGGAAGCCGACCGGCTGAAGAGCCGCTTCCTTTCGATGGTGAGCCACGAGCTCCGCACGCCGCTGGTCCTCCTGGTAGGCCTGAGCGAAATGTTGCTGCGCGAACGTACCGGCGACCGCCGGCCGCCGTTGCCCGAGCCCTATCGGCAGGACCTGGCCCGCATCCATGTCAGCGCGCAGCAATTGGATAGCCTCGTGCGCGATGTGCTCGACCTGGCGCGTAGCCAGACCGGTCAGCTCCGCCTGATCAAGGCGCCCCTCGACATGGGCCAGATCTTGCGGCCGGTGGCCTTGATCGGCGAGCAGATGGCGCGCGCCAAAGGGCTGGAGTGGCAGGCGTTCATCCCCGATGGGTTGCCGCTTGTGTACGGCGACGCGTCGCGGTTGCGCCAGGTGATCCTCAACCTGGTGACCAATGCCGTCAAGTTCACGGAATCCGGCCGGGTGGTCTTGACGGCCGAGGCGAACGACGCCGGCGTGACCGTCTCGGTGAGCGACACCGGCCTGGGCGTGCCCCTGGCCGAACAGGAGGCGATCTTCGACGAGTTCCGCCAATCGGAGCGAACGGCCGCGCGCGGCTACGGCGGCCTGGGCATCGGCCTGGCGATCTGTCGCGAGCTGGTGGAGCTGCACGGTGG
This sequence comes from Chloroflexota bacterium, assembly GCA_037445695.1. GTDB lineage: Bacteria > Chloroflexota > Anaerolineae > CG2-30-64-16 > CG2-30-64-16 > CAKZKT01. The sequence continues at coordinate 7,476 of JBBIKA010000123.1, forward strand.
CCAGATCGGCGTGTATTCCTCCGGCGAAGAGGAGGGCGGTTCCACGTTCTATTTCACTCTGCCGGCGTGGCGCCAGGAAGAGGAAGCCGATCGCCGGTCAGACGCGCAGACGGTCGTTCTGTTGACGGCCGGGTCGGCCGACGGCGATCGGCTGGTGGAGTCGTTGCGGCGAGACGGCTTCCAGGCCACCGCGTTGTGCCTGGACGGCGATCCCAACTGGCTCGATGCGTTGCTGGCGTTGGCGCCGGGGGCCGTCTTGCTCGATTGCGAGCCGGCTTCGGCGCGCGGCTGGCAGGTGATCGAGGCATTGCGCGGCCATCCGGCCTTGCACGATGTGCCCGTATTCTTCTATGCGCTGCCGCGGCCCGATGCCGGCGCGATGTTGGCGTTGGGCCATCTGACCAAGCCGGTGGAAGCGGCCGCGTTGCGGGAGGCTCTGGAGCGCTACGGCTTGACGCCGGTCGTCGGCGAGGGCGGCCGGAGCATCCTGGTGGTGGACGACGATCCGCGCATCCTGGAGATGCACGCCCGGCTGGTGGCCCAGGCGCTGCCCGCTTGTCGGGTGTTGCAGGCCACCAACGGCCGCCTGGCCTTGGAGCTTATGCGCTCCGAGCGGCCGGCCCTGGTGTTGCTCGATCTGATGATGCCGGAGCTGGACGGGATGGCCGTGTTGGCCGCGATGCAGGAGGACCCGCGGCTGCGCGGCATTCCGGTCATCGTCGTCACGGCGCAGGTTTTGACCCAATGCGAGATGGAGCAGCTCAATCGTGGGGTGGCGGCCGTCTTGCAAAAAGGGCTCTTCACGGCCGAGGAGACGCTGGCGCACATCGAAGCGGCCCTGGCGCGCAGCCGGCGCCTGGGCAGCGAAGCGCAGCGTACCACGCGCAAGGCCATGGCCTATATCCACGAACATTACGCCGAACCGATCTCGCGCGAAGACGTCGCCGCGCATATCGGCGTCAGCGCGCGGCATCTCACGCGCTGTTTCCACCAGGAAATGGGCGTCTCGCCCATCACTTACCTCAGCCGCTATCGGGTCGAGCAGGCCAAACGGCTGCTGGAGGCCGGAGATAAGACCATCACCGAGGTGGCCATTGCGACCGGCTTCGCGAGCAGCAGCTATTTCGCGGACGCGTTCCGCCGCGAAACGGGCATGTCTCCGCGCGAGTACCAGCGCCGCGCACTTGCTCCAAAATCTTGATCAGATGTCCCAAAAACAGAAGACGCGCGGGGCGAGATTAAGATATCATCATATTATCCCGCCGTTGAGGCCAGGCATGCGCCGTGCTGCGCTGGCCGTGACATCACGTAAGGCCCATTGTGCCGGGAATGCGCCGCATGTCTCAAACGATCATGATCGCCGCCCATGACCCGAACATTACCTATTTGCTTCAGCGTTACGCTGAAGAAAGCGGGTTCAGCACCGTCAGCGTCTGCCAGGGCAAGGATGTGATTAACGTGGCGCATCATGTGCATCCGGCCCTGATCATCCTGGATGTCGAGTTGCCCGGCATTTCGGGCCGCCAGATGCTCGCCGGCCTGCGCGCCGAACCGGCCACGCGCGACATCCCGGTCGTGTTCTATGTGGGCCAGGACGAGCCGGCCGAAACGGTGGAGGATGGCGCGGCGGGCTACCTGCCGAAGGTCGTCATGTACGACGACTTCGTCGCCATGCTGGAACACGCCGGCGTGTACAATCAATCCATGACAGGAATCGTGTGATGCCCGAACAAACCACCGATCGTCCCAAGCTCCTGGAAGTAGTGGGCCTGAAGAAGTACTTCCCGATTCGCCGCGGCTTTCTCTTCTCGCGCCAGGTGGGCAACGTCAGGGCGGTTGACGACGTCAGCTTCTTCATTCGCGAAGGCGAGACGCTGGGCCTGGTGGGCGAGAGCGGCTGCGGCAAGACTACCATCGGCCGGCTGATCCTGCGGGCCTACGAGCCGACCGCGGGCCAGATCTGGTTCAACGATCGCCAGTTGGGCCGGGTGGATGTGACGACGATGGATGAAGGCCAGTTGCGCCAGTTGCGCAAGAACATGCAGCTCATCTTCCAGGACCCCTATTCCTCCCTCAACCCGCGCATGACCCTGTTGGAGATCGTCGGCGAGCCGCTCTACAATCACGGCATCGCCAAAGGCGCCGAGCTGAAAGAGCGCGTGGCCGAGCTGCTCAAGGTGGTGGGCCTGCGGCCGGAGTATATGACGCGCTATCCGCACGCCTTCAGCGGCGGCCAGCGCCAGCGGATCGGCGTGGCGCGCGCCCTGGCGTTGCATCCTCAGCTCGTCGTGTGCGATGAGCCGGTGTCGGCGTTGGATGTTTCGGTCCAGGCGCAGATCCTCAACCTGCTCCAGTCGTTGCAGGTGCAATTTGGGCTCACCTATCTGTTCATCTCCCACGACCTGAGCGTGGTCGAGCACATCAGCGATCGGGTGGCCGTGATGTACGTGGGCAAGCTGGTGGAGAGCGCAGCCACGAACGAGCTGTTCCTCACCCCTCGCCATCCGTATACCGAGGCGCTCCTCTCATCGGTGCCCAAGCCCGATCCGCGGCTGCGCACCGAAGCGGTGCCGTTGCAGGGCGAAGTGGCCGATCCGGCGCACCCGCCCTCCGGCTGCTACTTCCATCCGCGTTGTCGTTACTGTATAGATCGCTGCAAGACCGAAGAGCCGGCCTTGCGCGAGATCTCGCCGGATCACTTCGCCAGTTGCCATCGGGCCGAGGAGCTGAAGCTGATCGGCGTGTTGGGGCTGTGAGGCGTCCGGCGCGCAGGGTGTCGTGCAAAAAGGAGGCAGAAGCAGGACAAAACTACGTGAAGGGCCATCTCTCGACGCGCATCATCAGTCTATCGGCAATTTCCCAAGGAGGCAAGACCCATGAAGAAGCTCATTAATCGTCGTGAGTTTCTCCGCCTGTCGGCGCTGACGGCCGTGGGAGCGGCGGCCGCGGCGTGCGGTGGCCAGGCCACGCCTGCGCCCAAGGCGGAGCCGACCAAGGCACCGGCTGCCCAGCCGACCAAGGCACCGGAGCCGACCAAGGCGCCGGAGCCGACGAAAGCGCCGGCTGCCCAGCCGACCAAGGCACCGGAGCCGACCAAGGCGCCAGTCGCAGCCGCCGGTCAGTACAAAGAGGCCCCGATGCTGGCCGAGCTGGTGAAGGCCGGCAAGCTGCCGCCGGTGGATCAGCGCCTGCCCAAGAAGCCGGCTGTGTTCAAGGGCCAGGCAGGCATTGGCAAGTATGGAGGCACCTGGCGCCGCGCGTTCAACGGCGTTTCCGATCGCTGGGGGCCGACCAAGCTGGGCGACCGCACCTGGGCCTGGTTCACCAAAGACTTGGTCGCACAACCCCGCTTGGCCGAGTCCTATCAGGTGAGCCCCGACGCCAAGGAGTGGACCTTCAAGATTCGCGAGGGCCACAAGTGGTCCGACGGCAAGGACTTCACGACCGACGACATCGCCTGGTGGTATAAGTACGAGCTGCAGAATAAGAAGCTCTATCCCAGCCCGCCGAGCAACCTGTCGAACAAGGACCGGACCCTGGGCAAGCTGGAGGTGATAGATAAGTTCACCTTCAAGTTCACCTTCACCAATCCCAAGCCCCTGCTGATCTATACCCTGACGCGCGGGAGCTTGAGTGTATCGTCGGGCGGCGCGGTGCCGAGCCACTACATGAAGGAGCATCACGAAGAGACCACGTCCGACAAAGAGAAGCTGGCGGCCGCGATCAAGGCAAAGGGCTTCGATAGCTGGGACCGCTACTACCTGGACTTTGCGTCGTGGTGGTATGCCAACCCCGAACGGCCCTCGCTCATGCCGTGGCTGGCCAAGGGTGCGCTCTCGAAGGAGATGTTCATCATGGAGCGCAACCCTTACTTCTTCGCGGTGGACGAGGAAGGCAATCAGCTCCCGTATATTGACAAGATCACGCATCGCCTGTTCGAGAACAACGAGGTGAAGAACCTATGGGTGACGAACGGCGAAATTGATATGCAGGCTCGCCACATGACCATCGCCGATCTGGCGCTCTACAAGAGCGGCGAAGCCAAGGGCGACTACAAGACGCTTCTGGCCATCAGCGCAAGCCATGTTGCGATGCAGCTTAACCTGAGCTGCAAGAACAAGTTGCTCAACGAGTTCTTCAACAACCTCAAGGTGCGCCAGGCCATCTCCTCGGCGATCAACCGCGACCAGATCAATCAACTGGTCTATAACGGCATGCTCAAGCCGCGACAGTACAGCCCGCTGCCCATGTCGCCGCAGTACTACGAAAAGGCGTCCAATGCCTGGCTCAAGTACGATCCGGACCTGGCGAACAAGCTGCTGGACGAGGCCGGCTACGCCCAGAAGGGGCCCGACGGCATCCGGCTCCACAAGGACGGCAAGACGCCGATCTCCTTCATCATCGAAGGCACCGATCAGCCCGGCACCCCGACCGAGGATGCGGTGCTCCTGGTGAGCAAGGACCTGGCCAAGGTGGGCATCAAGGCGACCTACAAGTACTCTGAGCGGGCGCTCTACACGCAACACTACAGCGCCAACGACATCGAGGCGGCCTGGTGGGGTGGCGATCGCACCGTGCTGCCGCTGGTGCCCGAGGCGATCATCTTCCGCGGGGTTCAGCCCGATCGGCCGTGGTGCCCGGGCTGGGGCTTCTACTATGAGGATCCCAACGGGCCGAATGCCGTGAAGCCGCCCGAAGGCCACTGGATCTACACCATCTGGAAGATCTGGGATGAGGAGATCGCGGTTGAGCCGGACCCGGCCAAGCAGACCGCTGCGTTCAAGAAGATCCTGGAGATCTGGGCCGAACAACTGCCGATGATCGGTGTCTTGGGCGAGCAGCCGACGCCGGTCATCGTGAAGAATGGCTTCAAGGGATATCTGCCGGGGATGCCGATGGACGATACGACCGGCGACGAGCATTTCCTGCAGAGCGAGACGTACTACTGGGACGATCCGGCCAAGCATACCAGCTAGGATGGCGGTCGAGCGATGGCAGAAGGTCCGCCATCAGAGCCGCGTAGTTCGTCATTGCGGGCCCGCCAGGGGCGTTCGTCATCGCGGGCCCGCCAGGGGCGTTCGTCATTGCGGGCCCGCCAGGGGCGTTCGTCATTGCGGGCCCGCCAGGGGCTAAAGCCTCCTGGCTACGACGTGTAAGCCTCCTCAAGGAGGCTGGGTGCCTGCGTGGCCCCGTTCAGGGGGCTTCCATGTCGTAGCCGGACGGCGTTAGTCATCGCGGTCCGTCAGCGGCGTTCGTCATTGCGGGCCCGCCAGGGGCTAAAGCCTCCTGGCTACGACGTGTA
>JBBIKA010000124.1:0-5926 GCA_037445695.1 Chloroflexota bacterium
GGTAGATTGGTAGATGGGGGAACTGGTAGATTGGGAAATGGGGGAGCTGGTAGATTGGGAAATGGGTTAGAAGGTCAGCCCACCAATGTACCAATCTACCGATCAACCAATCTATCGGGCGGTCTCTCGGCCCTACGTGAAGCCGTTGCCCTCTACCGCGGCGATTTCCTGGCCGGCTTCTACGACGACTGGATGGTGGTTGAGCGCGAGCGGCTGCGCGAGCTGTTCCTGGCCGCGCTGGAGCGGCTGCTGGCGCTGTGCAAGGCCGGTGGCGCCTACGAGGAGGCGCTCGGCTATGCCCAACGCCTGGTGGCCGAAGATCCGCTGCGCGAGGCGGGCCACCGCGAGGTGATGCGCCTCTGCCACCTGCTGGGGCGCAGCAACAAGGCTTTGCAGCAGTACGAGCTTTGCCGCGCCGTCCTGGCCGAGGAGCTGGGCGCCGAGCCGACGGCCGCCACCACGGTCCTGTACCGCGAGATCGCCGCGCGCGCCGGCGAAGCGGAGGGGCTCTATCTCCCGCAAGCGGCGACCCCGCGGCCCGCGCTCTTGCTGGAAGGGACCGGCCAGGTGCCGCTGGTGGGCCGGGCGCAAGAGCGGTCGGTCCTGCTCGGCCATCTGGAGCGAGCCATCGGCGACCGCGGCGGGCTGATCCTGCTGGAAGGGGAGGCCGGGGTGGGCAAGACCCGCCTGCTGCAGGAAGTGGCGCGGGACGCGGGGTGGCGTGGGATGGAGGTGTCCTGGGGCCACGGCCGCGAGCTGGCCGACGCGCCGCCCTATACCCCCCTGGTCGAGGCGCTGCGCGGCGCCCTTTCGCCCCTGCGGGCCGGCCAGTTGGCCCATCTGGTGGAAGCGGAGTGGCGGCGAGAGGCAGGGCAGCTTTTGCCGGAACTTGGGGCCGCCGCGCTCCCTGACGGCCGGGCCGAAGCCCATGGCCCAGGCACAATCCTCCCGGCCGACCAGGGGCGAGCGCGCCTGCTGGAAGCGCTGGCTCGCGTCACATTGGCCCTGGGCCGCATCACCCCTCACCTGCTGATCCTGGAAGACCTGCACTGGGCCGACGAAGCCACCCTGGAGGCGCTGATCCGCCTGGCGCCGCAACTGGCCGCCGGCCGGATCGCAGTGATCGGCAGCTACCGCAGCGGCGAAGCGCGCGCCCGGCCGGCCGTCTGGCAGGCGCTGCAGGCGCTGGATCGGGCCGGCTGCCAACGGATCGAGCTGGCGCCGCTTTCGGCCGGGGAGACCGGCGAGCTGGTGCGCCGGGCGCTGGGGCTGGCGCAGGAAGCCCCGCGCTTTGCGGCGCGGCTCTATCGGGAGACGGAGGGGAATCCCCTCTTCGTGCTGGAGACGCTGCGCGCCCTCCACGACGAAGGGCTGCTCTACCGCGACCAGGCCGGGGAGTGGAGCACCCCGTGGGACGAGACCACGGCCGACTACGCCGAGCTGCCGTTGCCGGCCGGCGTGCGCCAGGTCATCGCCCGCCGGCTGGCGCGGCTGGGCCCGGATGAGCGGGCGGCGCTGAACGCCGCGGCAGTGTTGGGCGCGGAGTTCGACCTGCCGCTCTTCCTGCACATGAGCGGCCCCGACCATCCCGCATGGCTGGCTGCGGCCGGCGGGCTGGTGCGGCGGCGGCTGTTGGAAGAGGGGCCGGCCGCCTACCGTTTCAGCCACGACCAGGTGCGGCGGGTGGCCTACGCGGAGCTGCCGGAGGGAGAGCGGCGGCGGTTGCATCGGCAGGCGGGGGAGGCGCTGGAAGCGCTGCAGCCCCAGGCGGTGGCCGCGCTGGCCTATCACTTCACCCAGGGACAGGTGCGAGACAAGGCCGTAGCCTATGGGCTGCAGGCCGGGGAGCAGGCCCAGGCACTCTACGCCTATACTGAAGCGCTGGCCCGCTATGACCAGGCCCTTGCCCTGGCCGACGAGCGCGATGGGGCCACCCGCTGGGAGTTGCACCGCCGGAAGGAGGCGACGCTGGACGTCCTGGGCCGGCGCGAGGAACAGACGGCCGGCCTGGCCGAGATGCTGCGGCTGGCCGTCGCCCTGGATGATGCACGGCGCCGGGCGGTGACCCTTTACCGGCAGGGGCGTCTGGCGACCGGCACCGGCGCGCCTCGCCAGGGCCTGGCGCTGTTGCAGGAGGCGAACGACCTGGCGCGGGAGTGCGGCGATCTCCGACTGGCCGGCGAATGCCAGGTCGCGATCGGCCGGGCGCACTGGCACCTGGGCGAAATCCCCCCGTGCCTGGCCGCAGCCGAGGCAGCGCAAGCGCTGTTCCAGGCAGCCAACGACCGCCGGGGCGAGGCCGGCGCCTTGAACCTGATGGGCAATCTATACCTGGGCCTGCTGGGAAACCATGAGCAGGCCCTGCGCTGCTTCGAGCAGGTGGCCGCGCTGGGCCGAGAGATGGGCGATGGATTGCTGGAACACAGCGCCCACTGCAACGCCGGCATTGCCCTGATGGCCTTGGGCTGCTACCGGGAATCACAGGAGCGCCTCTCTCGCGCCAGGGCCTTCTTCACCCAGATAGATTACCCGCTTTATCTGGCCATCATCGCCTTTGCCCAGGCCAACAACCATCTGGGTCTGGGGGAGAACGCGGCAGCCGCCGCGGTGGCCATGGAGCGGGCGCACGCCATCGAGAGCCCGGAGCTGCAGAGCTCCTTCCTGGAGAACGTGCCCGAGAACCGGGAGATCGTGGCCGCCTACCGGGCCTGGCAAACGGGGGAGCAGTCGGTGCGCGTGCGGCTGCCCCGTTCCGGCGTCCCCACCGGCCGGCCGCTGCGGGAGGATGAGCGGGTCGAGGTGACCTGGACAGTGTCGGCCGCCGAGGATGGGGAGGTAGCCGGCAAAACGGCCCACCGCCGGCGCCGGCTCCTGCGGCTGCTGGCTGAGGCCGCAGAGCAGGGCGCCGCCCCCACCGTGGACGACCTGGCCGCTGCGCTCCACGTCAGCCGGGCCACGATCAAGCGCGACCTGGCCGGGCTGCGCGCCGGCGGACAGGAGGCGCGCACGCGCGGGAGCCGGTCAGGATAGAACGCAGATGACGCAGATGCTCGCGGATTGGCGCTGATGGTATCTGCGAACATCAGCGTGCATCAGCGCCATCAGCGTGCTATTATAGAACGCAGATGACGCAGATGCCCGCGGATTGGCGCTGATGGTATCTGCGAACATCAGCGCGCATCAGCGCGCATCAGCGTTCCATGTCCTCCGCGTTCCATCTCAAAATGAGCCCAAGGTTTGGGGATGGCTCATTGCGGTTGAGACAATCCAGAGACACCCCTCTGCTACACTGCCGCCAGAACGTAGGCGGCAGTGTTTTTTGCCCCCGCTTTCGCCATGAGGCACACACATGACCCCTCTCCACCAACGCCATAGCTTCTTCGTGCTCCGCATCTGGTGGGAATAGACGGGCACCGCCGCCGACAGCCGGCCCATCTGGCGGGCCAGGGTGCAGCACGTGCGTTCGCGCGAAACGGCCTGCGTGCAGGACGTGGCGAGCCTGCTCGAGTTCATCCGGCGGCATCTGGAACCCGCGCCTTGCACCGACCGGCGACGCGATCTACTTCGCATCCGACAGCGCGTACCTCTACACGCCGGCCAGCCGCAATCTCTTCCGCGTGGCGGCCGACGGCAGTTGGTGGGAGCAGATCACCCCAGGCCCCAACTCCGGCCGCTGGAATCAACCGTGCCCGTGCGGCGTGGTGCAGGGCCTCGTGCGCGACGCCGCAGGCAATCCGCTGGCCGGCCGTCCCGTGTTCCTGGAGGGCAAAGACATGGTCTACACCGGCGCAGATGGCCGCTTCCGCTACGAGGATGTGCCCACGGGCACGCGCTGGCTGGTGGCATATCGCGGAGGCGGGCAAGATGTCTTCGACGCGCAGCCCATCTCGGTCGCCGCCGGCGCAACGCTGGACACGATCCTCACGCCCGACAACTGGTGCGGCGCGCAAGAGGTGTTCTGGTCGCCCGACGAGAGCCGGCTGGCGGCGAAGGCGTGCTACGTGCTGAATTACCAATGGTACACCTACCTGGTCATCTTCGACGCGGCCACCGGCGCGATCTTGGGCAACGCCAGCTTCCCCGCCAACTACACCATGTTCAACGTCGGCCTGCACGGCTGGAGCCCCGACGGCCGCTGGCTGCTCTTCTCGATGTGGATCACAGATACGAGCAACGGCGTTCTCGCCAAGGTGCCGGTCGCCGCAGACGGCAGTCTGAATGTCGCGGGCACGGTGAATCTGCTGACGAATACCCACATCAGCGGCGCGACGTGGGGCCGGTTGAACTCGCAGACGACCACGTCACGCAAGACTTACATCCCGCTGATCATGAAGTGAGGAGGAGGGCCCCGATGCGCAAGAAGCTATCCCACACCATGAATATCCTGGTTCTCATCGCCATGCTGCTGAGCGCCGGCAGCCCGGCGGTGGAGGCGGCAAGCGCAGCCGCGGCGCGCGCCGCGGCCGACGCCGCCGAGGCCGTGCGGCTGGGGCTGGCCCTGCCGCTGGACGACCTGGAGGCCAACGATCTCTGGTTCCAGGCGCAGGCGCTGGGCGTGCTGTCGCGGCAGCAGACCGACATCAGCCGCCGCGGCCTTACCCTCGGCGAGACCGCAGGGAGGCGCGACGGCCAGGACTATTTCACCTTCGAGCTGAGCGAGCCGGCCGAGGTCAGCATCGCGGCCTATTTCAGCCGCACCAACGCCAACGTGCTGATGGAGCTGCGCACCTGGTGGGGCCGCCGCATCGTCCAGGCGGAGACGCGGGCCGAAGGCGACTTCATCCCGGCCCGCATCCTGGAGCCGGGGCGCTATCTGTTGCGGCTGTGGGTGCAAAACGGCCGCGCCACCGACTACAACCTGCACATCCGGGCCCTGCTCGCCGCCCCCGCGCCGACTCCCGCGGCGGTCGTGCGCCCCATTCTGCCCCAGCCCCCCACGTCGGCCCGCGCGGCGATGCCGGAGCGAACCGACGCACGCGTTGCGGCCGCGCCCGCCGCCTGCCCGGAAGACCCCTACGAACCCAATGACAGCTTCGAGCAGGCCGCATGGATGGAGCAGCGCAACAACGGGCTGGATGCCGCGCTCTGTCCGGCCGGAGATGAAGATTGGTACAAGATCGAGCTGTTCGCCGGCGAAACGATCTACCTCGGCCTATACAACCTGGCCGCCAACTTCGACCTGGCACTCTACGGCCCCACCGGCGACCTCCTGCAACAGTCGGTCAACGAAGGCAGCGAGGACGAGCACATCAACTATGCCGTCGAAGCCTCCGGCGAGTATCGCGTGCGAGTCTACAGCGACTTCGGCGAGTGGTCTGAAGCGCTCTATCTCCTGGGCAACGAGCTGGATTCCCCGCCCACCCCCACCCCGACCGCCACTGCCGCCTGCGTCAACGACGGCGATGAGCCCAACAACTCCTTCGCCGCCGCCACCCTGGTCACGACGGGCATCAACTACATGGGCGACCGGCTGTGTCCCGACGATGAGGACTGGTTCCAGTTCACCGTGAGCCAGGGCCAGATCATCGAAGTGGAGCTGGCGAACCTACCCGCCAACTACGATCTGGAACTCTATGACCCCACCGGGGACCTGACCGCGGGATCGCACAACGGCGGCACAACCACAGAGCGCATCGAGACCCAGGCGGCACACTCCGGCAACTACCGCGTGCGCGTCTACAGCCCGGTCGGCGCGTGGAGCATGACCAACTACTGGCTGTGGATTGATCTGAAAGCGCCGACGCCTACCCCTACCGCCACGCCCACGCGCACCGTCACCCCCACGCCGACGGTCACCCGCACCGCCACGGCCACGGCGACCGGCACCCGCACGGCTACGCTCACGCCGACGGCCACGCGCACGGCCACGCTCACGCCGACGGTCACCCGCACCGCCACGGCCACGGCGACCGGCACCCGCACGGCT